>NZ_JACCBK010000001.1:1277020-1596275 GCF_013409875.1 Cellulomonas oligotrophica
GTGCCCTCACCGGGCTTCACGGCGTCGGCGGCGTCGGTCTTCCGGTCCTTCGCGTCGCTCACCGCAGCAGCCCCGTCATGTGCGACGTCGGCGTGGCGGCCATCGCGGCGGCCTCGGCGGCCGCGGCCGCCTCCTTGCGGTTGACGCCGAGCGGCTCGTTCTGGATCTGCTCGTGCAGCGCGAGGATCGCGTGGATGAGCATCTCGGGCCGCGGCGGGCAGCCCGGCAGGTAGATGTCGACGGGCACGACGTGGTCGACGCCCTGCACGATCGCGTAGTTGTTGAACATGCCGCCGCTGGAGGCGCACACGCCCATCGACAGCACCCACTTCGGCGCCGACATCTGGTCGTAGACCTGCCGCACGATCGGCGCCATCTTCTGGCTGACCCGGCCGGCGACGATCATGAGGTCCGCCTGGCGCGGCGACGCGCGGAAGACCTCCATGCCGAAGCGTGAGATGTCGTACCGGGGCGCGCCCGCGGCCATCATCTCGATCGCGCAGCACGCCAGGCCGAACGTCACCGGCCACAGCGAGCCCTTGCGGAAGTAGCCGACGAGGTCCTCGACCGTCGTCAGCAGGAACCCCGAGGGTGCCTCCTCGATGCCCATCAGCCCCTCCTCCTCGCGCGTGCCGTCGTCAGTCCCACTCGAACCCGCCGCGCTTCCACTCGTAGACGAACGGGACCGTGATCAGCGCGATGAACGCGAGCATCGCGACAAGGCCGAACGTCGCCAGCTCGGCGAAGCTCACGGCCCACGGGTAGAGGAACACCACCTCGATGTCGAAGACGATGAACGTCATCGCCACGAGGTAGTACTTGATCGGGAAGCGGCCGCCGCCGATCGCGTGCGGCGTCGGCTCGATGCCGCACTCGTACGCGTCGAGCTTGGCGCGGTTGTAGCGCTTGGGCCCGAGGATCGCGCTCGCCCCCACACCGCCCAGCGCCAGCACCGCGGCGATGCCCATGAGCACCAGGAGCGGCACGTACGGGTTGCTCATCGAGCGGTCCTCCTCGTCGTCGAGGTGCGGCCGGACGGCCGCGGGCGGTGGGTGGGGGCTGCCGGGGTCATGCTGCGGGTGCCATCCTCGCGAGCCCGGCGATCACACGGTCGACCGTGTCCCCGCCCCGGGGCTCGTAGCAGTCCGACAACAGCTTCAGGACGAACTTCATGAGCAGCGGCCGGGGCAGCCCGTACCGGGTGCACAGCCGCATGACCTGGGGGTGCTCGATGATCCGGACGAACAGCCGGCCGAGCGTGTAGTAGCCGCCGAGGTCCTCGCGCATGCGCTGCTGGTACGTCGCCAGGGCCCGTTCGCGACCCGCGGCGGAGCCGCGCGTGAGGGCCTGGGAGATCGCGTCGGCGGCGACGCGTCCCGCCTGCAGGCCGTAGGCGATGCCCTCGCCGTTGAACGGGCTGACCATGCCGGCGGAGTCGCCCGCCAGCAGCAGGCCGTCGGCGTACATGGGGCCGCGGTTGAAGCCCATCGGCAGGGCCGCGCCGCGCACGGGGCCGACCTGGTGCTCGGGCGTGAACTCCCACTCCGCGGGCGCGTGCGCCATCCAGCGGGCGAACAGGTCCTTGTAGTCCACCTTGGTGGCGGCGGCGGTCGAGCTCACCGAGCCGAGGCCGACGTTCGCGGTGCCGTCGCCGAGGGAGAAGATCCAGCCGTAGCCGGGCATGAGGTGCGAGCGGCCGGGCTCGCCGTCCCACAGCTCGAGGTGGGACTCCATCCACGGGTCGTCGTGGCGCGGCGTGCGGAAGTAGGTGCGCACGGCCACGCCCATCGGACGGTCGTCGCGCTTGACCCGGCCCACGGACGTGGCCAGGCGCGCGGACACCCCGCCCGCGTCGATGACGACGGGGGCGCGGTACTCGACCTCGTCGCCCGCACGACGGCCCGCGTCGTCGACCGGGCGCGCCCGCACGCCGACGACGCGGCCCGTGCGCTCGTCGAGCACAGGGCCCGTGACGGACGTGCGCTCGGAGAGCTTGGCACCGGCGGCCCGGGCGTGCTCGGCGAGGGTCTGGTCGAACGTCGTGCGGGCGCGCGCCAGCCCGTAGGACGGGTAGCTCGACAGCTCGGGCCACGGCAGCTCGATGCGGTGCCCGCCGCCGATGACGCGCAGGCCGACGTTGCGGATCCAGCCGTCCTGCTCGCGGATCGGCACGCCCATGCGGACCAGCTCGGACACCGCGCGCGGCGTGAGCCCGTCGCCGCAGATCTTGTCGCGGGGGAACGCGGACTTCTCGAGGAGCAGCACGTCGAGCCCCGCGGACGCGCACCAGTAGGCCGCGCCGGCCCCCGCAGGGCCTGCGCCGACGACGATGACGTCGGCGTCATCGTGTGCTGCGGCCGTCATCTTCACCCCACTTGTGACGATGTTCACGTGCAACTCCGGCGAGTGTAACGAGACCCTCCGGGCCTGTCTGCGAAGGTAGGGCTTACCTGGAGCCCGGCGCGGGACGATCGTCCCGCCGGACCGCCCCACCAGCCGCTACCCGCCGGCGTCGCCCGGGGCACGGGGTGCGCGCGTCAGGCCTCCGGGCGTGTCGCGCGGTGCAGGGCGACGATGCCGCCCGACAGGTTGCGGAAGGCCACGTCCGTCCACCCCGCACGCCGCACCTGACGCCCGAGCGCCGCCTGGTCCGGCCACTCCCGGATCGACTCCGCGAGGTACACGTAGGCGTCCGGCTCCTTGGACACCGCGCGTGCCACGGGCGGCAGCGCCCGCATGAGGTAGTTGGTGTAGACGGTGCGGAACGGGGCGAACGTGGGCCGGGAGAACTCGCACACGACCAGCCGCCCGCCCGGGCGCGTCACGCGCAGCAGCTCGGCCAGCGCCGCGTCGACGTCCGCGACGTTGCGCAGCCCGAACGACATGGTGACCGCGTCGAAGACGCCGTCCGCGAACGGCAGGTGCAGCGCGTCGCCGGCCACGAACGGCAGGTCGGGGCGGCGGCGCTTGCCGACGCCGAGCATGCCCGTCGACAGGTCGCAGGGCACGACCCGCACCCCGGCGTCGGCGAGCGGCTCGCTCGACGTGCCCGTGCCCGCCGCCAGGTCGAGGACCGTCTCGCCCGGCTGCGCCGCGAGCGCCGCGAGCGTGGCCCGGCGCCAGGCGCGGTCCTGGCCGAGGGAGATGACGTCGTTCGTGAGGTCGTACCGCCGGGCGACCGCGTCGAACATCGCGGCGACGTCGCGGGGGTCCTTCTCCAGGGAGGCGCGAGACATGCGCCCATCGTCGCAGGTCCGCCCCCGCCCGCCCGACAGGCGCCGCGACCACCCGCGCGGGTGACCGCCCGCGGTCCGGGCGACCACGGCGCACCACCTACCCTGGACGGTGATGAGCACGTCGCCCAGCTCCACGCCCGGGGAGCCTCTCCCCCATCCCCTCGTCGTCCGGACGGTCGCCCTCGACGGGCTCGGTGACGGGCGCGCGGGCGAGCCCGACCCGGCCGACCTGCTCGACCTCCTGCCGCAGGACGCGCCCCTGGCGTGGGTCCGCCGCGGCGACGGCCTCGTGGCGTGGGGCGAGGCCCTGCGCGTCGACGTGCACGGGCCCGACCGGTTCGCCGACGCCGAGCGCGCCTGGCAGCAGGTCCTGGCGCACGCGGTCGTGCGCGACGAGGTGGGCCTGCCCGGCACCGGGCCCGTCGCCTTCGGCTCGTTCGCGTTCGACGACGCGTCCGCGGACGGCGGCACCGTCGTCGTCCCCCGCGTCGTCGTCGGGCGCCGCGCCGGGCGGGCGTGGCTGACGACGCTGACGCCCGCGGCCCGGCTGGGCGCCGCACCCACGCTCGCCGACGTCGTCACCGGGCGCAGCGCCCCGGCCGCGCCCGGTGCCGTCGAGTACCGCGACGGCGCCGTCGCCGCCGACGACTGGCTCGACGTCGTCGCCCGCGGGGTCGCGGCCATCCGCGCCGGCGAGGTCGACAAGGTCGTGCTCGCCCGCGACGTCGAGGCGCGCACCGAGCACCCCCTGGACGTGCGGTGGGCCCTGGCGCGGCTCGCGGGGCGGTACCGGTCGTGCTGGACGTTCAGCGTCGACGGCATGATCGGCGCGACGCCCGAGCTGCTGGTGCGCTCCGAGCGCGGCCTGGTGACCTCGCGGGTGCTCGCCGGGACGATCCGGCGCACCGGCGACGACGCGGCGGACATGGCGCGCGCCGCGATCCTCGCGCACTCCTCGAAGGACCTGGAGGAGCACGAGTACGCCGTGACGTCCGTGGCCGACGCGCTCGCGCCGTTCTGCTCGTCGAGCAACGTGCCGGACGTGCCGTTCGTGCTGTCGCTGCCGAACGTGCTGCACCTGGCGTCCGACGTCACGGGCGTGCTGCGGGGCGCCGAGGGCACCCACCCGTCCTCGCTCGCGCTGGCCGCGGCCCTGCACCCGACGGCCGCGGTGTGCGGCACCCCGACGCAGGCGGCCCGGGCACTCATCGCCCGCGTCGAGGGCATGGACCGGGCCCGGTACGCGGGGCCCGTCGGGTGGTTCGGCGCCGACGGCGACGGCGAGTGGGGCATCGCGCTGCGCTCGGCCCGCGTGGACCCCGACGACCCGCACCGCCTGCGGCTGTTCGCGGGGTGCGGCGTCGTGGCGGCGTCCGACCCGGCCGCCGAGCTCGCGGAGTCCCGCGCCAAGCTCGAGCCCATGCGCTTCGCCCTCGGCGGCGACTGAGCCCTCGTCCGGCCACCCCGGGCGGGCCGGTCGGTCCTCCGGACGTGCGCGAGCCCGCCGCGGGGGGATGGCGCGGCGGGCTCGCGTGCGGTCCGGTCAGGGGGTGGGCCGGACCGCGGTGGGCACGGCCGTCACCGGCCGGCCCAGGTCATGCGGGGCTCAGCCCTGCTCCTGCTGCTGCTGGAACCACTCCCACAGGTCCTCGGGCGTCATGCCGTCGGGGATGCCGCTGGAGTCGTCCGGCTCGGCGGGCTGCTGCTCCTGCTGGCCGAAGTCGTCCGGGCGGGTCGCCAGGGTGACGTCGACCTCGAGGGCCCGGCCACCGCGGACGACCGTGAGGGTGGCCTCGTCGCCGGAGGACATGCCGCGCACGAACGCGGTCAGGGACTCCGAGCCGCCGACGACGTCGCCGTCGATCGCGACGATCACGTCGTCGACCTGCAGGCCCGCCTCCGCCGCCGGGGACTCGTCGGTCACGGACTGCACGACGGCACCGCGGCGCGTGACGCCGTCGGCGGTGGCCGTGCCGTCCTGGAGCGTCACGCCGAGGAACGCGTGCTCGGCCTCGCCGTCGGCGATGAGCTGCGCCGCGATCTGCTCGGCGAGGTTCACCGGGATCGCGAACCCGAGGCCGATCGACCCGGACTCGCTCGACAGGGTCGCGATCGACGACGTGATGCCGATGACCTGGCCCTGCGCGTCGAACAGCGGGCCGCCGGAGTTGCCCGGGTTGACCGCGGCGTCGATCTGGATCGCGTTGGTCACGGCCGCCTCGCCGCCGTTCTCCTGCGTGCTGACGGGCCGGTCGACCGCCGAGACGATGCCGGTGGTGACCGTGTTGGCCAGCCCGAGCGGGTTGCCGACGGCCATCACGGACTCCCCGACCGTGACCGCGTCGGAGTCCCCGAGCACCGCGGGCACCAGGTCGTCCGGGGCGTCGAGCACCTGGATCACCGCGAGGTCGGTGCTGGCGTCCGTGCCCGTGACCTCGGCCTCGAGGATGCGCCCGTCGGTGAGCGTGACGGCCACCTGACCGTCGCCCGCGCCGGAGACCACGTGGTTGTTGGTCAGGATCGCCCCGTCGTCGCTGATGATGACGCCGGAGCCCTGGGACTCCCCGGCCGAGGTGGTGACGTCGATCGCGACGACCGAGTCCTGGACCGCGGCGGCGACGGCCGGCCAGTCGGGGCCCTCGGTGGTGGAGCCGGCGACCGGCACCGTGTCGTCCGCCGGGCGGCCCAGCTCGGCCAGCGAGGCGGGGCGCTGCGTGCTCGACGAGCCGTCCAGGAGCTGCGCGGTCGCGACAGCGCCGCCGCCCACGAGCAGGCCCGTGACGACGCCCGCGGTGATCCACAGCCACGCCCGCGAGCGGCGGCGCGGGGCGGGCCCCGCGGGCGGGCCCCAGGGCTGGGCGGACGACGGGGTGCCGCCGGCGGGCGGGGGCGGGGGCGTCGCCGGGCCGGTGGCGGGGAGCGGGGCGCCGGCGGGCGGTGCCCCGTGCGCGGCGGCCGGGGCGGGGGCGCCGACGAGGGCCGGCTCGCGGGTCGCGCGCTGGGCGGCCTCGTACCGGGCCCACTGCTGCGCCGGCGTGAGCCGCTCGGGCGCGGGGGCCGGCGGCGTCACCGGCAGCGGCAGGCGCTGCGTCGGCTGTGCCACGGCGAGGGGCTCGGTCGGGTGGTCCTGCTGCCCGCGGTGCGGCTGCTCGGGCGTGCTGGTCATGGCTGCCTCCTTGTCGAGACCCATCTCACCCCCAGGGACTGGGATCCGCCTCCCCGAACCCTGGGAACCTGCTGTGAGTTCGCGGCGAGCGGCGCCCGCCCGCGCACCCGGACCTCACGGCCCGGCGGTCAGGGCCTTGTCCACCGCGGCGGCGACCTCGACGGCCACCCGCTCCCCCAGCGCGCGCCGCTGCGTGCGGTCCACGCGCACCTCGACCACGCCCACCCCCGTGCCGGGCGCCGCGAGCGCGGGCAGCAGCCCGTCGGTGTCGACGACGCGCGTGTGCCGCACCCCGTACGCCGCGCACAGTGCCGCGACGTCGACGCCGTGGGGGGTGCCGAACACGCGCTCGAACGTCTCCGCGCGCTCGGGCTCGCCGTGCTCCAGGGTCGTGAACACCGAGCCGCCGTCGTCGTTGGCGACGACGATCTGCAGGTCCACGCGCGGCTCGGCGGGGCCGCGCAGCAGACCGCCGACGTCGTGCAGGAACGTCAGGTCGCCCAGGTAGGCGCGCACGCGGCGGTGCGGCAGGCCCAGGGCCACGCCGGTCGCGGTCGCGACGGTGCCGTCGATGCCGGCGAGCCCCCGGTTGGCCAGCACGAGCGGTGCGGTGTCCCAGCGGGCCACGAGGTCGAGGTCGCGCACCGGGCTCGAGGCCCCGACGACGAGGACGTCGTCCGGGGCGCTCGCGCGGGCGACGGCACGGGCCAGCGCCGGGCCGCTCACCCGGGGCCCGGAGCGGGAGCGGCGCGCGTCCTCGGGGGTGTCGAGCAGGCCTGCCAGCGCCTCCTGGGCGGCGGCGTCGGCGACCTGCCAGTCGTCCAGCCAGCCCTCGGGCGCACCGATGCGGCCCTGGCGCATGCGCGGCGGGGGCTCGAGCAGCACCTGCGAGGCGTTGCGCGCGGCGTCCGGCCAGTCGACGCCGCGGGGCGCGACCACGACGACCTCGACGTCCGGCCGGGCCAGCAGCCGCTGGACCTGGCGCGAGAGCGTGGGACGCCCCAGCACCACGACGCGCCCGACGCGCCCGCCCAGGCGGTCGTCGTCGAGCAGCAGCCGGTAGGCGCCGATCGCGTGCGGGCCCTGGCGGGCGCCCGACGACGGCTCGGCCAGCAGCGGCCACCCGTTGGCCTCGGCGAGCCGGCGCGCGGTCGGACCGGCGCCGTCGCCCGCGACCACGACGGTCGGCACCGCACCCGACCCGCGGCGCACCCGGCGGCCGCCCTCGGTGCGCACGGTCACCGTCGGCACGGTGCCCGTCGCGGGCTCCGCGGCCTCGGCGGGTGCGTGCCGGGTGGCGACCTGCGTCAGGCCTGCCTCCGAGGCGGGCGGCCACGGCGCCTCGTCGGGCACCAAGGGGTCGCGGTACGCCAGGTCGAGGTGCACGGGGCCCGGGTCGCCCGTGCGCGCGCCGAGCGCGGTGGCCACGGCCCGCGAGGCCAGCCTCCGCAGGTCCCGGTCCTCGCCCGTGCGCCCGTCCGGCGCGGGCACGTCGACCGCCAGGCGCACGGCGCCGCCGAACATGCCGACCTGCTCGGTGGTCTGGTTGGCGCCGGTGCCGCGCAGCTCGTGCGGGCGGTCGGCGGTCAGCAGCAGCAGCGGCAGCCCGGCGTGGTGGGCCTCGAGGACGGCGGGGTGCAGGTTCGCCGCGGCGGTGCCCGACGTGGTGACGACGGCCACGGGGCGCGGGCCGGCGGGTGCGGGCTCGCCGTGGCGCGGCGGGTGCGCCGACGCGCGGCACAGGCCCAGGGCGAGGAACGCGGCGTCGCGCTCGTCGACCCGCACGTGCAGGCGGACGGCCGGGGCGCCCGCGGGGCGGTCCTCCTCGGGCCGGGCGGCGTCGGCCAGCGCGTAGGCCAAGGGGGCGCTGCGCGACCCCGGGGCCAGCACCACGTCCCGCACCCCGAGGGCCGCGAGCGCCTGCACGAGGACCCGGGCCGCGGCGATCGCCGGGGGGCCGGGGTCGACGGGCCGGCGGGCGGCTCGACGGGCGGGGACCCGTGCGGTCGTCCCGGTGCGGGGGGCGTCGTCGGGGGTCGCGCTCACGACCGCCATCATGCCCGAGCCCGCACGGCGTCCAGGCGCGCCCCCCAGCGCGCGACGAGCGGGCCGGGTGCCGCGGCGGCCGCCAGCAGGGCGGGGTCCGGCTCGGGCCGCCGGACGTCGATGGCACCGTCGACGGGCAGCAGCGGCTCGGCGACGAGGTCGGACGCGAGCAGCTGGGCGGTCGCCAGCCCGCACGCGTAGGGCAGCTCGGGCAGCGCGGCGGCCAGCGCGAGGCCGGCGGCCAGGCCCACGGACGTCTCGAGCGCCGACGACACCACGACGGGCAGGCCCATCTGCTCGGCGAGCCGCAGCGACGCGCGGACGCCGCCGAGCGGCTGGGCCTTGAGCACGACGACGTCGGCGGCCTGCAGGCGGGCGACGGCCAGCGGGTCGTCGCTGCGGCGCACGGACTCGTCGGCGGCGAGCGGCACGTGCGTGCGCCGGCGCAGCCGGGCGAGGTCCTCGACCCCGGCGACGGGCTGCTCGGCGTACTCCAGCCCGCCGGCCGCCCGGTCGAGCGCCGCGAGGCGGGTCACGGCGGTCTCGACGTCCCAGGCCGTGTTCGCGTCGACGCGGATCGCGCCGTCGGGGCCGAGGGCGTCGCGCACCGCCTCCAGGCGCGCCTCGTCGGCGTGCGGGTCCTGGCCGGGCTCGGCGACCTTGACCTTGGCGGTGCGGCACCCGCCCGACGCGGTGACGATCCGGTGCGCGTGCTCCGGTTCTACCGCCGGCACCGTGACGTTGACGGGCACGTGCGTGCGCACGGGGTCGGGCCAGCCCTCGTCGGCGGCCTCCCGCGCGGCCCGCCACCAGCGCACGGCGGCCTCGTCGTCGTAGTCCCAGAAGGGGCTGCACTCGCCCCAGCCGGCGTCGCCCTGCACGAGCACCCCGTCCCGGGAGGTCAGGCCCCGGAAGCGGGTGCGCAGGGGGACGGACCAGACGACGACGTCGAGGCGGGCGGGCACCTGACCAGGGTAGGGACCGCCGCACCCGCGCCGCACCCGCACTGCGCCACGACCCTGCCTCCCACGACGTCGACGGCGCCGGCGGCGTCCTAGGGTGGTCGGGTGAGCGACGACACCCCCGCCGGGCCCCCGCTGCCGGACCGCGTCTCCGACACCTTCGACCCCGCGCGGTGGCGCACGGTGCCGGGGTTCGAGCACCTCACCGACATCACCTACCACCGGGGGGTGGCGCGGCCCGACGCGGCACAGGTCGCGGCCGGTGCGGTCGTGCGGGACCTGCCGGTGGTCCGGGTGGCGTTCGACCGGCCCGAGGTGCGCAACGCGTTCCGCCCGCACACCGTCGACGAGCTGTACGCCGTGCTCGACCACGCGCGCACGACGTCGGACGTCGGCACGGTGCTGCTCACGGGCAACGGCCCCAGCCCGAAGGACGGGGTGTGGGCGTTCTGCTCGGGCGGCGACCAGCGCATCCGCGGCCGCGACGGGTACCGGTACGCCGAGGGCGAGACCGCCGAGGCCATCGACCCGGCCCGTGCCGGACGGCTGCACATCCTCGAGGTGCAGCGGCTGGTCCGCACCATGCCGAAGGTCGTCGTGGCGCTCGTCAACGGCTGGGCCGCGGGCGGGGGGCACTCGCTGCACGTGGTCGCCGACCTGAGCGTCGCGAGCCGTGAGCACGCCCGGTTCAAGCAGACCGACGCGGACGTCGGCTCGTTCGACGGCGGCTACGGCTCGGCGCTGCTGGCCCGGCAGGTCGGGCAGAAGCGGGCCCGGGAGATCTTCTTCCTGGCCCGGGAGTACTCCGCGCAGGACGCGTACGACTGGGGTGCCGTCAACGACGTCGTGGACCACGCGACGATCGAGGAGGTCGGCCTGGAGTACGCGCGGGTGATCGCCTCGAAGTCGCCGCAGGCGGTGCGGATGCTGAAGTTCGCGTTCAACCTGGCGGACGACGGGCTGGCCGGCCAGCAGGTGTTCGCCGGCGAGGCGACCCGGCTGGCGTACATGACGGACGAGGCGGTCGAGGGGCGCGACGCGTTCCTGCAGCGGCGCGCGCCGGACTGGTCGGGCTTCCCGTACGCCTACTGACGCCGGCGCACCGTCGGGCGGCTCAGGCGGAGACCCACCGGGCGACGTCGAGGACGGCGGTCAGCAGGGCCGTGCCGCCGACGAGCAGCGCGACCAGGACGAGCCCGGCGGCGACCACCGCGACCGCGGACCGCACGTCGTGCTGCGGCTGCGCGGGGGCGTCGGTGGCGGACGGGACGAGGGCCGGGGCGTGGTGCGTGGTCATGGCACCAGCCTGGCCGGGGAGCCGCCCGCGGCGCGTCCGCCGGCGGGCTGGCGCCGCGGGTGAGGTCCGTCCACCGTGCGGCGCCGCGGGGTCCACCCGCAGGATGACGCCGAGCGACCCCGGCGAGGCCGGTCAGGAGACGGTCAGCGACCCCGTGCCCGCAGGAACCAGCTCGACCCAGGTGCTGCCGGGTGCCAGGCGGGCGGGCGAGCCGTCGGGCATCAGGAGCCGGAGCGGGGCGTCCGCTGCGGTCTTCTCCCAGGTCACCGCGACGGTCCTGCCACCGGTGGCGAGGGTCGCCTCCCCGGAGCCGACGAGCTCGTAGGTGGGCACCGGGGCGCCGCCCTGGGCGCCGAACCCGGAGTCGGGGTGCCCCGCCACGACGGAGACCACGTTGACCGCGGAGATCCGCTGCCCGCTCGCGACCGTCGCCGGGATGGACCCCTCGGCGCGCAGCCAGGTGCCGCTGGCGCCGTCCCACGTCCACGTCGGGCTCGACGCGCCGGAGAGCCGGAAGGCCAGCGTCGAGGCCGGCGTCCCGTCCGTGGCGGCGGTGGCGCGCTCGGCGGTCCGGGCGAACGCGAACTGCTCGGGCGGTGCGGTGCGGCCCGCCTCGGCCGCGTCCCACCAGGTCTGCGGCGTCCCGTAGACGTTGTGCGGGGCGGAGCGCGAGCTGATCCGGTACAGGCCGGGGGCACCCGCGTCGTGCGAGACGACCTGGACGCCCGACTGCGCGACGAGGTCGAGGATGCCCGGCTGCCCGCCGGAGAACACGAGCAGCCCGCCGAGCGGGCTCACGACGAGCGGGTCCATGGGGCGCACCGACCGGACGGGACCGACCTCCTCGGGCACCTGGGAGTGGAACACCGCGATGAACCGGGAGACCTCGAACTCGACGATCGTCTCCCAGACGACGTCCGCCTGGTCGAGTCCCGACTGCGGGCGGGCCGAGGACGTGTTCTCGATCTTCACCGCGATCGCGGGGCGCGGGTCGGGCTCCCCGGCGACACCCGTCAGGGGCCAGGTCGGGGGCACCTCGGGAGCGGGCACCGCACCCTTGGCGGCCTCGATCGTCGGGGCCTGGGTGACGACCGTGACGTCCGGGGCCGTCGGGGACCCGCAGCCCGCCAGGGCCAGCGCCGTGCCCACCGCCAGCAGGACGGTGCGGACCGCACCCCGGTCGGCGCGCCGGGGCCGCCCGGCCTGCACGGTCGGTGCCATGTCGTCTCCTGTTCCTCCCCCGCCGCGGACCCCCCGTCCGCGGCCGGCGCCCCACGAGGACCGGGGCAGCCGCGGGCCACTCTACGACCGCGGGTCCCGCGCCCGGCGGCACCCGGCACGACCGGGCGCGCCGGGCGACCTAGGCTGTGCGGGTGGACCGGCCCCTGCGCGACGTCCCCGCGCACGCGGGGGACCTGCTCGACGCGCTGCCCGCCGCGCTCGACGGCACCGGTCCCGCGCTGCGCGCGCTCGACCCGGACGTCCCGCGAGGTCACGAGGCCCCCCGCACGGTGCCCGACGGCACCGCGCTGGTCGTGCGGACCTCGGGCTCGACGGGCCGGTCGCGCGACGTCGTGCTCGGCGCCGACGCGCTGCGGGCGTCCGCCGCCGCCACGGCTGCGCGCCTGGGCGGTCCGGGGCGGTGGCTGCTGGCGCTGCCCGTGCACCACGTCGCGGGCCTGCAGGTGCTGGTGCGCGCGCTGCTCGCCGGTCACGCACCGCACGTGCTGGGCACCGGTCCCTTCCGCGCGGAGGGCTTCCGTGCGGCGGTCGACGCGCTCGGCACGGACCTGCCGCGGTACACGTCGCTCGTGCCGACGCAGCTCGTGCGGGTCCTCGACGACGAGGCCGCGACCGGGGCGGCGCGGACATTCGACGCGATCCTCGTCGGCGGCGCCGCCACGTCGCCGACCCTGCTGGCACGGGCCCGGGCGGCCGGTGTGCGGGTGGTCACGACGTACGGCATGACCGAGACGTGCGGCGGGTGCGTGTACGACGGCGTCGCGCTGGACGGCGTGCAGGTCGACGTCGACGCCGAGCAGCGCGTGAGCCTCACGGGTCCGGTCCTCGCGACGGGTTACCTCGGGCGTCCCGACCTGGACGCGACCACGTTCGTGACGCAGCGCGGCGCACGCTGGCTGCGCACCGCCGACCGGGGGCGCGTGGTCGACGGACGCCTGCAGGTCCTCGGGCGCCTCGACGACGTCCTCGTCTCCGGCGGGGTCAAGGTCGACCCGCAGGCCGTCGAGGCGGTCGTCGCGGCGCACCCGCACGTGCGCGAGGTGTGCGTCGTCGGGGTCCCCGACCAGCACTGGGGGCAGTGCGTGGTCGCCGTCGTGGTGACGTCGGACGGCGCCGCCCCGCCGCTGCAGGACCTGCGCACGTCCGTGGCGGCGGCCCTCGGCCCGGCGAGCGCGCCCCGGCAGGTGGTCGTGGTCGACGCGCTGCCGCTGCGCGGCCCCGGCAAGCCGGACCGCCGGGCCGCCGCGCGCCTCGCCGTCGAGCGGCAGGCCCTGGGCCCGCCCGCCTGATCCCCGCCCCGCCCCGCGCGGGCCGTCCCGTCCCTCCCGGCCGCGCGCCGGTCCCCCCGAGCCCAGGAGCACCATGGCCAGCACCGCCGAGTGGGTCGCCGGCGCACGTCCGCGCACCCTGCCCGCCGCCGTCGCCCCCGTCCTGGTCGGCACGGGTGCCGCCGCGCAGGTGGGCGGCGAGCACGTCGGTCGCGCCCTGCTCGCCGCGGGCGTGGCGCTCGCGCTGCAGGTGGGCGTGAACTACGCCAACGACTACTCCGACGGGGTGCGGGGCACCGACCTGGACCGTGTCGGGCCCATGCGCCTGACGGCGTCCGGAGCGGCGCGGCCGGCGCAGGTGCGCACCGCCGCGTTCGCCGCGTTCGGGGTCGCGGGGCTGCTCGGGCTGGGCCTGGTGGCGCTGTCGGGGTCGTGGTGGCTGCTCGCCGTGGGCGCCCTGGCCGTGGTCGCGGCGTGGACCTACACGGGCGGGAAGCGCCCCTACGGCTACCTCGGCCTCGGCGAGGTCGGCGTGTTCGTCTTCTTCGGGCTCGTGGCCGTGCTGGGCACCACGTGGACGCAGGCCGGCGAGCTCCCGTGGACCGCGTGGGTCGGAGCCGTGGCCGTCGGGCTGCTCGCGTGCGCGCTGCTGATGGTCAACAACGTGCGGGACGTGCCCACCGACGCGGTGGTCGGCAAGCGGACGCTCGCGGTCCGGCTGGGCGAGCGCCGCGCCCGCCGGGTGTTCGCCGCCATGGTCGTGCTCCCCGTGCTGCTGGGCGCGGCGTGCGCGGTGGTGGCCCCGTGGTCCCTGCTGGTGCTGCTGCTGCTCGCGCCCTCGGTGGTGCTGGCCGTGGTGGTGCTGCTGGGCGCGCGCGGCCTGGCGCTCGTGCCGGTGCTCGCAGGCGTGGGGGCGCTCGAGCTCGCGTTCGGGGTGCTGCTGGGGCTGGGGCTGGCGCTCTGACCGACACCGGCCCGTCCCGCGGGCCGGCGTGTCAGCCGCGCGCGGGCGGGGGGTCCGGGACGGCCGACGGCGGGTCGGGGACCACGTCGACGCCAGGGGCGTGCGGGCCGGCGGGGTCGGGCGACGCGGCCGACCGGGCGGCCTCGTCGGCCGCGTCCTCGGCGTCCGCGTCCTGCGCCGCACCGCCGCGCAGGACGGCCCGTCCACCGGCGGCGGCACGCTCGGCGGCACGGTCCGCGAGGTAGCGGGCGGCGGCGTCGCGGGGCCGCTGGAGGAGCACGTACGACAACGCCCAGGCGAGGAACGCCCCGACCACGGGCGCGAGCCAGGAGCGCATCCCGGCGGCCCAGAGCACACCGGTGGTGACGAGGAGCAGGAGCAGCCGGAGCGCGGACCAGACGACGACGGGCACCACCCCAGGGTAGGCGCTGGGCGTCTCCGCCCGGTCGCGCCGGTGCCGGTGCCCGCCGCGGCCGGGGCGTCGGACGCCGACTACCCTGGGGACGATGAGGTATCTGCCGTTCCTGCTCCTGCTGGCGTTCGTCGTCTACTGCGTCATCGACGTCACCCGCAGCGACGAGGACGAACGGCTGGGCGCCCCGCACCTGGCGTGGATCGCGCTGGTGCTGCTCGTGCCGGTGGTCGGCGGCGTCGTCTGGCTGCTCGTGTCTCGCTACCGGCGATCCCGACGCGGCGGACGGGGTGCACCCCCGCGGCCCGTCGCCCCCGACGACGACCCGGACTTCCTGTGGCGCCTGGAGCAGGAGCGGCGCCGTCAGCAGCGCGACGCGACGGACGACAACCCCACGACCTGACGCGGGCCCGGCACCGCGGGCAGCGGCGCGGCTGGGCGGGTCACAGGCCCGAGTACGAGTGCTTCCCGTCGACGAACAGGTTGATCACGGTGAAGTTCGCGAGCACGACCGCGTACCCCGCGAAGACCAGGTAGGCCGCACGGCGCCCGTTCCAGCCGCGCGTGGTGCGGGCGTGCAGGTAGGCGGCGTACACGACCCACGCGACGAACGAGCCGACCTCCTTGGGGTCCCAGCCCCAGTAGCGGCCCCACGCGTGCTCGGCCCAGATGGCGCCGCCGATGAGGGTGAACGTCCACAGGACGAAGCCGATGGCGTGCAGGCGGAACGAGAGCGCCTCGAGGCGGCGCGCGTCGGGCACCTGCTCGAGCCACGCGAACGCCGGGCCGGTGACGCGCCAGCGCGCCAGCGGCCGGCGCAGGCCGTCCATGCGACGCCACGGCTGCGCGACGTGCGAGCGGCCCTCGGCGCGCGACGACGAGAGCACCTGGAGCACGGACGTGGCGAACCCGACGGTGAAGACCCCGGTCGCGGTGATCGCGACACCGACGTGCAGGACCAGCCAGTAGCTCTGCAGCGCGGGCTGCACGGCGTCGGCCTGGACGTGGAACACGACGAGCGCCAGGGCCAGGCCCAGCACGGCGATGCCCATGACGACGACGGAGACGAACGCGATCACGCGGCGGCGCTGCAGCACGGCCAGCGTCGTGACGGCGACCAGCACCCCGACGATCGCGAACTCGTACATGTTCGCGGTGGGCCAGCGGCCCGCGGCGAGCCCGCGCGTCACGACGCCCGCGAGCAGCAGGAGGATGCCCAGGGGCGTGGTGCTCAGGGCGATGCCCCGGGCCCGGGACGGGGCGTCGGTCGCCGCCGCGACGTCGTCGTGGTCGTCCACCGGTGCCGGGCCGCCCGCGCCGACGAGCTCACGGCTGCGGTCGCGGACCTGCTGCGCGGCCTCGGCGACGCGACCGAGCTCGAGGGTCCAGGCGACGAGCGCGATGGTGAAGGCCGTGGTGGCGCCCCACACGAGCAGGTCGCTCACCTCGGCGAGGGAGATCTGGTCCATCACGGGCCTCCGGGTCGTCCGTCCGCGACGGGCCCCGCGCTCGTGCCGGCGGCCCGCTCGTGCGCGCCGTCGGACCCGTCCCCCAGCACGGCGGCGAGGACGCGGTCCAGCTCGGTCACGAGGCCGACGTCGTCGCCGCGCGCGAGCCCTGCGGCGGTGATCACTGTACCCGCGGCGGGACCTTGGTCCCGGCCCGCCGCAGCGGGTGCCGGCGTCGCCCGTAGCCACAGGCGTCGCCGCGGTGCGAACAGCGACGCACCGAGCCCGGCGAACGCGAGCAGCGCGAAGACGAGCACCCACGTCAGCGCGGGGTCGTGCCGCAGGTCGAGCGCGACGAACCGCGGCAGCTCCTCGAACGTCAGGGTGCCCTGGCCGTCGGGCAGCTCGACGGTCTCGCCGGGCCGGACCTCGAGGGTCACGGGCGTGCCGTCGGCCTCGAGGGCCTGCTCCATGCGGGACTCGTCGAGCTGGTAGACGTTCTGCGGCACACCCGTGTCGAGGCCGAGGTTGCCCGACCACACGGAGAGCACGAGCAGCGGGTCGGCCGGCTGCGGGTCGACGGACTGCCAGAACCCGGGCATCCACTCCTGCGCGGTCGGCAGCAGGAAGCCCACGAGCCCGATCTGGCCCTGCCCGCCCGACACGTCGGGGACCTTGATGACGCCCCGGGACGTGTACACGTCGTCCTGCGGCAGGAAGGGCACGGCGCCGGCGAACGCCACCTCGCCGGCCGCGTCGCGCACCGTCACCCGGGGCGCGTACCCGTTGCCCTGCAGGTAGACCTTCGCCCCGCCCGCCGTCAGCGGGTGGTTGACGCGGATCGTCTCGGCGGTCGGCTCCTGCCCCGGCTCGGTGAGGGTGACGAACGCGGTGAAGTCCCGCGACTGGAGCGTCTCGGGGTCGAACTCGGCCTCGAACTCGTCGAGCCGAAGCGTGAACGGCACGAGGTCGGCGGGGTCGAAGGCGGTGCCGCGCTCGAACGTGTCGTAGTCGACCTGGGCGTTGGCGAACCCGCGGCCCTGCACGACGATCGCCTGACCGCGGTAGTGCAGCATCTGCCCGGTCGCGACCGCCACGAGCAGTCCGACGAGGGCGAGGTGGAACAGCAGGTTGCCCGTCTCGCGCAGGTACCCGCGCTCGGCGGCCACGGCCCACGTGCCGTCGCCCTCGTCGTGGACGTCGACGCGGTAGGCGGGCGCCAGCGGCAGCAGGCGCCACCGGCGGCGCAGGAGGGCCACGGCACGCTCGGCGACCTCGCGCGGCGCGTCCGGGGAGGTGCCGCCGCCCTGGGCGGGGAACCGGCCGAACCGACGGGGCGGGCGCGGCGGGCGGGCGCGCAGGGCTCCCAGGTGCACCCGGGTGCGCGGCAGGATGCAGCCGACGAGCGAGACGAACAGCAGCAGGTAGATCGCGGAGAACCACACCGAGGCGTAGACGTCGAAGAACCCGAGGCGGTCGAGCCACGGTCCGGCCGTCGCGTGCTCCTCGAGGTAGTCGGCGACGGCCGCGGGGTCCTGCGGGCGCTGCGGGAACACGGTGCCGGGCACCGCGGCGACGGCCAGGAGCATGAGCAGCAGCAGGGCCACCCGCATGCTCGTCAGCTGCCGCCACACCCAGCGCAGCCAGCCGACGGCCCCGAGCGCGGGCAGCGCCGGCGGGCCGCCGTCCGGGCCCGCACCGTCCGTGCCGCGCCCGGGGCGCTGCGCGCGGTCGTCGCTGAACGCGTCGTCGAGGCCCTCGGGCCGGTAGGTCACCACGGGGGCCTCACAGGACGGGGACGAAGGGCTCGGACCCGGTGAGCAGCCCCTGCAGCCAGGCGGCCCACGTGGTCCAGACGCCGGTGACGAGCGCGAGGCCGAGCACGACGAGCATCGCCCCGCCGACCCGCATGACGGCGACGCGGTGCCGGGCGAGCACCGCGAGGGCCCGGCGCGACCCGGTCAGGCCGAGCGCGACGAGCAGGAACGGCAGGCCGAGCCCGACGCAGAAGGCCACGGCCAGCAGGGCGCCCCGGCCCGCGGACCCGCCGGTGAGCGAGAGCGTGAGGATCGCGGCGAGCGTCGGGCCGATGCAGGGCGTCCAGCCGATGCCGAACGCGACGCCCAGGACCGGTGCGCCCCACAGGCCGGCGCGGGGCGCGACGTGGGGGCGGACGTCGACCTGCAGGAACCGGAACGCGCCGACGAACGTCAGGCCGAGCAGCACGACGAGTACGCCGAGCACCCGCCCGACCGTGTCCTGCCACTGCCACAGCGCGGCGCCGAGCGAACCGGCGAGCGCGCCGTAGGCGACGAACACGGCGGTGAACCCGGCCACGAACAGCCCGACCCCGGCCAGCGTGCGGCCGCGCCCGGCGGCGCGGGGCGCCGGGGTCGCGCGCGGCAGCGGGACGGCGTCGCCCGCGGTCGCGTCGGGGCCGGGGTCCGACGCGGCACCGGGCGCCGCCGCGGTCCCGCCGACCGCTGCTGACCCGCCGACCGTCGCGGCACCCGCCCGGCGGGGGTCGAGGCGCACGACGTCGGTGGCGTCGGGCAGCCCCAGGACGGTGCGCGGGCCGGACGTGCCGCCCAGCGTCCCGCCGAGCAGCCCGAGGTAGCCGGGGACGAGGGGCAGCACGCACGGGGACGCGAACGAGACCAGGCCGGCGAGCACCGCGACGGGCACGGCGAGCAGCAGGGAGCCGCCGACGACGGTCGGTGCGAGGTCGGCGGCGAGGATCACGTGTCGTCCTCGGTCGGTGAGCCCTCGCCCGGCGCGTCCTGGTCGGTCGCGTCCCCGGCCGGCCGGTCCTCGGCGAGCAGGTCGTCGACCAGCGCGCGCAGCGTCGAGGCGTCGGCGAGCCCGAGCACGCGCGCGGCCACGCGACCCTCGCGGTCGAGCAGGATCGTGGTCGGCACGGCGCTGACGGGCACGACGCCCTGCAGCACGGCGACGGCGCTGCCGTCGGAGTCGTCGAGGCTCGGGTAGGGCACGTCGAACTCGCGCTGGAACGCCTGCGCGGCACCGGCGGCGTCGCGGCTGTTGATGCCGAGCACCTGCAGCCCGTCGTCGGCGTAGTCCTCGGCGATGTCGACGAGGTCGGGCGCCTCGGCGCGGCAGGGCGGGCAGGCCGCGTACCAGGTGTTGAGCAGCACGACGTCGCCGCGGGCGTCCGCGAGGTCGTGGTCGAGCCCCTCGTAGTCGGTCCCGGTCAGGGCGACGGGGTCCGTGCGCTCGTCGACCGCCCACGTGGTGGTCGAGCCGTCGCCGGACTCGTAGCCCTGGTCGACGACGTCGTCGGCTCCCCCGTCGTCGGTCGAGCACGCCCCCAGCACGAGGACGGCCGCCAGCGCGAGGGCGGCGGCGCGGGCGGGACGTCGGGCCACGGTCAGGCCCCCGGGACGGGCGACGCGCCGGGCAGCAGGGCCGCGGCGGGCTCGGAGTACCCGACGCCGACGAGCCGGTCGCCGTCGTAGCGGAGCGAGGTCAGCGACGCGAGCGAGCACTGCCGGCGGCGGGGGTCGTGCCACAGCCGACGACCTTCGAGGGAGAGGCGCGTGACCCAGATCGGCAGCTGGTGGGAGACCAGGACGACCTCGTGGCCGAGGGCGGTGGCCCGGGCCGCGTCGACGGCGGCGAGCACGCGCTCGACCTGCGCCGTGTACGCCTCGCCCCAGGAGGGCCGGAACGGGTTGCGCAGGTGCGGCCAGTGCTCAGGGTGGCGCAGCGAGCCGTCGCCGACGCCGAACGTCATGCCCTGGAAGTGGTTCTCGGCCTCGATGATGCGCTCGTCGGTGGTGATCTCCACGCCGAAGGCCCGCGCGATCGGCACGGCCGTCTCCTGCGCGCGCTGCAGCGGCGACGCGACGACCGCGACGACGTCCCGGCGGGGCGCACCCTCCTCGCCCGCGAGCGTCCGGGCGACGAGCTCGGCCATCGCCTGCCCCCGTTCGGACAGCCGGTACCCGGGCAGGCGGCCGTAGAGCAGACCCTCGGGGTTGTGGACCTCGCCGTGACGCAGCAGGTGGACCGTGGTGGCGACCATGCCCCTAGTCTCGCAAACGCTGACGGGTGCCCCGGCCCCTGAGGGCAGGCCGGGCGCGACACGTTCTGCCCGGGGGTGGACAGGTGGTGGTCATGAGGCACCCTTCGCGCGCTCCCGACCGGGAGCTGACCTTTACGTCCTTCTACGCCGCGGCCTACCCCGACCTCGTGCGGTTCGTGCAGCGCCGGGCGCACCCCGACCACGTCGACGACGTCGTCGCCGAGGCGTTCCTCGTCGTGTGGCGACGGCTCGACGCGCTGCCGCCGTCCCCCGACGACGCGCGCGCCTGGGCCTTCGGGATCGCGCGCCACGTGCTGCTCAACGCCCGGCGGTCCGAGCAGCGCCGGTCCGCCCTGCGGGTGCGCCTCGCGCAGGTGCCGCCGGAGCTGCCCGGCGACCCGGCGGCGGACGGCGTCGCGACCCGCGTCGACCTGGCGACCGCCTGGCACCGCCTCTCCGAGACCCACCAGGAGGCGCTCGCCCTGGTGGTCTTCGAGGACCTCGACGCCACCCGGGCGGGCGCGGTGCTGGGCATCTCCCCCATCGCCTTCCGGCTGCGGCTCAGCCGCGCCCGCCAGGCGCTGCGGGGGCACCTCGACCATCTGCCGGCGCGCACGCCGGCACCCGCCGACCTCACGGAAAGGGCGACCACGCCATGAACCGGACCGACGACCTCACCACCGCCCTGCGCTCGCTCGACGCGGCGGACCCCCGCGTGGACGGTGCGGGCGCCCGCGCCCGCACCGTCCTGCAGGCGATCCTGACGACGGACCCCGACCAGCCGACCGCGGCAGCACCGGGCGGCGCCCGCACGACCGCGCGCCCCCCGCGCACCACCCGGCGGGTGGTCGCGACCGTCGGGCTCGTGGCCGCCGCGACGGCCGGCATCGTGGCGCTGTCGCCGCTGACGGGCGGGGACCACGCCTTCGCGACGTGGTCGGCGACGCCGTCCGGCATGTCGTCGCACGAGCAGGCGGAGGCGGTGGCCGGCTGCCGAGCCAGCATGCAGGACGCGGCGCCCGAGCTCGCGGAGGGCCTCGCGGCGGCGGTGGCGGCGGTCGCCGAACGGCGCGGGGTGTGGACCACCGTCGTGCTCAGCGGCGCGGACGGGCTCTCGGCGCTGTGCGTGGCCGACTCCTCGGCCGGGCTGTTCGAAGATGCCGTGATCGGCTCGGTGGGCGGCCCGACCGGCACCCTCGCACCCGGTGCGCGCGACCTGGTCGCGACGGACCTGGGGACGGGCACGATCGGTGCCGGCACCGTCTCGCTCGCCGCGGGCGAGGCCGGCGCCGACGTGGTCGGCGTGGTCTACCGCAGCGCCACGCACGGCCCCGTGGCCGCGACGGTCCGGGCCGGACGGTTCGCGCTGTGGTTCCCGGGCGCGGACCTGACGGATGCCGGCAGCGAGGGGGTCGACGTCCAGGTGACGTACCGCGACGGCACGACGGCGACCCGCACGCTCACCCTCTGAACGGTCGCCGAGGCAGGGGCCGGTCAGGCGGCGCTGCCGCCCGCAGCCTCGGCGGCGTCGTCGTCCGCGGCGCGGGCCGCGTCGCACGCGGGCGAGCGCAGGTGGGCCACCACGGTCTGCATGGCGGAGCCCAGGGCGGCGAGCTGGTCGGCGTCGAGGGCGTCGACGAGGTGGGCGCGCACCGAGCGGACGTGGCCCGGTGCTGCCGCGACGAGGGTGGCCCAGCCCTGCTCGGTCATCACGCAGTTGACGCCGCGCGCGTCGCAGGTGGCGCGCTCGCGGCGGACCAGACCGGCGCGCTCCATGCGGGCGACGGTGTGGGTGAGGCGGCTGCGGGAGTGGGCGAGGTCGCCCGCGAGGTCGGACATCCGCAGGGTGCGGTCGGGCGCCTCGGAGAGGCGGACGAGGAGCTCGTACTCCCCCAGCGAGAGGCCGGACTGCTCGTCGAGCTCGCGCCCGAGGGCGTCGAGGAGCAGCGCGGTGCCGTCGCGGAAGGCGCGCCAGTCGCGCTGCTGGTCCTCGGTCAGCCAACGCACGGGCTGCTCGTCGTGGGTCGCCGCGTCGCGCGGGGCTGCTGCTGCCGGCTGGGTCGCCGGCGTGCTCGTCGTCACATCACTCTCCCGGGGTTGCGCCTGCCCGACCAGTGTAGTAGAAAAGTCAACCAACGGGTCGTTGAAGATTCACACACGGCCCGACCCAGACATGCGGAGGAACCATGAGCACCACGACCCTGCCCGCCGGCCTCGTCCCCGGCACGTGGGCCATCGACGCGTCCCACTCCGAGGCGTCGTTCACCGTCCGGCACGCCGGCATCTCGAAGGTCCGCGGCACCGTCACCATCACCGACGGCACGCTGACGGTCGGCGAGGACCTGTCGACCACCTCGGTGACGGCGACGCTCGACCCGGCCAGCATCTCCACCGGCGACGCCAACCGCGACGGCCACCTCAAGTCGGCCGACTTCTTCGACGTCGAGCAGTTCGGCGCCTGGTCGTTCACCTCGACCGCGGTGCGCCCCGACGGCGACGCGTACGTCATCGTCGGCGACCTGACGATCCACGGCGTCACGAAGTCCGTCGAGCTCGAGACGGTGTTCAACGGCACCGCCGTCGACCCGTTCGGCAACACGCGTGCCGGCTTCGAGGCCACGCTGACCATCTCCCGCAAGGAGTTCGGCCTCACCTGGAACGCGGCCCTCGAGGCCGGCGGCGTCCTCGTGGCCGACAAGGTCCGCATCGACCTCGACGTCTCGGCGATCAAGCAGGCCTGAGCCTCCGCCAGGCCCGACCCGCAGGGGCGCGACCGCACCGGTCGCGCCCCTGCGGCGCACCCGGGCCCGGACGTCCTCACGCGCCGTCCGCGGAGCGCCGCCGGTCGTGGAACGCCAGGATCTGCAGCTCCGACGCCAGGTCCACCGCACGCACGTCGACGTGCGACGGCACCCGCAGCGCGCACGGCGCGAAGTTCAGCACCCCGACGACGCCGGCGTCGACGAGCGTGTCGCACACCTCCTGCGCGACGGCGGCCGGTGTCGCGAGCACCGCGATCGTCGCGCCCGACGTGGCCACCACGCGTCCGAGGTCGGCCACCGGGTGCACCGGCAGCCCCGCGACGACCGTCCCGACGACGCCCGGGTCCGCGTCGACGAGGGCCACGAGGGCGAACCCCCGCGCGGCGAAGCCCGCGTACCCCGCGAGCGCGTGCCCGAGGTTGCCGACCCCGACGAGCACGACGCGGCGCTCGCTGCTCAGCCCCAGCGCGACGGCGACCTGCTCGCGCAGGTGCGCCACGTCGTAGCCGACACCGCGCCGCCCGTACGAGCCGAGGAACGACAGGTCCTTGCGCAGCTGGGCGGGCGAGACGCCGGCCTGCGCGGCCAGCGCGTCCGACGACGTCAGGACGGACCCGCCGGCGGCGAGCGCCTCGAGGGCCCGCAGGTACCCGGGCAGCCGTGCGACCGTCGCGGGCGGCACCGCCCGTCGCTGCGGCACCGTCGGCTCCCGTTCCACGTCGCACCCCCCACGCCCGCCCGTCGGCCCTGACGGGAGGGTCCCACGCTAGGACGTGCGCAGGCCCCGCACGAGGGCCCGGACGACCCGTTCCTCGTCGATCTGCCAGTACCCCTGCCGCACGCCGTCGACCTCGACCACGGGCACGAGCTCGCCCATCAGCGCGCGCAGGTCCCGCCCGGCGGGGTCCGGGGCGTCGACGTCGACCTCCGCCCACGCCGCCCCCGCGCGGGCGCAGGCCCGGACGACGACGGCGCGCGCCTCGTCGCACAGGTGGCAGCCGGCGCGGCCGTACAGCACGACCCGCGGTGCGGTCCCGTCCTCGTTCACGTGCCCACGCTAGCGCCGGGCGCGCACGTCCGGCCTGGTCGGGCCAGGGTCCACCCGTGGCAGGGGTGCCCGGGCGGGTCCGGCGCTCGTTAGAGTGGCCCGGTGCACGCGGCGGACGGGACGACCTCACCCTCCGGCCGGACGGACGACGCCGCAGGCCCCGACGGGACGCCAGGTCATGGTGGGCCCGGCGGCGCCGCGGGGGTCGCCGCCCCGCCGGTCGCGGGCCCGCCCGTCGACCCCGGCGCCCCGCCCGCGGAGGGCACGGTGGCGGCCTTCTTCGACGTGGACAACACGATCATCCGCGGGGCGTCGTCGTTCCACCTCGCGGTCGGGCTGTACCGGCGGGGCTTCTTCCGCAAGCGCGACCTGGTCGTCTTCGCGTGGCAGCAGGCGCGGTACCTCGCGTTCGGCGAGAACCGGCAGCAGATCGACGAGGTC
Organism: Cellulomonas oligotrophica; assembly: GCF_013409875.1. Classification (GTDB taxonomy): domain Bacteria; phylum Actinomycetota; class Actinomycetes; order Actinomycetales; family Cellulomonadaceae; genus Cellulomonas; species Cellulomonas oligotrophica. The sequence continues at coordinate 1,301,358 of NZ_JACCBK010000001.1, forward strand.
CGCTCGCGCGCGCTGGAGATCATGCGGGGCCACTCGGTCGCCGAGGTCACGGCCATCGCGGAGGACGTGTACGACGAGGTGCTGAGCCTGCGGATCTTCCCGGGCACGCGCGAGCTGCTGGACGCGCACCTGGCCGCCGGGCACGCGGTCTGGCTGGTGACGGCGACGCCCATGGAGATCGGCACGCTGATCGCCCGGCGCCTGGGCACGACCGGGGCGCTGGGGACGCTGGCGGAGCACGACGAGGGCTTCTACACCGGCCGCCTGGTCGGCGACCTGCTGCACGGCGAGGCGAAGGCGGCCGCGGTGCGGGCGCTGGCGCAGCGCGAGGGGTACGACCTGGCGCGGTGCCACGCGTACGGGGACTCGACGAACGACGTCGCGATCCTGTCGACCGTCGGCAACCCGTGCGCGATCAACCCGGACCGGCGGCTGCGCCGGCACGCGGCGGAGGTCGGGTGGCCGGTGCGGGAGTTCCGCTCGCGCCGCCGGCACGCGCGCCAGGGCGTGAACGCGGCGAGCCTCGCGGGCCTGGCGTGGGTCGCGGCGGTCGTCGCACGGTCGGTGCGCCGGCGCCTGCGCGGCGACTGACGCGTCAGGACCGCGGGGCCGGACCGCACGCCCCGCCGTCACGGCCGGGTCAGCGCGCGGCCTCCTGCTCCTCGCGGGTCGTGGCGACGGGCCAGCCGTCGTCGTCCCACGCGAGCTCGCGGATCGCGAGGCGGAAGTCGCCGCCCTCGGCCGCGTCGTAGTAGTGGAACGCGAGGTAGCCGCGCGAGTACGACTGCCCGCCGGGCCCGACCATGTCGCCCGTCGTGGCCAGCAGGGTCAGGCCCCCGTCGGCGGTGAGCTCGGCGCCCTCGTGGTCGACGTACGGGCCGGTGACCTCGCGCGAGCGCCCGACGGCCATGCTGTACGTCGACTCCGTGCCCTGGCAGCAGGAGTCGCGGGAGAAGAACAGGTAGTACCACCCGTCGCGGTGCACGAGGTACGGCGCCTCGATCGCGTTGGGCGCCCCGATCCGGCTGGCGATCTGCACGGGCTCGGCGTCGGGGTCGGCGAGCAGGCCCGACGGCCAGGTGAGCTCGACGAGCTGGATCCCGCCCCAGAACGACCCGAACGCCATCCAGGGCGTCCCGTCGGCGTCCTCCACGACGCCGGCGTCGATCGCGTTGAACGCGTCCTCGCCGGGCACGGACGCGACGACCTGCCCCTGGTCCTGCCAGCCGTACGACGGGTCGTCGGGGTCGAGGGTGGGGCTGGTCATCAGCCCGATGAGCGAGCGGTTCGACCCGAACGTCGACGCGGCGTAGTACAGGTACCAGGTGCCGTCGTGCTCGACGACCTCGGGCGCCCAGAAGTTCTCGACGCCGGCCACCTGCTCGTAGACCCACGCGGGGCGTGAGGCGGCGTCCCACACGGTGCCGACGTCCTCCCAGGTGCGGCCCTCGTCGGTCGACCGGCGCACCTGCGGGGCGCCGAGCCCGACCCGCACGTCCCCGGTGGAGAAGACGTACCAGGGCTCGCCGGGGTCGCCCACGACGAGCGCGGGGTCGTGGGTGCGCAGGTCGCCCTCGAGCTCGAGCGCCGTGGCCGCCGGTGCGGGGTCGGGGCGCAGCAGGACCACGCCGGTCACGGCGAGCGCGACGACGACGAGGGCCGCGACAACCGCGGGGACGAGACGTCGGGGGGCACGCCGCGTGCGGGCCGGCTCGCCCGTCAGGTCGTCGGGCGTGGCGCCGGGTGCGGCGTCGGCGGCGCTCATGCGGGCGTCAGCGCGACCCAGCGCACGCCGTGCGCGGGGACGTCGAGGTCGAGCACCGGGGTGGGACGCCCGGGCGGGGTGTGCGGCGGGTCGAGCGGCTGCCCGGTCCACAGGTCGTGCGCGCGCCAGGTGCCGGCGGCGGCGTCCACCGAGCCGAGCGGCAGCGCGAGCGCCACCTGCGCGGCCCGGGGCTCCTCGCCGGTCCAGAACACGGCGAGGTAGCGGGTGGTGTCGACGTCGCTGCGCGCGGACCAGACCACGAGCTCGCCGTCCGCGTCGGGGGCGGGCTCGCGCAGGACCTCGCGCCCGTCGGTGCCGGTGCGCAGCACGTGCCCGACCGCGGGGGTGGTGAGCAGCGCGATCGTCGCCGGGTCGCTGGTGGGCAGGTCGCCGCCCATCATGAGCGGGGAGCGGGCCATGACCCACAGCGTGAGCAGCGTGCGCTGCTCGTCGGGCGTGAGCCGGCTGTGCCGGTCCTCGCCGCGCTCGGCGCGGATGCCGATCCGTCCGAGCGGGAGCATGTCGGCGTCGGCCCAGCCGCCCGGACGCTGCAGGGGCGCCCACCGGGCCAGCCGGGCGAAGCTCCCGTGCACGTCCTCCCAGCGGTCCCACAGGTCGTCGCAGACCCGCCACATCGTGGCGTGCTCGCGCAGCAGCCCGACCTCGTGCGTCGAGACGTGCGTGCCCGGCGACAGGGACAGCACCATCGGCCGGCCCGATCGGGTGATCGCCGTGGACCAGCCGACGAGGGCGTCGACGTGCAGCGGCGCGAGGATGTCGTCGACCTTGACGTAGTCGACGCCCCAGCCGGCGAGCATCGCGACGAGCCCGTCGAGGTACGCCTGTCCCGCCGGGTGGTCGTGGTCGAGGCCGACGTTGTGCGGGTTCCACGCGCACGGCGACGACGGGTCGGCGGCGTCGCGGGCGGTCCAGGCGGTGCCCTCGACGGGCAGGTCGGCGGCGACCGCCCGGCGCGGGATCCCCCGCAGCACGTGCACGCCGAAGCGCAGGCCGAGGGCGTGCACCTGGGCGGCGAGCGCGGTGAACCCACGCCCGTCGGCGGCGGACGGGAAGCGGTCGGGGGCGGGCTGCGGCCGGCCGAAGGCGTCGAGCACCAGCGGTGCGTCGTCGTTGTAGCCGTGCGTGCGGGCGGCGGGGTCGGACCAGTCGATGTCGACGACGACGGTGTCCCAGCCGTGCGGGAGGAGGTGCTCGGCCATGAAGCGGGCGTTGGCGAGCACCTCGGCCTCGGTGACGGTCGTGCCGTAGCAGTCCCAGCTGTTCCACCCCATGGGTGGTGTGGCGGCGAGCATCCAGGCCCCTTCGCACGGTCTGTACATCGTTGTAAGAACGCCAGGGTGCCGCGTGCGCGGGCCTGCCGTCAAACGCCGCGGGCCGGACGGTCCCGGCACCCGCCCCTCGGCCCGGGGCACCATGGGAGAGCCGCGCGCGCCGGCGGGCCGGACGGACGCGGGGTGCGCTCCGTGACCAGGTCGTGACCGGACCGCGCTTGACCGGGGACCGACCGGCGTGCCATCTTGTGCAACGTTGTAGTTCAACGTTGTAGACGTTGAAGACAGGTCAATGACGACCGCCAGGAGCGGGTGCGGCGCGCAGGGGCGTCGCGCACCGGGCACCGGAGCCCGCACCACGGCACGTATGCGACCTGACCGACCCAGGACTCGGGAGGCAGGCAGATGAAGAGGACCAGGCTCGCCGCCGGCGCGCTGTGCGTGGCGATGGCCGGCGCGCTCACCCTGACCGCGTGCAGCGGCGACAGCGGTGACGACGGCACGAAGACGCTCACGTTCATGTTCCGCGGCGGACCGGACGAGAAGGCGGCCTATGAGGCGGCCATCGACCGGTACACCGAGGCGACGGGCGTCGAGGTGGAGATGATCGTCACCGACGCCGACCAGTACGCCACGAAGCTGCAGGCCGCCGTGGCCGGCAACAACGTGCCCGACGTGTTCTACATCGAGCAGGCCACGCTCCAGTCGTACGTGTCGTCCGGGATCCTCATGGACATCACCGACGAGGTGGCCGAGTCCGGCGTGGACCTCGACAACATCTGGCAGTACGGCGTCGACTCGTACCGCTTCGACGGCACGGTCCAGGGCACGCCCGACGGCGCCCTGTACGGCCTGCCCAAGGACGTCGGCCCGTTCTCCTTCGGGTACAACAAGACGATGCTCGAGGAGGCCGGGATCGAGCTGCCCGACCCCGACGAGCCGCTGACGTGGGAGGAGTTCGTCGAGATCTGCAAGACCCTCACGACGGACACCGACGGCGACGGCGCGGTCGACCAGTGGGGCACCGGCCTCAACGTGCAGTGGAACCTCCAGTCGATGGTCTGGAGCAACGGCGGGGACTGGACCAACGCCGACCACACGCAGGTCACGGTCGACACCCCGGAGTTCGCCGAGGCGCTGCAGAAGTTCGCCGACCTCACCAACGTCGACCAGGTCACGCCGTCCGCCTCCGACGCCGCGACGCTCGACACGTACCAGCGCTGGATGGCCGGCGAGATCGGCTTCTTCCCGGTCGGCCCGTGGGACGTCAGCGTGTACAACGACCTCGACTTCGAGTACGACCTCATCCCCTGGCCCACCGTCGGCGACGCCGGCTCGGCCACGTGGCTCGGCTCGCTCGGCATCGGCGTCTCCGCCATGACGGAGCACCCGCAGGAGGCCGTGAACCTGGTGACGTACCTGTCGGCCGACGCGGAGGCGCAGCAGACGCTGGTCGACGCGAACATCCAGGTCCCCAACCTGATCGACGTCGCCGAGGAGTGGGCCGCCGCGGAGGACGCCGAGCCGGCCAACCGCCAGGAGTTCCTCGACATCGCCCAGGACTACGGGCGCGCCATGCCCGCCGCGTTCACCTACGGCGCCGAGTGGTACGACGAGCTCTGGACCAACATCCAGCCGGTCCTCGACGGCGAGCAGACCGCCGAGGACTACCTCGCCGAGACGCAGCCGAAGATGCAGGCGCTGCTCGACGAGTCCCTCGCCAACGCCGAGATGGCCGCGGGCGGCTGATCCGCGACCGCCCGTGCGCCCCTCCCCTCGGGGCGCACGGGCACCGGGGCCGCACCCGCGGGTGCGGCCCCGGCCACCGGACCTGCCCCAGCCGAGAGGACCCCTCCGATGACCGAAGTCGCGGCCGACACGGCCCCGCCGACGGCGCCCCGCGCGAGCGCCGCCCGACCGACGCTGCGCGACCGACGCGCGCGCAACCGCCTGCACCGCGTCGAGCACCGGTGGGCCCTGGCCTTCGTCGCGCCGCCGGTCCTGGGCTTCCTGCTCTTCACGCTCTACCCCGTCGGCTTCGCGGTGTACGCGTCCCTGACCAGCTGGAACGGCCTGGGCCCGATGCGGTTCGTCGGCCTCGAGAACTACGTGACGCTGCTCGGCGACGAGTACTTCCGCCTGAGCATGTTCAACACGTTCTTCTACATGATCGGCATCCCGGTCGGCCTCGTGCTGGCGCTGCTGCTCGCGATCGCGCTCAACCGCAAGATCCCCGGGCGCACGGCGTTCCGCACCATCTACTACATCCCCGTGATCTCCTCGCTCGCGGCCATCGCGATCGTGTGGCAGTTCGCCTACAACGGCGACTTCGGCCTGGTGAACCAGGTGCTGTCCTGGTTCGGCATCCAGGGCCCCGACTGGCTGCAGAACACCGCCACGGTCAAGCCCGCGATCATCCTCATGGCCGTCTGGAAGGGCCTGGGGTACTCGATGCTGCTGTACCTGGCCGCGATCCAGTCCGTGCCCGCCTCGCTCTACGAGGCCGCGTCGCTCGACGGCGCCAACGCGTTCCAGAAGCTGCGGTCGATCACGCTGCCCATGGTGCGCCCCGTGACGTTCTTCCTGGTCGTCACCAACATCATCGCCGGCGCGCAGATCTTCACCGAGATCAACATCATGACGCCGACCGGCGGGCCCGAGATGAGCTCCGCGTCGATCGTCTGGTACATCGTCCGCAAGGCGTTCCGCTACCAGCAGATGGGCTACGCCACGGCGATGTCGATCGTGCTGGGGATCCTCGTGTTCGTCATCACCCTGATCCAGTTCCGCCTCAACCGGCGCAACAGCTTCAGCATCGAGTGAGGACCGCAGCCATGACCACCCTCCCCACCCTGCGCCGCACCCCCGACGGCGCCGTCGTCCGCCGCCGCCACGGCGGCGCCCAGGGCGAGTCCCGCACCACCAACTGGATCATCTTCGTCGTCCTGGCGGTGTTCGCGGTCGCCATGATCGCGCCGCTGGCCTGGATGTTCACGACCGCGCTGAAGACCAAGGGCGAGGTCTTCGCGCTGCCGCCCGTGCTGTGGCCGAGCGTCCCCCAGTGGGACACGTTCGTGCGCATGTGGTCCGAGGCGCCGATCCTCACCGGGTTCCGCAACAGCTTCGTGGTCGCCGCGTCGGTCACCGTCGTCGGCTCGATCACGTCCTCGATCGCCGCGTTCGCGCTGGCCAAGATGCGCCTGCCCGCGAAGAACGCGATCTTCCTCGGCCTGCTCTCGGGCCTGATGGTGCCGTACCCGACCATCATGATCCCGCAGTTCGTGATGTTCTCGCGGCTGCACTGGGTCGACACCCTGCTGCCGCTGATCGTGCCGCTGCTGTTCGGCAACATCATCATGATCTTCTTCCTGCGGCAGTACCTGGAGACCGTCCCGGACTCGCTGGTCGAGGCCGCGAAGATCGACGGCGCGTCGTACTGGACGATCTTCTGGCGGATGATCCTGCCGATGATCCGCCCCGCGATCGCGGCGCAGTTCATCCTCTGGTTCATGACGATCTGGAACGACTACCTCGGGCCGATCCTCTACCTGAACACCCCCAGCAAGCAGACCCTCCAGGTCGTGATCGCCAACCTCAACGTGGAGTTCGCCACGCAGCGCGACTACCCGCTGATCATGGCCGCGTCCTTCGTGGCGCTGCTGCCCATCCTCGTCGTGTTCCTGGTCTTCCAGCGGCAGATCATCGAGTCCGTCGCCCTGACCGGCAGCAAGGCCTGACGCCGTGACCACCACCGACCCGGCCCCGGTCCTGGACACCACGGGCTGGGGGGCCGAGCACACCCACGACCCGACCGCGGTGCGCGACGACGACGGCACGTACTGGCTGTTCTCGACCGACGCGTGCAGCGACGGCCCCGTCCGCGGCGGCGTCCAGGTGCGCCGCTCGCGCGACCTGGTGACGTGGGAGCTGCACGGGTGGGCGCTGCCCGGCGTGCCGCCCGCCGCAGCCGCGTGGACGGGCGCCCAGGGCCTGTGGGCCCCCGAGGTCGTCCGCGTCGGCGACGAGTGGCGCATGTACTGGTCGGCGTCGTCGTTCGGCTCGCGGACCTCCGCGATCGGGCTCGCCGTCGCCCCGCACCCCGCGGGACCGTGGGAGGACCGCGGGCTCGTCGTCACCAGCACCCACCCGGTGCTGCCCGAGGGCGTCAGCCCGCACGGCGACGGCTCCCCCAACGCGATCGACGCGAACGTCGTCGTCGACGGCGACCGGCACTGGCTCGTGTACGGGTCGTTCTTCGGCGGGCTGCACGCCCTCGAGCTCGACCCCGCGACCGGCCTGGTCGACGGGTGCCGCCCCGGCGAGCCCAGCCCCGGACCGGGCGTGCTGCTCGTGCGGCGGCCCGCGGAGGTCGAGGGCGCCGTGGAGGGTCCGTACGTTCTGCCGCGCCCCGGCGGCGGGTGGGCGATGCTCGCGTCGTGGGACTCGCTGTTCACCAGCTACCACCTGCGCGCCGCCGTCGCCCCCGCCGTGACGGGCCCGTGGACCGACCGCACCGGGCTCGACCTGCGCACGTCCGTCGCCGAGCCCCCCACGCCCGGCACCGTCGTGCTCGCGGGGCACCGTCTGCCCGGCGGCCCCGGGCTGCGGGCGCCCGGCCACGCGTCCGTGCTGACCGAGCCGGCCCGTGACGGCCGCCCGGGGCGCCAGCTCCTCGTGCACCACGTGCGCGACGACGACGCGCCCGAGCGGCACCGCGTGCAGGTCCGACGCCTCGTCTGGACCCGCGACGGGTGGCCGCTGGTCTCGCCGCAGCCGTGGGCGGGCGAGGCCCGCGAGACCGACGACGAGACGGCCTGGCCGGACGACGTCGCCGCCCTGGCCGGCACGTGGGAGCTGCTCGACCCGGGCGCCGACCCGCGCACCGTCCAGCTCGCGCGCACCGGCACCCTCGACGTCGTCGACCCCGCCGCGCACGGCTCCGGCCGCTTCAGCTGGTGCACGGCCGACGGCGCCCGCGTCGAGGCGGTCGTCGCCCCCGCCTGGGACGCCGTGCGCGACCGGGCGACCACGGTGGTCCTCGCGCTCGACGAGCGCGGACGCGTCACCGCTGGCACCCGCACGCCGGACGCGTGAGCACAGCCGTCCCGCCCGCCGCCCCGCTCCGCCCGTCGCCGGACGGGACGGCGGGCGGGACCCCGGCGCACCCGGTCCCCGCGCCGGCGCCCGGGACGATGCCCGGGACCGTGCCCGGGCAGGGCAGGATCGGGGCCGTGCAGGACGAACCCCCCGGCTGGGCCGGACGCGTGATGGTGTGGCTGCGCTGGGTCGCGCACGTCGTGGCCGTGCAGCTGCTGCTCGTGCTCGGCACCCTCGCCGGCGGCGTCGTCCTGGGCCTGCTGCCCTCCCTCGACGCCGCGGGACGGCTGCTGGCCGCGCTGACCGCGGGCACCCCGTCGACCCACGTGTGGCGCGACTTCTGGCACGCCTGGCGGGCGGGCCTGCGCCGCCTCAACCTGCTCGGCGCCCCCCTGTGGCCCGCCGCGGCGCTGCTCGTGGCCGACGCCGCCGTGCTGGAGGCGCTGGACGGCGCCCCCGCCGCCGCCCTGCAGGCCGTGCTGGTGATCGCCACGTCGTGGCTCGCGGTGGTCCTCGCCTGGCTGCCGCCGGTGGCCCGCCGCTACGACGACACCGCGCCGCGCACGTGGCGCCTGCTGCTGCTGGCCCCCCTGCTCGGCCCGGGCACCGCGCTCGGCGTCCTGGTCGTGGTCGTGGTCTGGGGCCTGACGCTCGTCGTCGCCCCCGTCCTCGCCCCGCTCGTGGGCGTGACGGCGCCCCTGCTGGCCACGGGCTGGCTGGTCGACGTCCGGCTCGACCGGATCGACGCCGCAGCCGCGACCGCGGCCCCGCGCTGACGCGTCAGCGCGGCAGGACCTGCGGGGCGGCGCCCTGACCGAGCGTCGACTCGCGCGCCACGATCGAGAAGTCGGCCACCACCTGCTGGAACGGGCGGTCCACGTCCGGCGCGTCGATGCGCGCGAGCAGCAGGTCCACGGCCGTCGCGGCGATCTGCTCGCGCCCGGGGTGCACGGTCGACAGCGTCGGCGAGGAGTACGCGGTCTCCTCGACGTCGTCGAATCCGATCACCGCGATCGTGCCCGGCACGTCGACGCGCCGGGCGTGCAGCGTGTGCAGCGCCCCGAGCGCGAGGGCGTCGTTGAGCCCGAACACCGCGTCGATCTCGACGCCGTCGTCGAGCAGGCGGGCCATCGTCTCCGCACCCGTCGCGCGGTGCCACAGCCCCGCCTCCCCGACGAGCGCGGGGTCGAAGGGCACGCCCGCGTCCTCCAGGGCGGCCCGGTAGCCCTGCACGCGCAACGCGGCCGAGCCCACGGACTCCCCCGCGTGCGCGCCGACCACCGCGATGCGCCGCCGCCCGAGGGACAGCAGGTGCGCCGTCGCGGCGCGCGCCGCCTCGACGTTGCTCATCGTCACGTGGTCCGCCGGGCCGCCGAAGATCCGCTCGCCGAGCAGGACCATCGGGTAGTCGACCCCCAGGGCGTCCACGTCCTCGGGCCCCAGGGCCAGCGGGGAGTAGATCAGGCCGTCGGTGAACATGCGCCGCTGGCCGGTGAGCACCTCGAGCTCGCGCTCGCGCACCGCGCCCGTCTGCTCGATGAGCACCGTGACGCCACGCTCCTCGGCCGCCCGGATCACGGAGTCCGCGAGCTCGGCGAAGTACGGCAGCGACAGCTCCGGCACCGCGAGGCCGATGAGGCCGGTGCGCCCGCGGCGCAGGTTCCGGGCCGAGACGTTGACGTGGTAGCCGAGCTCGGCGATCGCCTCCTCGACCTTCGTGCGGGTCGACTCCCGGATGTACGGGTAGCCGTTGACCACGTTGGACACGGTCTTGATCGACACGCCGGCCCGCGCCGCCACGTCGTGCATCGTCACGGCACCGCCGCGTCGGCCGTTCACCCTGCGTGTCCCCGTCCTCGTCGGGCCCGCCGTCACGGCGGGCGACGTCCTCGCGGCCGGCTGCGCGGTCATCGCGCGGCCCGCCCGTCCGGGGCACAGCCTGGCAGACCGGCGGGCGCCGCGGGGTCAGGCGCGAGGGGCACCCACACCCGCATCGCACCGACGCCGCGGTTGCCCCACGCGTGGTAGGGCACGAGACGCAGCTCGATCTCGGCGGGCTCGGGCGGCGCGGCACCGTACGGGGACCACGCGGGCAGGTCGCCCGACGGCACGTGCACGCCCCGGGCCCGCACCGTCACCGGCACGTCGAGACCCGGCAGGCCGGGGGCGTCCTCGAGCGTGCCGGGCACGACCGCGACGTCCTCCAGCACCACCCCGTCGGGCAGGTCCGCGTGCTCCAGGCACATGACCACGGGCCCGCGCCGCACCGCCACGCAGCCGCGCACCGCGTCGACCCGCGGGTGCGCGACCAGGGCGACCGGCTCGACCGGCAGGTCCAGCACCACGCGCCGCACGGGTGCCGCGGACGAGGCCGGCACGTGCACGTACCCGTCGACCACCTCGACCGGGCGTGCCAGCCCGTCGACCTCCAGGCGCACGCGCGCCGCGTCGGCCCAGCCGGGCACGCGCAGCGCGAGCGGCCGCACCAGCGCGTCGGCCGTGACCTCCACGCGGCCGTCCGCGGGGTACGCGGTGCGCACGCCGAGCACGGTCCCGTCGTCCAGGCGCACGTGGGCGTCGGCGTACAGGTGCAGCTGCACCCCCGCGGCCGAGGTCGTCGCCACGTACGCGTGCAGCGAGGCCGCGAGCCGGGCGAGGTTCGGCGGGCAGCACGCGCACGCGAACCAGTCGAGGCGCTCGGACGGGGAGTACTCGCTCGACCCGTCGTGGCCCGTGCGCAGCTGCAGCGGGTTGGAGTACGTGAAGCGCCGCCCGTCGTGCGACGTCGCCGCCGGCACGGCGTTGTGCAGCGCGCGCTCCACGGCGTCGGCGTACCGACCCTCGCCGGTGAGCAGCAGCATGCGCCACGCCCAGTGCACCAGCGCGATCGCCGCGCACGTCTCGGCGTACGCCCGGTCCGGGGGCAGCTCGTACGCGTCGCCGAACGCCTCGTCCTTGTGGTGCGCACCCAGCCCACCGGTGACGTAGGTGCGGGTGCGCTCGGCGGAGTCCCACAGGCGCACCAGCGCGTCGAGCAGCGCCTGCTCCCCCGTCTCGGCGGCGACGTCGGCGACGCCCGCGAGCAGGTAGAGCTGGCGCACGGCGTGCCCGCCGACCTCGGTGGCCTCCCGGACCGGCACGTGGTCCTGGTGGTAGACGGGCGGGAACGGACCCTCGCCCAGCAGCCCCGCGCCGCGCAGGTCGACCTGCCGGCGGGCGAGGTCGAGCCACCGGCGCTCGCCCGTGAGCCGGTACAGCTCGACGAGGGCGGTCTCGACCTCCGGGTGCCCGCAGCACCCGTCGGCCCCGCCGGGGCCGAACCGGTCGTCGACGAGGGCGGCGAACCGCGTGGCCACGTCCAGCAGGTCGGTGCGCCCGGTGGTGCGGGCCCGGGCGACGGCGGCCTGCAGCAGGTGCCCGAGGACGTACAGCTCGTGACCCCAGCGCAGGTCGGCGAAGGCGGCGTCGGGGGCGGTGAGCTGCACGTGCGAGTCGAGGTACCCGTCGGGGCGCTGCGCCTGCGCCAGCAGCGCGACGGCGTCCGTGACGAAGGCCTCCCACGGCTGGTCGTCGGGGACGCGGCCGGCCTCCCACGCGAGGGCCTCGAGGGTCTTGTGCAGGTCCGTGTCCGCGAAGTTGAACCCCCGGTGCGTGCCGTCCTGCAGGCCCGCCGCGACGCGGAGGTTGTCGAGGACCCCGGAGGTCTCGAGCCGATCGAGCACGTGCGGCAGGGTCGCCGTGCGGTTGCGGTCCTGCCACGCGCCGAGCGGGCCGCCGGTCGTCAGGGTCACGGCGTCGAAGGGCAGCGGGCGCAGGCGGCCGACGTCGGCGCGCGGGACGCACGGCCCGTCGGGGCCCGTGGCGGGGCGGGCGGGCGTCGCCCGGGCCGGGATGGCCGACGGGACGGGCGACGGTGCAGGCGACGACGGTGTCACAGGGGGCGCTCCTCGGTGCAGGTCACGCCAGAGTACATCGTTGTAGACACCCGGGGGAGACACCCCGGGGAGACACGACGGGAGCCCCCGGACGCACGTCGGGCCCGGTCTACGCGACCGGGCCCGACGGACTGCTCAGGCGGCAGGGCCGCCCGGGCTCACTTCTTGTTGCGACGCTGGTGGCGCGTCTTGCGCAGCAGCTTGCGGTGCTTCTTCTTCGCCATGCGCTTGCGACGCTTCTTGATGACGGAGCCCATGCGGTCCTCACTCGTGTCCGGTCGCGACCGTGCGGCCGCGAGTGGTGGTCGATCGACGCGCGCTGTGCTCGACCGTGCTCGACCGAGCACGTGCTCGACTCAGTCGTCGATCGGGCCACGCACGCAGAAGTCCGGTCGCCCACCTTACGTGATCCGGGCGCCGCGCCGCGAACGCACCACCCGCCCGGCCCCGCGGACCAGCGCCCGCGACGGCACCGCGTCAGGACGAGCGCCGCTCCCCGCCGGTGGGCTCCACGGTGGTCGAGCTGCGCAGGTACGCGTCGAGGGCGTCCTGCGGGACCCGGAACGAGCGCCCGACGCGCACGGCCGGGAGCTCGCCGGAGTGGACCAGGCGGTACACGGTCATGCGCGAGACCCGCATGAGGTCGGCGACCTCGTTGACGGTGAGGAACCGCGGACGACCCTGTGCCTCGCTCATCGCCCGACCTCCGCCCGTCCGGCGCCGCGCCGGGCGCCCCGTCCAGGACGCTCCCGCCAGGGTAGTGGCGCGTGTGACGGGTGGGGAAGCCGGGACGCGGGTGACCACCGGTCCGGAGCAACGCCCGCGCCCCTCGCCACCGCGGGCCGACCACGAGGCCGTGCCGGTCACCACTCCGGGTCGAGGCCGAGCGACGGGAACACCGCCGCCCGCGTCGCCCGCACGGCACGGTCCACCGCGTCGGCCGGGTCGTAGCCCGCCGACCAGGGGCGGAACGTCGCCGGGGCGCCGTCGGTCATCCGCCGCACGGGCAGCCGCCCGTGCCGCTGGAGCACCGCGTCGACCCACTCGTCGGGCACCTGCGCCGCCGGGTCGACCGGCCGGTGCACCGCGATCCCGACGAGGTGCGCCCACGTGCGCGGCACCACGTCGACGCCCGCGTACCCCCCGCCGCCCAGCGCCACCCAGCGCCCCGCGCAGACCTCGTGCGCCAGGTCGTGCAGGACGCCCGCCGCCACCCGCTGACCGTCGACCGAGACCCGCAGCGACGTCAGCGGGTCGAACCGGTGCGTGTCGCACCCGTGCTGGGTCACCAGCAGGTCGGGGGCGAACTCGCGCAGCACCGGCGGCACGACCGCGTCGAGCGCCCGCAGCCACCCCGCGTCGTCGGTGCGCGACGGCAGCGCCACGTTGACGGCCGTGCCCTCCGCCCCCCGCCCGCCGGTCTCCGACGGGTACCCGGTGCCCGGGAACAGGGCGTGGCCGGTCTCGTGCAGCGACACCGTCAGCACGCGCGGGTCGTCCCAGAACAGCGCCTGCACGCCGTCCCCGTGGTGGGCGTCCACGTCGACGTACGCGACGCGGCGCGCGCCGGCCGCGAGCACCTCGCGGATCGCGACGGCGGCGTCGTTGTAGACGCAGAACCCCGAGGCCGCCCCGGCCATCGCGTGGTGCAGGCCCCCGCCCACGTTGACCGCGTGCGGCGTGCGCCCCTCCCAGACCGCGAGCGCACCCGCCACGGTGCCGGCGACCACCCGGGCGGCCGCCTCGTGCATCCCGGGGAAGACCGGGTCGTCCTCGGTGCCCAGTCCGCGCGCCAGGTCGACCGTCCCGCGCTCGGACGCCGCGTGCACGGCCGCCACGTACGCCGGCTCGTGCACCGTGGTCAGCAGCGCGTCGGACGCCGGGTCGGCGCTGACGACCGCCGCGGCCGCCGGGTCGAGCAGGCCGAGCTGGGCGGCCAGCGCGATCGTCAGGTCGATGCGGTCCGAGGACATGGGGTGGCCCGGGCCGAAGTCGTACCCGAGCATCTCCGTGGACCAGACGACGTGCACGCGCGCGTCGCCCGCACCGGGCGTCGCCCCCGCAGCCGTCATGCGCCCCACCGTGGCACCGGGCGCCGCCGGTGTCGACACGCAGCGCCGGGCCGGTGCGCAGGACGGCGCGCACGGGCGGCGCCGCGTGCCAGAGTTGGCCCTTGCGCCCGACGGGGCGCCACGGCACGACGCCGGCGGCACGACCGCGCGGCGCGCGACGGCACGGGAGGTGGGATGGCGGCAGGACCGGGCCTGCTGTGGCGCGCCCGCGAGTACGTGGACCGCTCCGCCCGCCAGTCCCCCGCGCGGCTCGCCCTCGGGGTGTTCGCCCTGGTCATCGCGCTGATCACCGCACTCTTGCAGGCACCCTGGGCCACCGCGTCGGGGGTGCGGGCACCGTTCGTCGACTCGCTGTTCACGGCGACGTCGGCCACGACCGTCACCGGGCTGGTCGTGGTCCCCACGGGCTCGTACTGGTCGGTCTGGGGCCTGGTCGTCATCCTCGTGGCCATCAAGGTCGGCGGTCTCGGCGTGATGACCCTCGCGTCGCTGCTGGGCATGGCCGTCTCGCGCCGCATCGGCCTGACCCAGCGGCTGCTCGTGTCGTCGGAGACCAAGGTGACCCGGCTCGGCGAGGTCGGCTCGCTCGTGCGGACCGTCATCCTCACGTCGACCGCCCTCGAGGTGGTCATCGCGCTCGTGCTGTTCCCGCGCCTGCTGCTGCACGAGGGCGACGCCGGCACGGCGGCCTGGCACGCGGTGTTCTACGCGATCTCCGCGTTCAACAACGCCGGCTTCGTGCCCACCGTCGAGGGCCTGGAGCCGTTCGTCTCCGACTGGTGGATGCTGCTGCCGATCATCGTCGGCGTCTTCATCGGCTCGCTGGGCTTCCCCGTGATCCTCAGCGTCCTGGCCCACCTGCGCTCCCCGCGCCGGTGGACGCTGCACGCCAAGCTGACGATCACGACCAGCCTGGGCCTGCTCGTGTTCGGCTCGGTCGTCGTGGCCGCCTTCGAGTGGACGAACCCCGGCACGTTCGCCCCGCTCGACGCCGGCGGGACCGCCCTCGCCGCGCTGTTCGCCGGCGTGATGCCCCGCTCGGGCGGCTTCTCCACGGTCGACGTCGGCCAGATGCACGAGGGCACCTGGCTGATGCTCGACGCCCTGATGTTCGTCGGCGGCGGCTCCGCGTCGACCGCCGGCGGCATGAAGGTGACGACGCTCGCGGTGATGCTGCTGGCCATCGTCGCCGAGGCCCGCGGCGACAAGGACGTCGAGGCCTTCGGGCGGCGGATCCCGCGCGAGGCGCTGCAGGTCGCGATCGCCGTCGCCTTCGTCTCGGCGACGTTCGTGCTCGTGTCGTCCCTGCTGCTGCTCGCGATGACGGGGCTCACGCTCGACGTCATCCTGTTCGAGGTGATCTCCGCGTTCGCGACCTGCGGGTTGTCGACCGGGATCACCGCGACCCTGCCCGACCCCGCGAAGTACGTGCTCGTCGCGCTCATGTTCGTCGGCCGGACCGGCACGATGACGCTGGCCGCCGCGCTCGCCCTGCGCAACCGTCGTCGGGTCATCCGGTACCCCGAAGAGAGGCCCATCATTGGCTGAGCACCCGCGCACCGGCCCCGGCCCGCGCACCCCGTCCCTGCCCGCCGCGGCCCCGCGCGCCGCGGCCGGGTCCCTCCGGGGCGCCGCCGGGTCCCCCCGCCCCTCAGCCGCGCGCGGGACGGCCAAGGACGCCCCCAAGGACGCCGGCGTGCTCGTCATCGGCCTGGGCCGGTTCGGCTCGTCGATCGCGGCGACGCTGGACCGGCTCGGCCAGGACGTGCTGGGCGTCGAGCGCAGCCCCGAGCTGGTCGCCCAGTGGGCCGGGCGCATCCCGCTCGTCGAGGCGGACGCCGTCAACCCCGAGGCCCTCGAGCAGCTCGGCGCCCGCGACTTCCCCGTCGCGGTGGTCGGGGTGGGCTCCTACCTCGAGGCGTCCGTGCTCATCACGGCGAACCTCGTCGACATCGGTGTGCCGCAGATCTGGGCCAAGGCCATCAGCGCCGAGCACGCCCGGATCCTGCAGCGCATCGGCGCGCACCACGTCGTGCTGCCCGAGGCCGACGCCGGCGCCCGGGTCGCGCACCTCGTGTCGGGCAAGATGCTCGACTACATCGAGGTCGAGGACGGGTTCACGGTCGTGAAGATGAGCCCGCCGAAGGAGGCGCAGGGCTTCACGCTGACGCAGTCCAAGCTGCGCGAGCGGTACGGCGTCACCGTGATCGGCGTGAAGAGCCCCGGCGTGGAGTTCCAGTACGCGACGCCCGAGACGCGGATCTCGGCGAACGACATCATCATCGTGGGCGGGCACGCCGAGCTGCTGGAGCGGTTCGCGGCACGCCCCTGACCCCGGGAGGCACATCGTGACGGACGCCGTCAGACAGCTGTGGGGAGCGCCCGTCGAGGAGGCCCTGCGGGCCCGGCCGGGGCTGCGCCTCGCCGACCTCGACGCGCGCGCCACGCCCGGCTTCACCGGGTCCAAGGCCGACGGGCGAGCCGCCATGGCCGCGACGGGGGTGCGGCTCGCGGACCTGCAGGAGCGGCTGTACGCCCACGGACGCACCGGCGGCACCCGGTCGGTGCTGCTGGTGCTGCAGGGCCCGGACACGGCCGGCAAGGGCGGCGTGGTGCGCGAGGTCCTCGGCATGGTCGACCCGCAGGGGGTCGCCCTGCGGGCCTTCGGGGTGCCGACGCCCGCCGAGCGGGAGCAGCACTTCCTGCAGCGCGTGCGGGCCGCCCTGCCGCCGGCGGGCCGCATCGGCGTGTTCGACCGGTCGCACCACGAGGACGTGCTCGTGCCGCGGGTCGAGGGGCTCGTGCCGCCCGACGTCCTGGAGCGCCGGTACGACGAGATCGTGCGGTTCGAGGAGGAGGTCGTCGCCGCGGGCACCACGGTGGTCAAGGTGCTGCTGTGGGTCTCGGCGGACGAGCAGCACGCCCGGCTGCGCACGCGGCTCACGCAGCCGGAGAAGCACTGGAAGTACGACCCGTCGGACGTCGACGCCCGGCTGCGGCGCGGCGCCTACGAGGAGGCGTACGAGGCCGTCCTGGAGCGCACCTCGACGGACGTCGCGCCGTGGTACGTGGTGCCCGCCGACCGCCGGTGGTTCGCGCGGCTGGCCGTGACGGCGCTGCTGCACCGGGCGCTCGACGACCTGGGGCTCGGCTGGCCCGCGCCGACCTACGACGTGGCGGCGGAGCTGGCGCGGCTCGACGCGTCGCGCTGACGGGCGCCGGGGACGCGAAACACCCTGGACGTGGACGTGGGAGCGCTGCCAGCGCTCCCACGTCCACCCCCCAGCAAGACGTGAGGGTAGTCACCCCGGCACCCTGACGTCAAACAGCCGGTGACCCGTGTGGAGTGCGCCCTGACATTTCGCCCGGGCGCTGACACACCGGGTACGGCGACGCCCGTCCTCCCCCGGCGGCGGGACGAGGACGGGCGTCAGTCCTGGAGCCGGGCGTCTCACCCGGCAGGTGGGCTCAGAGGCCCTGCGCCACGCGGAAGTAGACCTGGTTCCAGCGCAGCTGGTCGCGGAAGCCGCGACGCGTGGTGTGCTCGTCGATGACGAGCAGCTCGGTGCGGGCGAGGTCGGCGAAGATCTCCCACGCCTCGACACCCACGGCCGTGGTCAGCACCGTGTGGTGCGCACCGCCGGCCGCCAGCCACGACTCGGACGACGTCGTGAAGTCCGGCCGGGGCTCCCACACCGCGCGCGCCACCGGCAGGTGCGGCAGGTCGGCGGTCGGGGGAACCACGTCGACGACGTTGGCCGTGAGGCGGAACCGCTCGCGCATGTCCGCCAGCGAGACCACGACGCCCGGGCCCGCGTCGGTGTCGAACACCATGCGGACCGGGTCCTCCTTGCCGCCGATGCCCAGCGGGTGCACCTCCACGCGCGGCTTGGACGTGGTCAGCGTCGGGCAGATCTCGAGCATGTGCGCGCCCAGGATCTTCTCGGCGCCCGGCGTCAGGTCGTAGGTGTAATCCTCCATGAGCGAGGCACCGCCCGGCAGGCCCTGGCCCATGACCTTCGCGGCCCGCACCAGCACGGCCGTCTTCCAGTCGCCCTCGGCGCCGAAGCCGTAGCCCTTGGCCATCAGCCGCTGCACGGCCAGGCCGGGCAGCTGCCGCAGCTCGCCGAGGTCCTCGAAGTTGGTCGTGAACGCCATCGCGCCGCGCTCGACGAGGAAGCCCTCGATCGCGATCTCCTGGCGCGCCGCGTACCGCAGCGACTCGTGGCGCGCACCACCGGCACGCAGCTCGGGGACGACGTCGTAGAGCTCCTCGTACTGGGCCACCAGCGCGTCGATCGCGGCCTCGTCGACGGCCTCCACGGCCGCGACGAGGTCGTTGACGCCCCACGTGTTCACCGAGACGCCCAGGCGGATCTCCGCCTCGGTCTTGTCGCCCTCGGTGACCGCGACGTTGCGCATGTTGTCGCCGAAGCGCACCAGGCGCAGGTCCTGCACGGCCTGCCAGCCCGCGGCCGCCCGCACCCAGGTGCCGATGCGCGACGTCACGGCCGGGTTCGACACGTGGCCGGACACGGTGGTGCGCGGCAGGCCCAGGCGCGTGGCGATGTACGCGTACTCGCGGTCGCCGTGCGCGGCCTGGTTGAGGTTCATGAAGTCGAAGTCGATGGTGTCCCACGGCAGCTCGACGTTCGCCTGCGTGTGCAGGTGCAGCAGCGGCTTGCGCAGCAGGTCCAGGCCCGTGATCCACATCTTCGCGGGGCTGAACGTGTGCATCCACGTGATGACGCCGAGCACCTTGTCGTCGCCGTTCGCGTCGAGCATCGCCCGGCGGATCGACTCGGAGTCCTTGAGGACGGGCTTCCAGACCACGGTCGCCGGGACGTCGGACGACGCCTCGAGCGCGGCCGCGACCTCCTGCGACTGCGCCGCGACCTGCGCGAGCGTCTCCTCGCCGTACAGGTCCTGCGAGCCGGTGAAGAACCAGATCTCGCGACCCTCGTATGCCTTGCTCATGTCTCTCCTCACCGGCCGCGTCAGTGCTGGCCGTAGACGTTCTGGTATCGGGCGTACAGGGAGTCGACGTGCTGCTGCTCGATCGGCAGCGGCTCGCCGAGCTGGCGGCTGATGTGGACGGTCCGGGCGACCTCCTCGACCATCACCGCGGCCTTCACGGCGGCCTTGGCGTCCTTGCCGATCGTGAACGGCCCGTGGTTGCGCATCAGCACGGCCGGGCTGCGCGACTCGCGCAGGGTCTCGACGATCCCCCGGCCGATGGAGTCGTCGCCGATGAGGGCGAACGGGCCGATCGGGATCGGGCCACCGAACTCGTCGGCCATCATCGTCAGCACGCACGGCACCGGCTCGGCGCGCGCCGCCCACGCGGTCGCGTACGTGGAGTGCGTGTGCACCACACCGCCGACCTCCGGCATGTGCGTGTACACGTAGGCGTGCGCCGCCGTGTCCGAGGACGGTGCGCGGGTGCCGTCGACGAGGTTCGCCCCGAGGTCGCACACGACCATCGACTCCGGCGTCAGCTCGTCGTACGTCACGCCCGAGGGCTTGATGACGAGCAGGTCGTCCGGGCCGGGGCCCGCGGCGGGGTCCACGACCACGCGCTGGGAGACGTTGCCGGCGGTCCACACCACGAGCCCCCAGCGGGGCAGCTCGGCGTGCAGCGCGGACACGGACGTGCGCGCCTGCGCCACGGCGTCGCGCACGGTCTGCGGGTACGCGTCGAGGGTCGTCGTCATCGGATCTCCTGCGGGGTCGTCGTGAGCGCCCGGCCGAGGGCGCGCTGGTCCGTCGTCACGTGCGGGGTCGTCGTCACTCAGAGCGCCTCGGTCGCCGCGCGCTCGACCGCGAGGCCGGCGCGGTAGCGCTCGAGGAAGGTCGCGTAGCCGGCCACGTCGGCGGGGTCGGGCTCGGCCACGACGACGTCTGCCCCGGCGAACACCTGTGTGCCGAGGTACGTGCCGAGGTCCTGAGCGTCCGCGTGCCCGAGGTACGCGGCGAGGACCGCGATGCCCCACGCGCCACCCTCGCCCGCGGTCGTGCCGACCGCCACCGGGGCGCCGACCGCCGCGGCGAGCAGCCGCTGCGCGACGCCCGCCGTGCGGAACAGCCCGCCGTGCGCGAACAGCGCGTCGAGCTCGACGCCCTCGTCCGCGAGCACCTGCATGCCCAGGCTCAGGGTCCCGAACGCGCCGTACACCTGCGTGCGCACGAAGTTCGCGAGCGTGAGCCGGCTGTCCGGGGTCCGCACGACCAGCGGGCGCCCCTCGTCCAGGCCGGTCACGGGCTCGCCCGCGAGGTAGTTGTAGGCCAGCAGCCCGCCGCCGTCGGCCTCGCCGTCGAGCGCGGAGCCCAGCAGCGCCGCGAAGACCTCGTCCTGCCCCGCCGGGTGGCCCAGGGCCGTGGCGAACTGGCCGAAGACCTCGGCCCACACGCCCAGCTCGCTGGCGCCGTTGTTGCAGTGCACCATCGCCACGAGGTCGCCTGCGGGCGTCGTGACCAGGTCGATCTCGTGGTGCACGCGGGCCAGCGCCCGCTCCAGCACGACCATCGCGAAGATCGAGGTGCCGACGCTGACGTTGCCCGTGCGGGGCGCGACGGCGTTCGTCGCGACCATGCCGGTGCCCGCGTCACCCTCGGGCGGGCACACGGGCGCGCCGGCGGCGAGGGTGCCCGTGGGGTCGAGCAGCGCGGCGCCCTCGGGCGTCAGACGCCCGGCGTCCTGGCCCGCGAGCAGCACCCGGGGCAGCAGGTGGGTCACGCGCATGCCGGGGTGGCGGTCGGCCACGAGCGCGTCGAAGGCCTCGACCATGGTGGCGTCGTAGTCGCGCGTCGCCGGGTCGACCGGGAACATGCCCGACGCGTCGCCGACGCCGAGCACGTGCTCGCCCGTCAGGCGGTGGTGCACGTAGCCGGCGAGGGTCGTCAGGGACGCGATCTGCGGCACGTGCGGCTCGGCGTCCAGCACCGCCTGGTACAGGTGCGCGACCGACCAGCGCAGCGGGACGTTGTAGCCGAACAGCTCGGTGAGCGCGGCCGCCGCCGGGCCCGTGGAGGTGTTGCGCCACGTGCGGAACGGCACGAGCAGCTCGCCGCTCGCGTCGAACGCCAGGTAGCCGTGCATCATCGCCGAGACGCCGAGCGCACCGACCGAGGTCAGCCGCACGCCGTACTGCCGCTCGACGTCCGCGTGCAGCTCGGCGACCGCGGCCTGCAGGCCCGTCCAGACCGCGTCGAGCGGGTAGGTCCACGTGCGGTCGACGAGCTGGTTCTCCCACGCGTGCCCGCCGCTGGCGACCGGGGCGTGGTCGGGCCCGATGAGGCACGCCTTGATGCGGGTGGAGCCGAGCTCGATGCCCAGGCTCGTGCGGCCCTGCTCGATCGCGGCGCGGACCTGGGCGACCTGCTCGGCCGTCGGCGCGCTCATCGGGCCCGCCCCGGCTGCCGTGCCGTGCTGGGTGCGTGGTCCGCGGCCACCGTCCGGTGGTGCTGGGGGTCGACAGCCATGTCGCTCCGTCCCGAGGTCTCGTGCGCCCGGCCGGGCGGCACGGACGCGGCGACGCGTCGGCACCCCCGGGGGCGCGTCGCCGGCGGGGTGCCGACGACGCCATCATGTTAGCGCTCACATGCCGCGCGGCGAAACGTCCCCGGCAGGTCTCACCCGCCCGGACCCGCACCGGCGACCGTGCTCTCGCGGACCACCAGCTCGGGCGCGATCAGCCCAGGGACGAACGACCCGTCCCCCGCGAGCGGCACGTCCGGCACGGCAGCCGGGGCGGCTCCGGCCGCCCCCGCGTCGAGCACCGCGCGCACAGCCCGCCGCCCGAGCTCGGCGAACCCCTGCCGGACCGTCGTCAGCGGCGGGTCGTAGAAGGCCGTGCCCGGCTCGTCGTCGAACCCCACCACGGCCACGTCCTGCGGCACCCGCACCCCCGCGACCCGGAACGCCCGCAGCAGCCCCAGGGCCAGCTGGTCGTTCGCCGCGAACACCGCCGACGGCAGCCCCTGCGCCACCAGCCGGCCGCCGACCGCGAACCCGTCCGCCGCCGACCAGCCCGTCGCGATCGGCGGCGGCACCCGCCGGCCCGCCGCCTCCAGCGCCGACCGCCAGCCGCGCAGCCGGTCCCCGGCGTCGAACCACTCCGGCGGGCCCGCAACGTGCACGACCGTCTCGTGCCCCAGCGCCAGCAGGTGCTCCGTCGCCATGCGGCCACCCGCGTGCTGGTCGACCGCCACCGCCCGCCCGCCCGGCTGCGGGGCCGACGAGACGACCACCACCGGCACCGGGGCGTGCACCGAGCGCAGCGCCCCCAGGGTCTCGGTGCGCGGCGCCACCACCACGATGCCGTCGACACCCTGCACGAGGAAGTGCTCCACGACCGTCACGACGTCGTCGGGCGAGAACGTGCGCAGCGTCGCGACCGACACGTACGCGCCCGCGTCCCGCGCCGCCTGCTCGCACGCCACCAGCGTGCTCGTCGGGCCGTACAGCGCCGTCGCGGGCGTGATCACGCCGATCGTGCCCGTGCGGCGGGTCACCAGCGCACGGGCGGCGAGGTTGCGCCGGTACCCGAGCGTCGCGATCGCCTCCACGACCCGCGCCCGGGTCGCCGGGCGCACGCTCGGGTGGTCGTTGAGGACGCGCGAGACCGTCTGGTGGGACACGCCCGCGAGCGCCGCGACGTCGCTCATCGCCGGCGGGCGGGCAGGGGCCTGCACGTCCGCCACGCGCGGCACCGGGCCGTCGGCCACCACGGCGGTCAGGCCCCCGCCGGCCGGCCCAGCTCGCGCGAGCGCTCGGCCGCGGCCCGCACCCCCGCGACGAGCCCCGCGCGCACCGCGTGCGCGTCGAGGGCCGCGACGCCCGCCACCGTGGTGCCGCCGGGCGACGAGACGCGCTCGCGCAGCACGGCCGGGTGCTCGCCGGTCTGCGCGACCATGGCACCGGCGCCCTCGACGGTCGCGACCGCGAGGGTCGTCGCCAGGTCCCGCGGGAGCCCCAGCAGCACGCCGGCCTCGGCGAGCGCGTCGATCACGTAGAAGACGTACGCCGGGCCCGAGCCGGACAGGGCCGTGACGGCGTCCATGTCCTTCTCCGCGACCCGCACGACGACGCCCGTGGCGGCGAGCATGCGCTCGACGAGGGCGAGGTGCTCGTCCCCCGCCGCCACGCCCGGGGCGGTGGCCGACGCGCCCTTGCCGACGAGGGCGGGGGTGTTCGGCATCACCCGGACCACCGGTGTCCCGGCCGGCAGCGCGGACTCGTAGACCGCGAGCGGCACCCCGGCCGCGACGCTCACCACGAGGGCGCCGGGGCGCAGCACCGGGGCGAGGTCCGCCAGGACGGCGGGGACGGCACCGGGCTTGACCGCGAGCAGGACGACGTCCGCGGCGGACACCGCGGCCCGGTTGTCCGGAGCAGCCGTCGCACCGTGCTCGTCGGCCGTCGCGGCAGCCTTGGCGGCGTCGGGGTCGGCGACCACGACCGCGGCCGGGGGCCACCCGCCGGCGCGCAGACCGGCCACGAGCGTGCCACCCATGACGCCGGCGCCCAGCACCGCGACCGTCGGCGTCGCGCCCGGCTCCGTCGTGCCCGTGCCCTGCGTCGTCATCGTTCCTCCGTCGCTCGCGCCACGCCGTCCGGGCGGGCCGGTGCCCGGTGCGCCGGACGGCGCCGAGCCTACCGAGCGCGTCGGCGCGAGCCTGCTCCCGCCGGGCCGCGTCCGAACGGGTGGTCGTTGCCGATCCGTTGCACAGCGGGCGCACAAATCGGTCCCCCCGCAGGCCTGTGACCTCTAGTGTCGTCCCGCCCGGCCAGGGGGGCCGGCACGACACCGAAGGACGTCGATGTCCCCTGCACGCACGCGCCGACCCGCCGGGCTGACCGCCCGCGCCCACCGGCAGCTCCTGTCCGCCGCCACCGTGCTCGCCGTGGCGGCGACCTCGCTCGCGGGAGCGCTCCCCGCGAGCGCCGACCCGGGCACCGACCCGACCGCCGTCGTGGCGGTCGCGGACGCCACCACCGACCCGACCGCCGACCCCGCGCCGGTCGTCGCACCCGCCGAGGACGCGCCCGCCGCGGAGGCCCTCACCGCCGGGACCGCGTCGATCACCGGGACGACGCAGGTGGGCTCCGTGCTCACCGCGGTGACCACCGGGTGGCCCGAGGGCGCGACGCTCGCGCTCGAGTGGCTGCGCGGCGAGGAGGTCGTCGGCACCGAGGGCACGTACACGCTCACGCCGGCCGACCTGGGGGCGACGCTCGCCCTGCGCGTCACCGCCACCGCCGAGGGTCTCGAGCCGGTCTCCGGCACCAGCGAGCCCACCGCGCCCGTCACCGTGGGCACGCTCACCACCGCGGTGCCGACGCTGTCCGGCACCGTCCGGGTGGGCTCGGCGGTCACCGCGGTGCCGGGCTCCTGGTCCGAGGGCACGACGCTCGCGTACCAGTGGCGCGTCGACGGCACGGCCGTCACGGGTGCGACCTCGGCGACGTTCACGCCGACGGCGACCCACCTGGGCAAGCTCCTGAGCGTGGTCGTCACCGGCAGCCAGGCCGGGTACGCGACGGCGACGAAGGCCAGCACCACCACGAAGGTCGGTGCGGGCGTCCTCACGGCGGCGACCCCGACGATCTCCGGCACGGCCCGGGTCGGCAGCAAGGTCACCGCGGTCCGCGGCACCTGGTCCCCGGCGCCCGCGTACACCTACCAGTGGCGCGCGGACGGTGCGGCGATCAAGGGCGCGACGTCCTCGACGTACACGATCCCGGCGTCGCTGCGCGGCAAGAAGCTCTCGGTCAGCGTCACGGGCAAGAAGACCGGGTACTCGACGAAGGCCGTGACGAGCGCCGCGACCGCGGTGACCGCCACGTTCAGCACCGCCCCGACCCCGAAGGTCACGGGCACCGCGCGCATCGGCTCGACGCTCAAGGTCACGGCCGGCACGTGGAAGCCCGCGCCGACGCTGAGCTACCAGTGGAAGCGCAACGGCACGGCGATCGCCGGTGCGACGAAGACCTCGTACAAGCTGACGACCGCCGACCACGGGAAGACCATCACGGTCACCGTGACCGCGAAGCGCAGCACGTACGTGACGACGACCCGGACCAGCAAGCCGACCGCCAAGGTCGACGTCCCGGCCGCCACGATCACGAAGAACGGGACCTTCAAGGTCGGCACGACCATCCCCGCGGGCACCTACATCTCGTCCACGACCGCGTCGTGGTGCGAGTGGGAGCTGCGGACCAACACCGGGACCTCCGAGACCGGCCTGCGCGGCTGGAACCTCGGGGCCGGCCGTCACGTCGTCACGATCACGAGCGCGGACAAGTACTTCCGCACCTCGGGCTGCGGCACGTGGACGCGCCGGGTCGACGTCGGCGCGACGCTGACGAAGACGGGTGCCAACGGGATGTACGTCATCGGCACGGGCCCCGGCGACCTGCGCCCGGGGACGTACCGCACGACGGGCGGCGTCAAGGGCGCGGAGTGCTACATCGCCGCGCTGGGCGACTTCAGCGGCAGCGACGCGTCGGTGCTGGAGTCGTACACGGGGGCCGTCCCCGACCAGGTCCCCGACGAGATCCTCCTCGACGCAGGTCTGGCCGGGTTCCAGACGCAGAACTGCGTGTGGACCCGCGTCCCGGACTGACCGGACGCAGCACCACGGGAAGGGCGGCACCGCACCGGTGCCGCCCTTCCCGCGTCCCGGGGTCAGCCGCGGGCACCGCCCGTGCCGGCGGGCGGCCCACCGGCGGGCATGCCGCCGAACCCCTGCTCCGTCTCCTCCGTCGTGCCCGACAGGCCCGACAGGCCCGTGGACCCCTCGGTGTCGTCGCCGAGGTCGAGCGCGGCCTCCAGGTCGGCCAGGACGACGGCGTCGCCCGCGGCCAGGCCCTCGACCACCTCCGTCAGCTCGGAGCCCACCGCCCCGGTGCGCACCTCGACGTCGCTGACCGCGTCGTCGGCGCCCAGCACCTGCACGGTGGTGACGCCCGCGGCCGTGCGCAGCGCCGACGTCGGCACCGTCAGCACGTCCTGCGCGGCCGCGACCTCGACGTCGACCTGCGCGGACGCGTCGTCGAGGACGACCTCGTCGGTCGGGTCCAGCGCGACGAGCACCGTGTACGCGGGCGTCGAGGACTCCGAGACGTCGAGCACCCCCACGCTGCTGACCACCCCGGTCAGGTCCGCGTCCGTCGTGCCGACCCGCACCTGCGCGACCTGCCCGACCTCGACGGCGTCGACCGACGTGAGCGGGACGGTCGTCGTGACCACGTGCCCGTCGTCACCGAGCACGGTGACGACCTGCGACGTCGACCCCGCCGTGACCGTGTCGCCCACGGCGACGGAGACCGCCGCGACCGTGCCGGCGACCGGGCTGGTGAGGTCGACCAGGGTCCGCTCGTGCTCGGCGACCGTGACGGCCTGGGCGCGCAGCGCGACCTCGGCGCGGTCGGCGAGGACCGCGGCCGCCGAGGCGACCTCGTCGGCCGCGCCCGCGGTGCCGGAACTGGTGGCGGAACCGGTGGCGGTGCCGGTGCCCGCAGCCGACGAGCCGGTCGACGACGTCCCCGAGGACGACGTGCCGGTCGTGGACGTGCCGGTCGACGACGGAGCCGTCGTCGACGTGCTGCCGGTGCCGGTGCCGGCGCCGGTGCCGGTGCCGGTGCCGGAAGACGACCCCGCTGTGCCCGCACCGCCCGACGCATCGCTGCCCGACGAGCCGCCCGAGGCGGTGGCGTCGTCCGACCCGGACGCCGCGCGGGCCGCGACGACGGCCTCGTCGAGCGCGGCCAGCGCGGCGTCGAGGGCGTCCCCGGTCGTCTGCAGAGCCGTCAGGGGCTCGGACAGCGAGCCCTGCGCCCCGGTCAGCGCGGCCTGGCAGGCCGCGAGCGCGGCCTGCGCGTCGGCCAGCGGCACGGTCGTCGCCGTGCCGTCCGTCGGCGTGGTCGCGGTGACCGCGCTGGTCGTGGCGATCTCGGCGGCCGTCCCGGACCCGTCGCCAGCCGCCGGGTCGGCGGTGGAGCCGTCGGTCGCACCGTCGCCCGAGGTGCCCGCGTCGGTCGCGCCGGCGGTCGCGTCGGCGCCGTCGTCCGTCCCGCCCCCGGACGCGCCGTCGCCGCTGTCCCCGTCGGTCTCCTCGTCGGCGGCGTCGGCGGCGGTGCCGACGACCGTGGCCGGGTCGATCGCGAGGAAGGCCGCGCACGTCGCGCCCGACCACGCGTCGGCAAGGCCGGTGACGGAGGCGGTCAGGGCGTCGTAGGCGGCGAGCAGGTCGGTCTGCGCGGTCGTCACGGCGGCCTGCGCCTCCTCGACGGCTGCCCACGCCTCGTCCGCGGCACCCGAACCGTCGGCCCCGGTGCCGTCGGACGGCGTCCCGGGGGACGCCGTGCCCTCCGACGCCGTCCCCTCCGAGATCGTCCCTCCGGACGTGGCCCCTCCGGACGACGTGGTGTCCGAGGCGGCGGCGTCCGAGGCGGTGCCCGCCGCCGTGCTGCTCGACGACGCGGTGCTCGACGTGGTCGACGCCGTCTGGGAGGCCAGGTCGTCCTCGAGCTGCTGCTCGGCGTCCGCGAGGTCGGCCTCGGCCTGGTCGAGCGCGTCCTGCAGCGCCGTCGGGTCGAGGGAGGCGAGCACGTCGCCCGCCGCGACGGTGTCGCCCACGGCGACCTCGACCGCGGACACGGTCCCGGCGGCCGCGAACGCGGCGTCCCGCCGGGTCTGCGAGCTCACGGTGCCCACGGCGCTGACGCTCTGCGCCACCGTCCCGGTCGCGGCGGTCGCGGTGCGGTACCGGTCGGAGCCGCCACCCCCGACGGCCACGGCGATGCCGCCGCCGACGAGGCTGAGGGCCGCGGCGCCGCCGACGACCGCGAGGGCCGTCCGGCGCCGCCGGCTGCCGCGGCGCGGGTCACGCATCGGAGCCCTCCTCCGCGGTGCCCGGGCGCTCGCCCGCGCCGCCCCGGCCCATGAAGCCGGTGGTGCAGCCCTCGTCGGTGGGGCTGGTGACCGCGACGGACGTGGCCGCCACGGTGCCGCTGTCGTCGGCCTCCCCCTGCACGGTCGCGCACTCTCCGACGACGACCGCCGTGGCGTCGGCCTCGGCCGTGCGCGTGTACGTCGTGGCGTCGTCGACGGTGATCTGCGCGGTCGAGGACGAGCCGTCCTGGGACGTCACCGCCACGGTCAGCGTCGACCCGTCGACCGCGGTGACGAGGCCCGTGGTCCCGCCGCCGAACCCGCCGCCGCCGAACCCGCCCTCGGGCATGTCCGTGGGCGCACCCTCGGGCATCTCGCCCTCCGGCATCGCGGTCGGGGCGCCGTCGGGCATCTCCCCCTCGGGCATGCCCGTCGGCATCTCCCCCGGTGTGCCGCCGCCCATGCCCCCGCCGCCGAAGCCCGCGGTGCAGGCGTCGTCGACGGGGTCGCTGATCGCGACGCTCGTCGCCGCGGCGCCGTCCTCGCCGGTCACCACCGTCACGCACACGTCGGTCGTGACGTCGGCGAGCGACGCGTCGACCGTCTGCGTGAACGTCGTCGCGTCGTCCCAGGTCACAGCGGTCTGGGTGTCGGTGCCCTGCACCTGCATCGTGGAGCCGTCGACGACCACGACCTCGCCGGACGTGCCGCCCCCGAACCCGGCCCCGGGCTGGGCGTCCGGGGCGGCGGTGGTCGCGGACGTGGTCGCGTCGGTGGTCGCGGAGGCGTCGGAGCCGCAGGCGGCGAGGAGCAGCGCGAGGGCGGCCACGGGGGCGCCCGCGGCGATCGTGCGCAGGCGGCGGGTCGAGGTCGGGCGGTCGGTGTGCATCAGGTCTCCTGAGGGACGGGGCCCGGGACGGGCGGGGACGAGGGGCGTGGCGGACGGCGCGCCGCCGGGGCGCGGGCGCGGGCGGGGCTCACTCGGCGCGCAGGGCGTCGATGGGGGCGAGCCGGGCCGCGCGGGTCGCGGGGTACACGCCGAACACCAGCCCGATGACCACGGCGACCACGACGGAGCCGCCCACGGCGAGGCCGGACACGACGATCGACGTGCCGAGCAGCGACGGCAGGCCCAGGGCGGCCGCGATGCCCAGCGCGGCACCCAGCACGCCGCCGGTCAGGCCCAGCACGGACGCCTCGACGAGGAACTGCCGGCGGATCGCCCACGGCGGGGCGCCCAGAGCCTTGCGCAGGCCGATCTCCCGGGTCCGCTCCGTGACGGACACGAGCATGATGTTCATGACGCCGATCCCGCCGACCAGCAGGGACAGCCCGGCGATGCCCGTGAGCAGCACCGTGAGCGTGCGGTACACGGCCGTGGCGGTCGAGACGAGCGAGTCCTGCGACTCGACCGTGAAGTCCGCGCTCTCGGCGTCGGTCGCGCCGTGCAGCGCCAGCAGGAGGTTCTGCACCTCCTGGGACGCGGCCGAGAGATGCTCGCCCGACGCGGCCTGCACGTAGATCGTCGAGACGGCGTTGCGGCTGGTCCCGCCGATCAGCGTCTCCGCGGCGGTCGAGAGGGGCACCAGCGCGACGTCGTCCAGGTTGCTCGACCCGCTCGCGCCGGCCGCGGTCAGGACCCCGACGACCTGCAGGTCCGTCGTCCCGACCGTGACGGTCTGGCCGACCACCGACGTGGTGCCGAACAGCTGCTCGGCCGTCTCGGACCCCAGCACCACGACCGCGGCGGACGACAGGTCGTCGTCCTCGGTGAGGAACCGGCCCTGCGCGACCTCCCGGCCGCGCACGTCGAGCCAGGACGCCGTGGTGCCCGTGACGGCCGTCGTCCAGTTGGTCTCGCCGGCCTCGACGGACAGCTGCGACGACTTCTCGGCGGCGACGCCGGCCACGTCCGGGGCGTTGACCGGCGAGGCGAGGGCCTCGGCGTCCGCGCGGGTGAGGGTCGTGCTCGACCCGAACCCCCCGCGCATGCCCGAGGAGTCCGTGCTCGACCCCGGCGTGACGATGAGCAGGTCGGAGCCCAGCGAGCTGATCTGCTCGCTGACGTCCTTCTGCGTGCCCAGGCCGAGGCCCACGGTGAGGATCACCGCGGCGATCCCGATGAGGATGCCCAGCACCGTCAGCGTCGAGCGCATCGCGTGCGACCGCACGGCGGCCAGGCCCGTGCGGAACGTCTCCAGCCAGCTCACGAGGCCGCCCGCCCGCTCGGCCCGTCGTGCTGGACGAGGCCGTCGGTGACGCGCACGACCCGCTCGGCGCGCTCGGCGACGTCGTGCTCGTGCGTGATGAGCACGACCGTGCGGCCGGCACCGTGCAGCTCGTCCAGCAGGCCCAGGACGTCGGCGGTCGAGACGGAGTCGAGGTTGCCCGTCGGCTCGTCCGCGAGCAGGAGCGCCGGGTCCCCGACGAGCGCACGGGCCACCGCGACGCGCTGCTGCTGCCCGCCCGACAGCTCGCCCGGCCGGTTGCCGACCCGGTCCGCGAGCCCGACCCGGGCCAGCGCCTCGTGCGCCCGCTCGCGCCGCTCGGCCGGTGCGACGCCGCCGTACACGAGCGGCAGCTCGACGTTGCGCCACGCGGGCAGCGACGGCAGCAGGTGGAACTGCTGGAACACGAAGCCGATGTGCCGGTTGCGGATCTGCGCGAGCTCGACCTCGTCGAGCTCGGACACGTCCTCCCCCGCGAGCCGGTACGTGCCGCGCGTGAGGGTGTCCAGGCAGCCGAGCACGTTCATGAGCGTCGACTTGCCCGACCCGGACGGGCCGACGACGGCGACGTACTCGCCCTCGACGATCCGCAGGTCGATGCCGCGCAGCGCCTCGAACTCGATCGAGCCGGTGCGGTACGTCTTGCCCGCCCCTTCGAGCTCGATCACCGGCGCCGCTCCGCCGGACCGGGCGCGGGGACGTCGGGACGTGGTCAGGACGTCACCCATTGCCGCCTCCCGTGCCGCCGGGGAAGCCGCCGGGGAAGCTGCCGTCGGTGGGGGGCTCGAACCCCTCGGGCAGCTGCCCGCCACCGGGCAGCTGCTGCTCGTCCGTCGAGCCCGACTGCGTCGAGCGCCCGGAGAACACGGTCATGACGACCTCGTCGCCCTCCGCCAGCCCCGAGACGACCTCGACGAGATCGCCCGACGTCTCGCCGACCTCGACGGGGACGGTCGTCTCGGCGCCGTCCGGGTCCGTCTGCGTGACGCTCGTGGTGCCGTCGTCGGCCGTCGTGACAGCGGCGGCCGGGACCGTCAGCACCTCGGTGCGGCGCTCGTACACGATCTCCACGTCGACGGCGATCCCGTCGTGCAGGTCGTCGTAGCTGCCCGTGACCTGCACCGTCACCGGGTAGGCGGCGGTGCCGGACGTGCTGGACGAGACCAGGCCGATCTCGGCGACCGTGCCGAACACGGTCTGCGCGAGGTCGTCCGACGTCATCTCGACCTGGTCGCCGACCTCGACCTGCGCGACGTCCGCCTCGGCGACCGTCGCGTCCACGCGCCAGGCGTCGGTCCCTACGAGCGTGATGCCGGCGGACGTCGTCGTGGTCGCCGTGGACGTGCCGGCGGACGTGCCTCCCGTCGACCCCGTCGCTCCCGAGGAGGTGCCCGACGACGAGCCCGCGGAGCCGCCGACGGCGTCGCCGACCTCGTACCCGACCGCCGTGACGAGCCCGTCGACGGGGGCGAGCAGCGTCGCGCCGTCCATCGCCGTCTGCGCGTCGTCCGCCGCGGCCTGCGCGACCTCGACCTGCGCCGCGGCGGCGTCGACCTGGGCCTGGGCCACGTCGGTGCCGTCGTCGTCCGTCTGCGCGGAGTCGAGCTGCGCCCGCGCGGTGGCCAGCGTCGCCTGCGCCTGCAGCAGGTCGGCCTCCAGCTGGAGGGTGTCGACCGTGGCGAGCGTCTGGCCGGCGGTGACGGTGTCGCCGGCGGCGACCTCCACGGCCGTGACCGTGCCGCTGACCTCGAACGCCGCCGTCTCCTGCACGAGCGGGGTGAGCGTGCCCGTGGTGGTGACCGTCTTCTCGAGGGTCTCCAGGCTGGCCGCGACCGTGCGCGTGGTCGGCGCCTGCTCCTGCGCGTCCGCGGCGGTCCCGCCGCGCCACCACAGCCACCAGGTCAGCGCGCCCGCCACGGCCAGCACCATGACGCCCGCGACGACGCGCGTGCGCGGGCGGCTCCTCCTCCAGACGCCGAGCATGTTCTCCCTCACCGCCCCGCCGCCGGGGTCCGCCGTCCACGCCGGGGATCCCCGGCCGACGAGGACGCTAGGGAGCGACCCTCAGCACGCCGTAGGCCTCACCTGTGGCGGTGCTGTGACCGTGGGCGGCCGGCGCCCGACGCGTCAGGCGGGCAGGTGCAGCAGCCCGTCGGCGACCAGCCCGCGGGCCGAGGGGAGGACGTCGGCGGCCACGTCGGCCACCGGGACGTCGAGCAGCGCGGCCAGCGCCCCGACGACCTGGCCGGCGGTGAGCTCGCCGTCGCACGCGCCGACGAACGCCGCCAGCGCCGTCCCCGCCCGCACGGTGCGGCCGAACCCGCCGCCCTGGCGCAGCAGCACCACGTTCGGGTCGACGGCACCGGGCTCCAGGTACCGCTCCTCGGTGACGTCGGCCGCCACGGTCAGGCGCAGCCCGGCCAGGTCCGCGTCCGTCAGGGTCCGCAGCACGTCGTGGGCGGCGAGGCCGGCGGCGAACGTCGGGCCCAGCGGCTGCTGCACGGGCCCGGTGCGCTCCTCGAGGCGACGCAGGGTCGCGACGCCGTCGGCGGGCCGTCGCAGCGTCACGATGCCGAACCCGATGCGCTCGACGTCGCGCGAGGCGAGGTCGTCGAGCCACGCGCCGTAAAGCGTGCGCCACGCGTCACGGTCGGCGGGGGTGGTGCCGCCGTCGCGGATCCACGTCTCGGCGTACTCGGCCGGGTCCTGCTCGTCGCGCTGCACCACCCACGCGTCCAGGCCCGACGCGTCCACCCACGACCCGACGCGCTCGTCCCACGACTCCCCGCGCCGCACCTCCCAGTTGGCGAGCATCTGCGCCACGCCGCCCGGGTCGAGGACGTCCCCGACGCCGGTGACGAGCTCCCGCACGAGGTCGTCGCCGGCGCGGCCTCCGTCGCGGTACTCGTACGCCGGCACCCCGGGCACGCGCGGGGTGATGACGAACGGGGGGTTCGACACGACGAGGTCGAACCGCTCCCCGGCGACGGGTGCGAGCAGCGAGCCCTGCCGCATCTCGACGCGGTCCTCGCCGAGCCCGGCCAGCGCCGTGGTCAGCCGCGCGAACGCCAGGGCCCGGGCCGACAGGTCGGTGGCGACGACGTGCGCGGCGTGCCGGGACGCGTGCAGGGCCTGCACGCCGCAGCCGGTGCCCAGGTCGAGCACGCGGGCGCGCGGGTCGCGCACGGTGGCCTGCGCGAGCGTCACCGACGCCCCGCCGACGCCGAGCACGTGGTCGGTCCGCAGCGCCCGGCCCGTGGCGAGCTCGCCGAGGTCGGACGCGACCCACCACGTCGCCTCGCCGGTGCCGTCGACGGCCGCGTACGGGCGCAGGTCGACGCGGGCGCGCACGGGATCCTCCCCACCGCTGCCCGCGGCCTCGACGAGCCCGAGCCGGGCCGCACCGTCGGCCCCGGTGCGCGGCAGCGCCCGCACGAGCGCCGACGTGGCGACGGGCTCGCCCAGCACGAAGCACCGCACGAGCACCGCGACGGGGTCGTCGTCCGTGCGGGTCGCGCGCTCGGCGGGCAGGGCCTCGCCGCGGTGCAGGGCGGCCGACGCGACGGGACCGAGCAGGTCCTCGACGCGCTCGACCGTGTACGCGGCCGCGTCGAGGTCGGCGCGCAGGTCCGCGACGAGGGCGGGGTCGACGACGGGGACGTCCGGGCTCGCGGTGCTCATGGCCCCATCGTGCCCGGTGCGCGGGCGGTCGCCGCACCGCCGCGATCAGCCCTGCGGCGGCTCCGGCAGGCGCAGGTCGACGACGAGGGGCCGGTGGTCGCTGGCCCGCGCCACGGGGTCGTCCGCCGGCACGAGCGCACCGACCACCGGCAGCAGCGGGTCGACGAGGACGGCGTCGATGCGCACGCGCGGCTCGTCGGCGGGGTACGTCGGGTCGTCGACCCCTGCCTCGGCCGCCGCGTCGACGAGGGCCGCGGCGTCGAGGAGGGCGCTCCACGAGGGCGACCCGGGCCGCTCGTTGAGGTCGCCGAGGACGACGACGAGCTCGTCGGCCCGGGTGGCGTCGCGCAGGACGCGCGCACCCAGGCGCCCGACGTGCCGCAGCCGCTCGTCGGCCCGCAGGCCGAGGTGCACGACCACGACCCGCACACCGTCCACCAGGGCCGTCGACGCCCCGCGGCGCGTGAGCCCGGGACGCCACGGCAGCCGCACGGCCCGGGCGTCGGTGACCCGGCGGTGCGCGACGACGAGCAGCGCCGTGGTGCGCGCCCCTCCCCCGCCGACGACGAGCCGCATGCCGGTGCGCCCGGCGAACCGCAGCAGCCGCGCGCGGCCACCCACCCCGCGCGGGGGCTCCTGCAGCGCCAGCACGTCCGGGCGGCAGGCCCGGACGACGTCGGCGACGCCAGGGTCGCGCAGTCCGTGCACGTTGTAGGTCATCACCCGCAGGGCGGGGTGCTCGTCAGCGGTCACGCGTCCTCCCGATCCCCCCGGGGTCCGGGTGCAGCCTAGGCAGAGCGGACCGTCCTTGTCCGGTGGTCACGCGTCCGCGACCGAGAACTACGCCCGGGGCGCCGGTCAGCGCGCTCGCCGAGGACGCCCACCTCGCGTCGATGGGGATGTCCGACCCGGCGATGGAGCCGATCGTCCAGCGCGCCACGCGCTGAGCGTCCCCGACGCCCCCGGGGGCCGCCCGGTCCGGGCGGCCCCCGGTCCTCAGCGGACGAGCTCGGGGGCCTCGTGCTCCAGGCGGCCCTCGCGGTCGACGCGGGCGGCGCGCAGGCGGGACGCGACGACCGCGCCGAACGCGATGGCGGTCGCCACCAGGGCGATCGCCAGGCGCGCGGTGTGGTTCGCGTCGTCGCCGACGGAGATGACCACGACCGCGGGCGCGATGAGCAGCGACACCAGGTTCATCACCTTGATGAGGGGGTTGATGGCGGGGCCCGCGGTGTCCTTGAAGGGGTCGCCGACGGTGTCGCCGATGACGGCGGCGGCGTGCGCGGGCGATCCCTTGCCGCCGTGGTGGCCGTCCTCGACGATCTTCTTCGCGTTGTCCCAGGCGCCGCCGGCGTTGGCCAGGAACACGGCCATGAGCACGCCCGTGCCGATGGCCCCGGCGAGGAACCCGGCGAGGGGGCCGACGCCGAGGCCGAAGCCGACGGCGATGGGCGCGAACGCGGCGAGCAGCCCGGGCGTGGCGAGCTCGCGCAGGGAGTCGCGGGTGCAGATGTCGACGACGCGGCCGTACTCGGGGCGGACCTCGCCGGTCATGATCCCCGGGTGCTCGCGGAACTGGCGGCGGACCTCGAAGACGATGGCGCCGGCCGCACGGGTGACGGCGTCGATCGCGAGGCCGGAGAACAGGAACACCGTCGCGCCGCCGAGGATCACGCCGACGAGCGTGACGGGGCTGATGATGTCGTAGCTCATCATCGCGGCGGTCAGCCCGTCGCCGACGCCCTCGCCGACGTCGCGCAGGGTGTGGGCGACGGCGTCGGCGTAGGAACCGAACAGCGCGGTGGCGGCGAGCACGGCCGTCGCGATCGCGATGCCCTTGGTGACGGCCTTGGTGGTGTTGCCGACGGCGTCGAGGTCGGTGAGGATCTGCGCGCCCTCGGGCGTGACGTCGCCGGACATCTCGGCGATGCCCTGGGCGTTGTCGCTCACGGGGCCGAAGGTGTCCATGGCGACGATGACGCCGACGGTGGTGAGCAGCCCGCACCCGGCGAGCGCGACGAGGAACAGCGCGAGCGGCACGGAGCCGCCGGCGACGAGGAAGACCCCGCAGATCGCGGCGGCGATGATGCCCGCGGTGTACACGGCGGACTCGAACCCGACGCCGATGCCGGACAGCACGACCGTCGCGGGCCCGGTGAGGGTCGTGCGCGCCACGTGCAGGGTCGGCTTGCTCGTCGTCCCGGTGAAGTACCCGGTGACCCAGAGGATGACGCCGGCGAGCACGACGCCGATGAGCACGGCGGCCGAGGCGACGAGCCGCGGGTCGCCGTCGTGCGTCTCGAGCCCCGCGGTGCCGGGCGTCAGCGCGGCGAAGGTGCCGGGCAGGTAGGCGTAGGCCGCGGCGGACGCGAGCAGCACGCCCACGAGCGCGGAGACGTAGAAGCCGCGGTTGATCGCGGTGAGGCCGCTCTCGGCGCCCCGCACGCGGGTGATGACGACGCCGAGCGCCGCGACGAGCGCGCCCATGGTCGTGACGATCAGCGGGAAGACCATCCCCTGCTCGCCGAACGCGGCGCGTCCGAGGATGAGCGCGGCGACGAGGGTGACGGCGTAGGACTCGAACAGGTCGGCCGCCATGCCGGCGCAGTCGCCGACGTTGTCGCCCACGTTGTCGGCGATGGTCGCGGCGTTGCGCGGGTCGTCCTCGGGGATGCCCTGCTCGACCTTGCCCACGAGGTCGGCGCCGACGTCGGCGGCCTTGGTGAAGATGCCGCCGCCGACGCGCATGAACATGGCCAGCAGCGCCGCGCCGAAGCCGAAGCCCTCGAGCACCGCGGGCGCCTGCGTGCCGTACAGCAGCACGACGGCGGCCGCGCCGAGCAGGCCGAGTCCCACGACGCTCATGCCGACGACACCCCCGGTGCGGAACGCGATGCGCGCACCCTCCGCGCGTCCGCCCGGCAGGGACGCGGCCGCCGCGACGCGCACGTTGGCGCGCGTGGCCAGCCACATGCCGAGGAACCCGATCGCGGCGGAGAACCCGGCACCGACGAGGAAGAACAGCGACCGGCCGAGCCTGACCCCGCCGTCCCCGGGGAGCAGGAAGAGCAGGGCGCAGACGACGGCCGCGAACACGGCGAGCGTGCGGTACTGGCGGCGCAGGTACGCCGACGCCCCTTCCTGGACGGCCTGCGCGATCTGCTGCATCGACGCCGTGCCCTCGCCGGCGGCGAGCACCTGGCGGCGCAGCACGGCGGCCATGACCAGGGCGGCGACCGCGACGAGCGCGATGACGGAGACGATCGTGATGCTCGTGGCACCGAGCTGCATGCGTCCTCCTCGACACAGCGCGCACGCCACCCCCCGCGGCGTGCGTCGTGCCCCGCGGCCCCGTTGCCGCCGGACCCCGCGAGTGTAGGGCAGGAGGTGTGACCTGCGTCGCACGAGACGGTGACCGGGTGGCGGCGCCCGGCGGGCGGCACGGTGGACGACGCCGCGGGCTGCACGGCCCACCGGCTGCGGCCCGGCCCGCCCGCGGCGCGGTCAGCCCGGTGCGTCCAGCGCGTCCGCGCGCGTCGGATGGATGGTGAACAGGCCGGTCAGGCCCGTGATCCGGAAGACCTTGAGGAGCCGCTCCGAGGCGATGACGAGCTCGAGGGTGCCGCCGGCCAGGCGCACCCGCTTGAGCGCGCCGACGAGGATGCCCAGCCCGGTCGAGTCCATGAACGTGATGCCCGTGAGGTCGACGACGAGATCCGTCCGCCCGTCGGTCACCGCCCGCGCGAGCGCGTCGCGCAGCCGGTCGCCGCTGCCCACGTCGACCTCGCCGACCGCGCGCACCACCGTGCGACCCCCCACGTCCTCCGTGCTCACGTGCAGGTGCATCACAGCCTCCCCCCAGGACGATTCAAGCACCACGCCGCCCGACCCCAACGTTTCTGGCCCCTCGCCCGTCTGGGAGGGTGAGCGCGGCCCCGCAGGGGGAGGCCGTGCCACGGACGGGACGAGGGTGGGCGCGTGAGGGCCGAGGACGGCAGGGCCGGGCGGGTCGCGGCGTGGGAGGACGCGCTCGGCACGCTCGTGCGGGAGCGTGGCCGGGCGCTGGTCGGGTACGCGTACCTGCTGACCGGCGACCT
The DNA here is from genome assembly GCF_013409875.1 of Cellulomonas oligotrophica. Lineage (GTDB taxonomy): Bacteria > Actinomycetota > Actinomycetes > Actinomycetales > Cellulomonadaceae > Cellulomonas > Cellulomonas oligotrophica. The sequence continues at coordinate 1,339,423 of NZ_JACCBK010000001.1, forward strand.
GCGCGAGGCGGAGGACCTCGTGCAGGACGCGCTGGTCCGCACGTTCACCCGCGGACGCGGCACCCGCGAGGTCACCTCCGCGGAGGCGTACGTGCGCCGGGCGATCCTCACCACGTACGTCGACGGGTTCCGCCGACGCCGGCACTGGGCGACGATCCGGCACCTGACCGCCGCACCCGACCGCACGCCGCCCGACGGCCCGCACGCCGGGCCGGAGCCCGTGGTCACCACGCGCCTGGCCGTGCAGGAGGCGCTCGCCACGCTCGCGCCGCGGGTGCGCGCCTGCGTGGTGCTGCGGCACCTGGAGGACATGACGGTCGCGCAGGTCGCCGAGGCCCTCGGCCTCTCGCAGGGCGCGGTCAAGCGGTACCTGTCCGACGGCGCCCGCGCCCTCGGGCGCGTCCTCGGACCGGACGCCTCCCCCGCCCCACCGCAGCCGGACCCGACCGTCGACACCCTCGTCACCCTCCGGAGGACCCGATGAGCACGTACCTGGACGACGCTCTGCAGGAGATCGCCGACGCCGCCGGTCGCGCGTCTCGCCTGGCTGCGCCCGACGACACCGACGCCGTCGCGGTCGTGCAGCGCATCACGGCCCGGGTCCGACGCCGACGCGCGCTGCACGCCGGCGCGGGTGCAGCAGCAGCCGCGGGTGCCGTCGGCGCCGTCGGCCTCGGTGCGGGGCTGCTCGCCCCCGGTCCGTCGCTGCCGGCCGCGCGCCCGGACGCCGCACCGGGCACCTGCGGGTCCGACGTCGGCAGGCTCCCCGCCGCGGACGGGACGGTCGAGACGATGGTCGGCGTCCCGTCGGGCGACGGCCTCGCCGCGTTCACGAGCGGGTCGCACCTCGGCACGTGGGGCGGCTCCGAGACGCCGCTCACGCTGACCGACGTGGTGCAGGGGGACGACGTGCACACGCTGCCGACGGACACCCGTGCACTGCTGGTCCGCGACGACGTCGTCGTCTCGACATCGACGCTGACGTCCGACCTGCGGACCGTCGTGCCGGGAGCCCCCCTCGGCCAGGACGACGAGGAGGCGCGATGGGGGACGGACGGGTCGCAGCTGTCGCTGGGCAGGTGCGACGACGGTCGTCGGCTGCCCGAGGGCGACTACGACCTGTGGGTCCTGCACCTGCGCTCCGGTGAGCCCACGAGGGCCGACGGGCCGTGGACGATCACGGTGGGCGAGCGGCTCGCCCGGATCCCAGGCCCTGCCGGCTTCCCGCAGGACGTGCCGCTCGTCGGCGGCACCATCACCTCGGTGCAGGAGGGCACCGCCACGACCTCGACGGGCTGGGTCGTCGAGGTCGAGGCACCCGGTGACGACCGGTTGAGCGTCGCCGCCGCGGTGCTCGACGACGACACGGCGGCGGCCGGTGCGCCGGTGACGGGGCCGCTCACGCGGACGATCGGCGAGCACGTGGTGACCGTCTGGGAGTCGTCGTTGCCGGACGGCGTGCCGTCGCTCGTCTACCGCGTCGTCCCGCTCGAGGTCGCGGGCTGACGAGCTGTCAGCGGTCGCGCACGGCCGCGAGCGCCGCCGCGTACTCCGGGGTCGTGCCGTCGGGGCGGACCTGCTGGAGGACGTGGTCGTGCACGCCGAGGTCGGCGAGCGTCGCGGTGAGCGCGGCGACGTCGTCGTCGGTGAGCACGGTGGGGTCGACGGTGGTGCGGACCTGCACGTCCACGCCGGAGTCGAGCACGAGGCGCAGCGACGCCAGCGCGAGGTCCGCGCTGGTGGTGGGCCCGCCCGTGCGGGTGACGGCGCGGTACAGGTGCGCGGGGGCCTTGACGTCGAACCCCACCCAGTCGACGTGCGGCAGCAGCAGGGGCAGCCGGGCCGGGTACGCGCCGGAGGTGTGCAGCCCGACGGCGTACCCGGCCTCGTGCACCTCGCGGGCGGCGGCCACGACGCCGAGCTGGCGGGTCGGCTCGCCGCCGGAGAGCACGACGCCGTCGAGCAGCCCGTGGCGGCGGGCCAGCAGGTCGCGCACGTCCTGCCAGGGCACGGTGCCGGGTGTGCGGGGGTCGAGGATCGCGTGGTTGTGGCAGTACGTGCACCGCCAGGGGCAGCCCTGCAGGAACGCGGTCGCGACGAGCCGCCCGGGCCAGTCGACGGTCGACAGGGGCGTCAGGCCGGCGATCGCCAGCGTGTCGGCCTGCGGCCCCGGGCGCACGGGCGTCCCGGTGCCGCCGGCCGGGCCGCGCGCGGGCAGCCCGAGCAGCGTCATCCGCCGGCCCCCGCGAGCGCGGGCTCGCGGAACGGCACGCGCTCGGCGTGCTCGCCCTGCTTGCCGATGTTGAACGAGCTGACGGGCCGGTGGTAGCCCATGACGCGGGTCCACACCTCGCAGGCGGTGTCCACGCCGTCCTCCGCGCACGTCGGGCACGCGGGGTGCTCGCCGGCCAGGTAGCCGTGCCGGGGGCAGATCGAGAACGTGGGCGTGACCGTCAGGTACGGCAGGCGGAACGTGCTCAGGGACCGGCGGACGAGCTCCTTGCAGGCCTGCGGGGTGGACACGCGCTCGGCCATGTACAGGTGCAGGACGGTGCCGCCGGTGTAGCGCGTCTGGAGCTCGTCCTGGCGCTCGAGGGCCTCGAAGGGGTCGTCGGTGAAGCCCACGGGCAGCTGGGAGGAGTTGGTGTAGTACGGGTGGTCGTCGGTGCCGGCCTGGAGGATCCCGGCGAACCGCTTGCGGTCCTCCTTGGCGAACCGGTACGTGGTGCCCTCGGCGGGCGTCGCCTCGAGGTTGTACAGGTGCCCGGTGCTCTCCTGGAGCTCGACCATGCGGCCGCGCACGTGGTCGAGCAGGCGCAGCGCCATCGCGTGGCCGCGGGGGTCGGTGATGTCGTAGGCGTCGCCGCTGAAGTTGCGGACCATCTCGTTGATGCCGTTGACGCCGATCGTGGAGAAGTGGGCGTCCAGGGTGCCGAGGTACCGGCGGGTGTAGGGGAACAGCCCCTCGTCGATCAGCCGCCCGATGGTCTCGCGCTTGAGCTCGAGGGACTCCCCGGCGAGGTCGACGAGCCGGTCGAGGGCCGCCAGCAGCGCGGGCTCGTCACCGGCGTGCACGAAGCCGAGCCGGGCGCAGTTGATCGTGACGACGCCGATCGAGCCGGTCTGCTCGCCGGAGCCGAACAGCCCGTTGCCGCGCTTGAGCAGCTCGCGCAGGTCGAGCTGCAGGCGGCAGCACATGGAGCGCACGTCGCCGGGGCGCATCTCGGAGCTGAGGAAGTTCTGGAAGTAGGGCAGGCCGTACTTCGCGGTCATCGCGAACAGCAGGTCGGCGTTCGGGGAGTCCCAGTCGAAGTCCTCGGTGATGTTGTACGTCGGGATCGGGAACGTGAAGACCCGGCCGGACGCGTCGCCGTCGGTCATGACCTCCATGTAGGCCCGGTTGATCATGTCCATCTCGGGCTGCAGCTCGCCGTAGGTGAAGCCGCACGGCTCGTCCGCGACGAACGGCACCTCCTCGCGCAGGTCCGCCGGGCACACCCAGTCGAACGTGAGGTTGGTGAACGGGGTCTGCGTGCCCCACCGGGACGGCACGTTGAGGTTGTGCACGAGCTCCTGCACGCCCTGGCGGACCTGCGCGTAGGTGAGGCCGTCGAGCCGCACGTACGGGGCCATGAACGTGTCGAAGCTGCTGAAGGCCTGCGCGCCGGCCCACTCGTTCTGCATGATGCCGAGGAAGTTGACGACCTGCCCGACGGCCGCGCTGAAGTGCCGCGGCGGCCGGGACTCGATCGTGCCGGGCACCCCGTTGAGGCCCTCCTGCAGGAGCCGGCGCAGGGACCAGCCCGCGCAGTACCCCGCGAGCATGTCGAGGTCGTGCACGTGCAGGTCGCCCTCGCGGTGGGCGGTGCCGACGGCGGGCGGGTACACGTGCGAGAGCCAGTAGTTGGCGACGACCTTCCCCGCGGTGTTGAGGATGAGCCCGCCGAGGGAGTAGCCCTGGTTGGCGTTGGCGTTGACGCGCCAGTCGGAGCGGTCGAGGTACTCCCCGATCGACGACCCCACGTCGACGACGACCTGCGCCCGGTCCTGCGCGTGCTCCATGCGTCCGCTCCTTCGCTCCACCACGGGTCCCACCACCGAGTCCACCACCCAGTTCACCGACCGGGCACCAGATGTGGTGGCGCGACGCGCGGGACGCCACCACATCTGCCGCGCGACGGGGACGTGACGACCGTCCCGGCGGGACGAAGGTCCCCGACCGGCGGGTGGAGCGACCGCTGCGGAGCGGTCGGCAGGGCGGTCAGGCCCCGGCGGCGCGGGGCGGTCGGGCGCCCTCGGCCGGTACCAGCCGGACGCGCTCGCCCGGGCGCAGCTGCGCGGCCCGGGCGCACGCCTGCGGGGTGAGCACGGCGACGACGGGGTAGCCGCCGGTGACGGGGTGGTCGGCCCCGAAGACGACGGGCCGCCCGTCGTGCGGCACCTGGACGGCCCCGGGCACCAGCCCCTCCGAGGGCAGCTCGCCGCGGCCCGCGAGCGCGAGCGGGTCGCCGTCGAGCCGGACGGCGACCCGGTTGCTCTCGGGCGCCACCGTCCAGGTCCGGTGCCACAGCGCGTCCTGGGCGGCGGGTGCGAGGTGGCCGAGGCGCGGGCCCGTGGTCGCGGCGAGCAGGACCGTGCGCCCCGGGCCCAGCCGCGCCGGGGGTGTCGGGCCGGGCGCGGCCGGGGTGGGCAGCCCGTCGAAGCTGGTGCCGTACGCGAGCACGTCGCCGGCGCGGACGGGCGCCGGCCCCAGGGCGGAGAGCTGGTCGTGCGCGCGCGACCCCAGCACGGGGGCGACATCGACGCCGCCGCGGACCGCGAGCCACGTGCGCAGGCCTCGGGCCGGGACGCCGAGGGCGAGGGTCGCACCGGCGGGGGCGCGGACGGCGACCCCGTGGGGCACGGGCACGCCGTCGAGGTGGGCGTCGGCCTGCGCACCGGTCAGCGCGAACGCCGTCGAGCCGCCGAAGGTGACGACGAGCCCGCCGAGCAGCACCTCCAGCCCGGCGGCGGACGCGGCGTTGCCGACGAGCCGGTTGGCGTGCACGAGCGCGGCGGGGTCCGCGGCACCGGACCGCGGGACGCCGACCGCGGCCAGCCCGGGGCGGCCGAGGTCCTCGACGAGGACGAGCGGGCCGGTGCGCACGACCGTGAGCGCGAGGGGCAGCAGGACGGGCGCGTCGCCGCCCGGGCCTGCCGGGGCCGGTCCGTCCGTGGGGGCCGGACCCGGTGCGGGGGCGTCCGCAGGACCGGGCGGGTGCACGGTCGTCGCACCGGGCGCCGGGGACGCCGCGACCGGTGCGGGACGGCGGCGCACGAAGCGGACGGCGTCGCCGGGGGCCAGCAGGGCGGCGTCGTCGCGCCCGCGGGTGACGTCGAACACCGGCTCGGGGGACGTGCCGAGCAGCCGCCACCCGCCGGGCGTCGGCCCCGGGTAGACGGCGGTGAACTCCCCCGCGACCGCGACGGCCCCGGCCGGCACGCGGGTGCGCGGCGAGGACCGGCGGGGCACGTGCAGCACGGGGTCGACGCCCACGACGTACGCGAAGCCGGGCATGAACCCGCCGAACGCGACGCGGTACCCGCCCGGCCCGCCGGCGAGGTGCCGGGCCACGACCTCCTCGACGGGCAGCCCGGTCAGTGCCGCGACCTCGTCGAGGTCCGGACCGTCGTAGACCACCGGCACCTCGACGGTGCGCGGCGGCGCGGCGCCCGGGTCGTCGCCCGCGCCGCGGCCCCCGTCGGCACGTCCGGCGGCGTCCGGCGGTGCCGCGGCGGACCCGGCGCTCTCGCGGGCGAGCGCCGCCACGCGCGCGGCCCAGGCCGTCCGGCGGCCGGGGACGCCGCGGACGAGCACCGTGCGGGCGGCGGGCACCACGTCGAGGACGCTGTCGGGGGCGGCGGTCCGCAGCGCGGCGTCGAGGGCCCGGACCGCCCGCAGGTCGGGCAGGTCCACGAGGACGGCGTCCGCGCCGTAGGGGCGCACCACGGGCACGCCGTCAGGGCCGGGGCCCGTCACGCGCGGGCGCCGGGAGCGGGCGCCACGTTCGCCCCCGCGTCGAGGTCGACGAACGGTCGCACCACGAGGCCCGCCCCCACGAGCGCGCCTCGCACGGCCGTGGCCAGCGCCACCGCGCCCGGGGTGTCGGAGTGCACGCACAACGACGCCGCACGCAGCGGCAGGACCGTGCCGTCGACCGCCACGACGACGCCCTCGACGGCCATCCGCACGGCCCGCTCGGCGGCCTGCTCGGGGTCGGTGACGAGCGCCCCGGGCTGCGCGCGCGGCACCAGCGTGCCGCGGGCGGTGTACCCGCGGTCGACGAAGGCCTCGACGACCGGTACGAGACCCGCCTCGGCCGCGCGGGCCAGCACGCGCGACCCCGGCAGCCCCAGCACCGCGAGCGCGGGGTCCACCGCGGCGACGGCCTCGACGACGGCCCGCGCCTGGGCGTCGTCGTGCACGACGGCGTTGTACAGGGCGCCGTGCGGCTTGACGTGGGTGACCCGCGCGCCGGTGCCGCGGGCGACGGCGACGAGCGCTCCGACCTGGTACGCCACCTGGGCGCGCAGCACGTCCGGGGGCACGTCCAGCGCCCGCCGCCCGAACCCGGCCCGGTCGTCGTACGACGGGTGCGCCCCGACCGCCACACCGCGCGCCGCCGCGGCCGCGCACGTGGCCGCCATGGTCGCGGCGTCCCCGCCGTGGAAGCCGGTGGCGACGTTCGCCGACGAGACGAGGTCGAGCAGGGCGTCGTCCGCCGGGGGCTCGAGGCGCCAGTCGCCGTCGCCCTCGCCGAGGTCGGCGTTGAGGTCGATGCGCATCACGCGCCGATCCTCCCGCGGCGGGCGGCGGGGGTCACGTCGACGCGCACCGCACCCGCCCGGACCCTGCAGATCGCCCGGGGCCGGGCCGATGGGACCGACGGACCAGCCGCCGACCGGCGGCGCACCCGGGGGGACGAGGCACGGCATGACCACGACGACGGAGCAGGCCACCACGACGGACGCACCCGAGGGGGCCGGGCAGCACGCGCTGGACGTGCTGGACCGGTACGGGCTGCTGCACTCCTTCGACGGGCCCGAGCACGAGGACCTCATCGAGCTGGCGACCGACCTGACCGGTGCCGAGCTGGCCACGATCACGCTGGTCCTGCCCGCGGAGGGCGTGGTCAGGGCGCGGGTGGGCTCGCAGGTCGCGACCATCGACGCGGCGGAGTCGTTCACCGCGGTGACGGTCCGGGACCGCCTGCACCCCACCGTGGTCGGGGACATGACCGCGGACCCGCGGTTCGCCGACAACCCGTACGTCACCGGGCACCACCGGGTCCGGGCGTACATCGGGGTGACCGTCAGCTCGGTCGAGGACGAGCCGATCGCCACGGTCGAGGTCTTCGACACCCGGGTGCGGGAGTGGACCGACCGGCAGGTCCGGCACATGACGATCCTCGGTCGCATGGTCGAGGCGCACTTCGAGCTGCGCCGCCTGCTGCACGAGGCGTTCCAGGGCGACTGACGGCGCGACGCGCACGCGGACGGGCGCTGAACGTCGGCGGAACGCGCGGTGACGACCGTCTTCCGGATCAGGCCCGTGCGCCCCTACCGTGGGCGGCATGGCGTCGTACCGGGTGGTGACCGAGCGGTGGGAGGTGCTGGGCGCACCGTTCGACGCGCCCGACGACCGGTCCGCGTTCGCCCTGCTGCCCGCGCACCTGGAGGTGCCGCCGCCCGCGGCGGCCGCGCTGGTCGGTCTGCAGGTCCAGGTCGGGGCCGGGTGGCTCGACGTGGGCCTGTGGTCCAGGACCTCCCCGGAGGACGACGCCGCACCGGCGACCCGCTGACCGGCCCCGTCGACGGGCCCCGCGCGACCCACTGGCGGCGGGTGCGCCTCCCGCGCTCCGGAACGCTGCGTCCCTGGACCCGGGCGCCAAAGAGTCGCGAGACTCCTGGGGTGGGAGACTCACGCCGGGCGGGGCGACCGTCGTCGGACCCGCCGGGGTGGACGCGCGACGCGGCGACCGCAGCCGCCGCCTACGACGAGCTGCGCCACCGGCTGGGCGAGCGGCTGGTCGAGGCGGAACGCACCTCCGACCACGGCCACGCCCACTGGGACGCCTACCGCCTCGCGAAGAAGGACCCGTCGCTCCACCGCCTGCTGCTCGACGCGCTCCGCGGAGAACCTGACCAGCTCATGGCCCTGGACCCTGTGATCACGTTCGTCGAGGGCGACGACCCGACCCTGGCACGACTGGCGCTCGACGTCCTCGCCCCGGGCAGCAGCGAGCAGCACATGGCCGAGCAGCGCGCCCACGACGTCGCCCTGGTTCGTGCGGCCGCCGCCGGCGAGGCCGGCTCCGGAGGACCGGCCGACACCTGGAGCGCCTGGGCTCAACGCCGAGCCTGCTGCACCGCGACCGACCTTCAGGTCCTCGACCGCCTCGCCTCGGACGGGGTGTCGCGGCACGTGCGCGCCCAGGCCACGCAGCGCGCGCGCAGACTCCGGAAGGAGCTGGCAACGGAGCGCCGGAACGAGACGGAGGCCACCATCCCCCGGAGCGGCACGCCCTAGGGGTCGAGCGCCCACGCGGCGAGGGCGAGGGCCGGGACGACGACCGCCGCGGCGACGAGCCGACGGGCCAGCAGCGCGTGCGTGAGCGTCCCGCGCGTGCGGGAGGTCCGCAGGAACGCGACTTCCCTGCAGGTGAGCCCGAGCACGAGCGCACCGGCCGCGACCGCCGCGGGGTGCACGGCGCCGCTGCCGTCGAGGTGCGCGCCGAGCGACCACGCGGCCGCGACGGCGAGGAGCAGCACCCACAGACCGACGAGCGGCCCGTCACCCACGACGCGGGCCCACGGTCGCTGCGCGGGCGGCCCGGACCCGCCGTCGTGGTCGTCCGCCCGGGCCTCCGCCGCCCCGCGCAGACCCCAGCCGACGGCGACCAGCAGCGCGGCGGCGACCGCCACGACGGTCCTCAGCACGGCCACCCCGCCCTCGTGGGTCCGGCTCGCGGCGCACGGTCGGCGCCGACACCCCCATCCTGGCGCGGCGTGCGGCGGGCGTCGTCGTCCTCAGGGAGGACGCACGGTGCGATGATGCGGCGGTGGGTCCCGGTGAGCTGCTCGACGTGCTGGCGGCGGGCGGGCGCCTCGCGGAGCGGGCCACGCACGTGCGGCACCTGCCGCCGCGCGCCGGGACGCACGGGGACTGGCCCGCGTGGGCGGACCCGGACCTCGTCCGCGGGTACCGGGCGCTCGGGGTCGACCGGCCGTGGGCGCACCAGGTCGACGCCGCCGAGGCCGTGCACGCCGGCCGGCACACGGTGCTCGCGACCTCGACGGGCTCGGGCAAGTCGCTCGCGTACTGGCTGCCCGCGCTGACGACGGTGCGGGCGGCACGCGCGGGCGCCGTGCTGGACCCGGGGCGCATCGAGTCGGCCCGTCGTCGCCCGACCGTGCTGTACCTGAGCCCCACCAAGGCCCTGGCCGCCGACCAGCTGGCGTCGGTGGAGCGCCTGCTGGCCGCGTCGGGGGTGCGCGACGTGCGGGTCGCCACGTGCGACGGCGACACGTCGCGCGACGAGCGCCGGTGGGTGCGCGAGCACGCGGACGTCGTGCTGACCAACCCCGACCTGCTGCACCACGCGGTGCTGCCGCAGCACCGCACGTGGTCACGGCTCGTGGGGTCGCTCGCCTACGTGGTCGTGGACGAGTGCCACGCGTTCCGCGGGGTGTTCGGCGCGCACGTCGGGCTCGTGCTGCGGCGGCTGCGGCGGGTGGCGGCGAGCTACGGCGCCGCACCCGTCATGGTGATGGCGTCCGCGACGACCGGGGACCCGGCCACCAGCGCGGCCCGGCTCGTCGGCGTCCCGGCGCACGAGGTGCACGCGGTGACCGCCGACGCGTCCCCGGCCGGGCGCAAGACGTTCGTGCTGTGGCAGCCGCCCGAGCTGCCCGGCGGTGACGGCCCGTGGTCGGCGCTCGTCCCCGACGACGACCCGTGGGCGAGCGTCCTGCTGGTCCCGGCTCGTGGCGACACCGGGGTCGGTGCGGCCGACCCCGCCGGTGACGAGCCCGCCGAGCACGGCCCGCGCGACCCGGACGCCGCGGGTGGGCCCCGGGAGCCGGTGCCCCCCGAGGGTTCGGGGCCGCAGGGCACCGGCGAGCGGCTCGTCGCCGTGCGCACCGACCGGCCGCGGCGCACGGCGACCGCCGAGGTCGCGGACCTGCTGGCCGACCTCGTCGCAGCCGGGGCCCGCGTGCTGGCGTTCACGCGGTCGCGACGCGGGGCGGAGTCGGTCGCGACGACCACGCAGGCGCACCTGGCCGCGGTGCACCCCGCGCTCGTGGACCAGGTGCAGGCGTACCGCGGCGGGTACCTGCCCGAGGAGCGCCGGGCCCTGGAGCAGGCGGTGCGCAGCGGCGAGGTCCGCGGGCTCGCCACGACGAGCGCGCTGGAGCTGGGGGTGGACATCTCCGGGCTCGACGCCGTGCTGGTGGCGGGCTGGCCGGGCACCCGGGTGTCGCTGTGGCAGCAGGCCGGGCGGGCGGGACGCGCCGGTGCCGACGGGCTGGTGGTGCTCGTGGCCCGGGAGGACCCGCTCGACACGTTCCTCGTGCACCACCCGGCGGCGGTGCTCGACGCACCCGTCGAGGCGACGGTCTTCGACACCGGCAACCCGTACGTGCTGGCGCCGCACCTGTGCGCGGCGGCCGCGGAGGTGCCGCTGCGTGCGGAGGAGCTGGACCTGTTCGGGCCGCGCGCCCCCGCGCTGCTCGACGAGCTCACGCAGCGGGGGGTGCTGCGGCGCCGGGCGTCGGGCTGGTACTGGACGCACGCCGAGCCGGCGAGCAGTCTGACGGACCTGCGCGGGTCGGGCGGGCAGCCCGTGCGCGTGGTCGAGACGGCGACGGGCCGCCTGCTGGGCACCGTCGACGCCGCGTCGGCGGACGCGACCGTGCACCCCGGCGCGGTGTACGTGCACCAGGGCCGCACGTTCGTCGTGGACGAGCTGCACCTGGAGGACGCGGTGGCGCTGGCCACGGCACGGGACGTGGACCACGGCACGTGGGCGCGGTGGGTGACGTCGACGTCCGTCGTGGACGTCGAGCAGGAGGTCTCCTGGGGGCCGGTGACGTGGGCCACGGGGCAGGTGGACGTGACCACGCAGGTGCTGGGCTACCAGCGCAGGCGCCTGCCGGACCTGCAGGTGCTGGGGACGCACGAGCTGGACCTGCCGGCGCGGACCCTGCGCACGGCCGCCGTGTGGTGGACGGCCCCGGCGGCGGTGCTCGCGGAGGCGGGTGTGACGCTGGAGGCCGCACCGGGGGCGCTGCACGCGGCCGAGCACGCGTCGATCGGCCTGCTGCCGCTGCTGGCGACGTGCGACCGGTGGGACCTGGGCGGCCTGTCGACGCTCGCGCACGTGGACACCGGGCACGCCACGGTGTTCGTGCACGACGGGCACCCCGGGGGCGCGGGGTTCGCCGCGCGCGGGTTCTCGCTCGGCCCGACGTGGTTGGCGGCGACGCGCGACGCGATCGCCGCGTGCCCGTGCGCGAGCGGCTGCCCCGCGTGCGTGCAGTCGCCCAAGTGCGGCAACGGCAACGACCCGCTCGACAAGCACGCGGCGCTGCGGCTGCTCACCGCCGTGCTCGCGCACGCCCCGGCGGGCTGACGCAGCACCGCGCGGCACCTCGCACAGGGGGGTTGCGAGGTGCCGCGCGGCGGTCGTGCCCGGGCCGACGTGCTGGGGGTTCGTCGGCCCGGTGGTCTCAGCGGTCGCGGGTGCGGCGCATCCGGATCTGCTCGGCGAAGATCGCGCGACGCAGGGCAGGGCCGGCCTCGTCGGGGTCGACGAAGCGGATGGCGGTGCTCCACCGCGAGGCGGCGCTCTCCCGCGTCCGCACGTGCGGCACGACGGCGGGGACGTCGGTCGTCCCGGCGTCGGCGTCGGTGCCGGACCCGTCGTGGTCGGACCCGTCGTGGTCGTGCCCGCCGTGGTCGTGGCGGTCGGACCCGTCGTCGACGACCCGGGCGCCGGGCACGCGGGCCTTGCGCCGGTCCACCCACGGCGCGGCGCGCACGACGCGGGCGGCCAGCCGGAACTGGGCCTCGCCGAACGCGAACGTCACCGTGACCGGGTGGTCGTCGGGGAGGCGGTCGTGCAGCACGCAGCGCAGCCCGCCCTCGGACAGGTCGATGGTCATGCCGTCGGCGACGGGGTGCCGGGGCGTCATGGCGTCCTCCGGGCGCGTCTCGACGCTCACGGGCAGCCCGACGGGCACGCGCACGAACTGGCGGCGCTGCAGCCGGGTCGCGGAGCCGACGACGACGAGCCGCCACCCCCGGACGCCCTCGGCGACCCGGTCGATGCGGGCGAACGTCACGGGGAGCTCGAGCACGCCGCGCTCGGTCGGCCAGACGAGCGTCATGCGGGCGCCCTCGGCGGGCGGCTCGACGTCACCGCCGTACCAGGGCGGCGACACCAGGACGTGGTGCCGCAGCTCGGACCCGTCGACGACGACCTCGACGTCCTCGACCCGGGTCGGCACGCCCGCGCCGGGCTCCGCGGCGTCCGGGTCCAGGACGACGCGCACACGCTGGTTGACGTGCGGGATGCCTGCCGCGGCCTCGACGACCTCGCGCTCCATCTCCGTGATGCTCATCTTCCGGTACCCCCGACCTCGTCTGCTCAGCCATGCCATCGGATCTCCTGAGGCAGTCGTTGAACGGTCCAGCGGGCGAAGCCGGGCGATCGTCCAGTTCGGTGGGTGCAAGCACCCAGCGCCGCCACCCGATCGGCAGCACCCGAGCACTGTCCCGCGTCCCGGAGGTGGCCGCGAGGTGGCAGGCGGGTGACGTCGCGGGCGGTTCGGCCGTCCGCGTGACGGCCCGGCCGCGCCGCTGCCGCCACCCGTCCTGCCGCGCTCGAGCGCCTGGTCACGGGTCCCTCGCCGTGGCCGGTCCCGCGCGCGCGGCGGCCCGTGCGTCGCCGACCGTCGACGCCACCCGGACGGCGACGTCCACGACCCCGGGACCCGTGACCGTGCAGGACCCGAGGTCGGCGCCGTTGCGGGCGGCGACCTCCGCGGCCCGCGCGCACGGGTCGACGGCCGCGACGGGCGACGTCGCCGCCGCGGCGGCGGCGAGCGCGGCCAGGTCCGCGGCCGTCCGGGCCCGGCCGCGCGCGTCGTACGCACCGGCGACGAGCCCGACGGCGAGGAGCAGCGCACCCGCCGCGGCGACCACGCCGAGGACGAGGACGGAACCCGCACCACGGTCGCCCGCCGCGCCGCGGCCGACGACCCCGCCCCGGCCGACCACCGCCCCGCGAGCGGCCCCGCCACCGCGCCCGGTCGGGGTCGGCGCGGTCACGGCTCGACCCGGGCGGTCGCGTCGGCCCTGACCTCGACACCCGCGGCCCATCCCGTCAGCGCGGACGTGACCGTCACGGTGACCCAGTCGCCGTCCCGCCGCACCCCGACCTGCGCGGCGCGCCCGCCGAGCACGGTACGGGCCGCCTCGACGACCGCCGCGTCCGGCTCGTGCAGGGCGGCGACGCGGGCGGCGGTGCGCGCGGCGTCCTCGGCCCGCAGCCGGGTGACCGAGGCGGCACCGAGCGTCAGCACAGCGACCAGGACCACCGCGACGGCGACCATGCCGATCGCGAGCTCGGCGGTCACGGCACCGCGGTCCCCCGCGGGCGCACCGCCGGTGCGGCCGACCGGGCGACCGCGGCGCCGCCCGCTCATCCGCCGAGCGCCTGACGGACGATCCCCAGCAGCAGGCCCTTGACCTCGTTGCCCTTGAGGATCACCACGAGCAGGCCCGCGAACCCCACCGCCGCGAGCGTGGCGATCGCGTACTCCGCGGTCGCCATGCCCGCGTCGCGCGTCCCCGTGCGCACGCGCGCCGCGACCGTCGCCGTCAGGCGCCGCACCTGCTGCATCCGTCGTGCCATGTCGTTCCTCCCGTGCCCGCGCCGACCGGCGGGGCGTCCGTCCCGCCGCCCTGGTGGCCGCGGGTCCGGTCCGAGCCTGCGGGGCGCGGCACCGCCCGGTCCGGGGCCCGCACTGCTCCGGCGGGGTCGGCTCGCGCGGGTGCGGCTGTGGACGGCTCGTCGGGCTCACCCGAGCACGTCGCCCGCGAGCGCGACCACCACCGGGACGAGGCCGAGCAGCACGAACGCGGGCAGGAAGCACGCGCCGAGGGGCAGGGTCAGCCGTGCGCCGAGGGCGCCGCACGCCGCGCGGACCGCGGAGCGGCGCTCGCGGCGCACCACGTCGGCCGCGGCCCGCAGCTGTGGCCCGGGGGCCGCACCGGCGGTCCAGCCGACGTGCAGCGCGGCGCCGACCGCGGCCGTCGCAGGGGGCGCGCCGGCCCACGCGGCACCCCAGTCGGCACCGAGGTCGAGGGCCGCACCGGCGCGGGCGAGGCCCTCGCCCTCCGCGCCGCCGAGGGCCTCCCCGACGACGACGAGGGCGCGCGGCACGGGGGCTCCGGAGCGCACGGCGGCCGCGCACAGCTCGAGCACCAGGGCGGGGTCGAGCACGCCCGCCGGGTCGTCGCCGGGGCGTGGCGTCCCAGGCCGCCCCGGTGCGGTGCGGCGGCCGCCGCCCGGTGCAGGACCTGCCAGGTGGGCCCCGCGACGCAGGGCCCAGGGTCCCCGGGCGGCGAGCAGCAGGACGAGGACGAGGACGGTGACCGCGGCGGGGCTCATGCCGTGCGCGCCGGGCCACGGGCAGCACCGGGACCGGTGCCGCGGGCGGTGCCGCGCGGGCCGCCGGCGTCGCGGGCCGGGCGCGGGGTCCCGGCGTCGCGGGCCCGGGCCAGGAGGGCAGCGACCCAGGCGCGCCCGGCCAGGACGAGCCCGAGGCCGAGCACGAGCGCCGCGGTGCCGATCCCGCCGTCGAGGAGGACCCGCCACGGCTGCGCGCCGAGGAGGGCGCCGAGCCCGACCCCGGCGAGCGGCAGCCACAGGAGCACCCGGGCGGTGGCTCGCGGACCGGCGAGGGCGGCCTCCACGTCGGCGGTGTGCTCGGCGTCGGTGGTGGCGGCGGTCGCGAGGTCCTCGAGGACGTCGGCGAGCGGCGCACCGAGCTCGACGGCGACCCGGGCGCCGGCGACGACGGCCTGCACCCGGCCCACCAGCCGGGGGTCGGGGCGCCGGCGCCCCGGGGCGACCCGCCCGAGCAGGTCCGCGGGGCGGGGCAGGGCGCCGGGGACGTCGACGCCCAGCACGTCCGACCACGCGGCACCGGCGGGCGCCCCGGAGCGCAGGCGCGCGGCGACGGCCAGCAGCAGCCCGGGCAGGTCGTCCGCCGCGCCGGGCCGTCGGCGCAGCGGACGAGCCGCCCGCGTGCGCCCGCCGTCGGCACCGCGCGCGGGGTGCAGCGGGCGGCCGGGCGGCCCGGTCGCGAGCAGCGCGGCGAGGAGCACGCCGAGCGCGACGAGCACGCTCACGACGGTGCCGGCAGGTCGAGGCGGCGGGCGAGCGACGCCCACCCCGGGCCGCGCCGCAGCGCCCCCGTCCCGTCGGCGTGCACCGCGGTGCGCACGACCAGCCGGTCGGCGTCGTCCCGGCCGACGACGCCGACCTCGGCGAGGTACCGGCGCCCGCCGGGTCCGCGCTCGCGCCGCAGGTGCAGCACGGCGTCGACGGCGCTGGCGGCCTGCGCGGCGACGGCCTCCCGGCCCATGCCCGCGAGCGCGGCCATGGCCTCCAGGCGGGCGGGCACGTCGGCGGCGGTGTTGGCGTGCAGGGTCGCGCAGCCGCCCTCGTGGCCGGTGTTGAGGGCGGCGAGGACCTCGCGGACCTCGGCGCCGCGGCACTCGCCGAGCACGAGCCGGTCGGGGCGCATCCGCAGGGCCTCGCGGACGAGGTCGGCCAGCCCGACGGCGCCGGCGCCGTCGACGTTGGCGCGGCGTGCGGTCAGGCGCACGACGTGCGGGTGCGTGGGGACCATCTCGCCGGACTCCTCGACGAGCACGATGCGCTCGTCGGCGGGGACGAGGGAGAGCATGGCCGCGAGCAGGGTCGTCTTGCCGGCACCGGTGGAGCCGGAGACGAGGACGTTGGCGCGGGTGGTGACGAGGCCCGCGACGACGGGGGCGAGCGCGGGGGCGACGGACCCGGCGGCGACGAGCTCGGCCAGCGTGAACGCCCGGGGGCGCACGACCCGCAGGCTGAGCACGGCGCTGGTCTCGGCGAGCGGCGGGAGCACGGCGTGCAGGCGGGTGCCGTCGGGCAGCCGCGCGTCGACCGTGGGGCTGGCGTCGTCGAGGCGGCGGCCCGCGGCGGCGGCCAGCCGCACGGCCAGGGCCCGCACGGCCTCGGGCGTCCCCAGGTCGGTGTCGACCCGGCCGAGGACGCCGTCGACCTCGGCCCACACGGCGTGGGGGCCGTTGACGAGCACGTCGGTGACGCGCGGGTCGTCGAGCCAGCGCTGCAGCGGGCCCGCGCCGAGCAGCTCGTCGTGCGCGGTGCGGGTGGCGGCCGCGAGCGCGTCGGGGCCGAGCAGGGCTCCGGCGGCGCGCAGTGCGGCCTCGACGTGCGCGGTGAGACCGCCCGGGCCGGGCGTGCCGCCGGTGCGCAGCGCGTCGCGCACGGCGCGCAGGACCCCGGGGTCGACGGGACGGCGCGGTGGTGCGGCGCAGGTGTGCCGCACGGGTCCGGGGCGTGCCACGGCCGGGACGAGGGCGCCGGACGGCGTCACCACCGGCCGACCCCGAGGCGCCGGGCCACGACGAGGGCCGCCCGGTGGGCGGGGCCGCGGCCGGCGGGTCCGGTGCGCTCGGCGCGGGCGGCCACCGCACGGTCGGCGGGCCCGGACGTCCACACGTCCACGCCCGTGGTGGTCGCGACGTCGGCGGCGCCGAGCCCGCCGGGCGCGGGGCCGCGCAGGACGAGGCCCACCTGGGCGCCGGACGCGTCGAGCTGGGGGCGCAGGGCGAGGGTGCCGGCGACGCAGCGCAGGTCGCGCCGGGCCACGACGACCACGGCGTCGCACGCGGGCAGCGGGGCCTGCCCGTCGACGACGTCGGTGCGGTCGAGGTCGAGCACGACGGCCCCGGCCGTGCAGGCGAGGGCGTGCAGCACGTCGACGCGCACCGCGGGGTCGACGGGCTCGGGGCGGGTGCGGTCGGCGGAGAGCACGGCGCACGCGTCCCAGCGCGGCAGCAGCGCGAGCACGTCGGCCCCCGGCACGTCGCCGCCCGCGCCGCGCAGGTCGGGCCAGCGGGCGCCGTCGGCGTCCTCGAGGCCGAGGAGCACGTCGACGCCCGCCCCGCCGCGGTCGAGGTCGACGAGCACGGTCGCGGTGCTGCGCGCGAGCGTGCGGGCGAGCAGCGCCGCGAACGTCGACGCCCCGACCCCTCCGCCGGCCCCGACCACGCCGACGACGAGCGCGCGCCCGGGCGCCGGCTGCCCGGTCCCCCACGGTCCGGCGGCCCACTGCTCGACACCTGGCTGCACCACGCCTCCCGACCCGGCGGCGGGGCACGGCCGGGCGACCGCGCCGGCCGACCGGCGACGTCCGACCCTGCCTCCCCCCGCTCGTCCCCCGCCGCGGCCCCGCGGAGCGGTGCGGACGGACGGGGCCCGCAGCGGGCTGTGGGCGGTTCGCCGCACGCCCGGGACCCGCAACACCGCCGTCACGACCGGCCGCTACGGTCGGGCGCATGCTGCTCGACCCCGGCACGGGCCCCGTGCGCGCCGCGACCTACCTGCCGTCGACCCCCGACCACGTGCTGTGGGGGCGGCTGCCGTGCGCGGCGGACGCCCCGGTGCTGACGGTCGACCCGGGCACGGAGGTCACGGTCGACACGCTCAGCCACGAGGGTCTGCTGGAGGACCAGGGGCGCGACCCGCGCGCGTTCTTCGGCGCGCACGGCCTGACGCACGTGCTGGCCGACGCGGTCGCGCTGGCCGCGTCGGACCACCCGCGCACGCCGGGCGTGGACGGCCCGCACGTGGTCACGGGGCCGATCGCGGTGCGCGGGGCCCGGCCGGGGGACGTGCTGGCGATCACCGTGCTGGAGACCCTGCCGCGCGTGCCGTACGGCGTGATCTCCAACCGGCACGGCCGCGGTGCGCTGCCCGGCGAGATGCCCGAGGGCGGCGTCGACGTGGTGAGCGTGCTCGCCCGCCTGGACGCCTCGGGCACGCGGGCGGTCATGCCGCGCGCCGCGGGCAGCGACCGGACGGTGCAGTTCCCGATCGCCCCGTTCCTGGGGATCATGGGCGTCGCGGTGGCCGGCGACGTGCGCCCGCACTCGGTGCCGCCGGGTGCGCACGGCGGCAACGTCGACATCAACCTGCTGCAGGCCGGCTCCACGCTGTACCTGCCGGTGCAGGTCGACGACGCGCTGGCGTACGTGGGCGACCCGCACTTCGCGCAGGGCGACGGCGAGGTCGCGCTGACGGCGCTGGAGGCGTCGCTGCGGGTGACCCTGCGCCTGGACGTGCTGCCGCGGGCGCAGGCGGTGGAGGCCTTCGGCGAGCTGACCGGCCCGCTGGGGCGCACCGCCGAGCACCTGGTGCCGACGGGCCTGCACGAGGACCTCGACGAGGCCCTGCGCCGCTGCGTGCGGGCCGCGCTGGCGCTGCTGCAGGCCCGATACGGCATGGACCGGGCGCACGCGCTGGCGTACCTGTCGGCCGCGACGGACTTCGACGTCTCGCAGGTGGTCGACCAGGTGACGGGCGTGCACGCCCGGATCCGGCTGGCGGACCTCGAGGACGGGGGTGCGGCATGAGGTCGGACCCGCCCGCGGGCGTCCTGGAGGCGTTCTGGGCGTACGAGCGCGCGCTGGGCACGGACGACCTCGCGGCGCTGGACCGGCTGTTCGCCGACGGCCCGGGCACGCTGCGCGGCGACGCGGCCGGCCTGCTGGTGGGGCACGAGCAGATCGCGGCGTTTCGGGGCACGCGCGGCGGCGCCCCGGCGCGGCGGGTCGTCGAGGTGCACGTGCGGACGGTCGACGACGACCACGCGCTGGTCGTCGCGGTGACCGAGCTCGTCCGCGGCGGACGCGGGCAGCAGACCCAGCTGTGGGAGCGCACGGACGGCCGGTGGGCCGTCGCGGCAGCGCACGTGCACGCGCCCGCACCGGCGTTCGACCCGCGCGTGTGGCGCGTCCTCGGCGACCCCCTGGTGCCCGGCGCCGCGGGCGGTCCCCTGGCCGGGCGGGGCGTCGCGGTCAAGGACCTGTTCGCGGTCGCCGGGCAGCGCGTCGGGGCCGGCACCCCCGCGTGGCTCGCGGACGCGCCGGTCGAGGCAGAGCACGCGCACGTGGTCGCGGCCCTGCTCGGTGCGGGTGCGCACGTGCGCGGCGTCGCCCGCACCGACGAGCTCGCGTACTCCCTCGCGGGCACCAACGCGCACACCGGCGCGCCGCCGAACCCGCGGGCCCCGGGGCGGGTGCCGGGCGGGTCGTCGTCCGGGTCGGCCGCAGCGGTCGCGCTCGGCCAGGCCGACGTGGGCCTGGGCACCGACACGGGCGGGTCGATCCGCGTCCCCGCCTCCTACCAGGGCCTCTTCGGCATCCGCACCACCCACGGCGCGGTCCCGACGACGGGGCTGGTGCCGCTCGCGCCGTCGTTCGACACCGTCGGCTGGCTGACCCGTGACGCGGACCTGCTCGCCGCGGTCGGCGACGTGCTCCTGCCGCCGCGCGGCGGGGCGGCAGGCACGTCGCGGCTGGTCGTCTCGCCCGCGCTCCTGGCCCTCGCGCAGGACGACGTCGCCGCGCGCGTGCGACGGTTCGCGGCCGACGCCGGTGCCGTGCCGACCACCGCCTGGGACGGGGTCGACCTGGCCGCGTGGGCCGAGGTGTTCCGGCTCCGCCAGGCGTGGGAGGCGTGGCGCGCGCACGGCGCCTGGGTCACCGCCCACCCCGGGGCGCTGGGGGCCGACGTCGCGGGCCGGTTCGCGGCCGCGGCGGGCGTCGACGACGCGACGGGCGCCCGCGCGGGCGAGCAGCGCGAGCAGGTGCGGGCCCAGGTGCTCGACCTCGTCGGCGACGACGTCCTCGTGCTGCCGGCGGCCCCGTCCGTCGCGCCCCGCCCGGACCCGGCCGGCCTCGACGCGGTGCGCGCGGCGACCCTGCGGCTCACATGCGTCGCCGGGCTGGGCGGGCTGCCCGCCGTCGTCCTGCCGACGCCCGGACCCACCCCGCCACCGGGCCCGGACGGGGGCACCGGCGGGCGGGCCGACCGGCCCGTGGGCGTCTGCCTCGTCGCCGCCCCGGGGCGCGACCGCGAGCTGCTGGGACTGGCCCGCGACCTCGCCCGCACGACCGGCTGACCCCGGCTGCCTCACGGCAGGGCCCGGGCGCACGCCCGGGCAGGTTTCACGCCGCTGAAACAACCGTTTCCCTCGCCGACACATCGCCCGCCTACGGTCGGCGCGGCGGAGAGGACGTGGGATGCGGCTGGAGGAGTTCAACGCGCTGCCCGAGGAGGCGGCGCAGGCGCTCGTGCGCACGTGCGCGGACGTGCCGTGGTGGGCGCAGGAGGTCGTGGCCGCCCGCCCGTACGGGTCCGTCGAGGACCTGCGGGCGCACGCCCGCGAGCAGGCCGCGGCGTGGGGCGGCACGGACGTCGCGCAGGCGCTGGCGGACCACCCGCGCATCGGTGAGCGGCACCCGGGGGCGGGCGCGTCGGCGGCGCTGTCGACGCGCGAGCAGGCGGGCGTCGACCCGGCCGACGCCGACGTCGCGACCCGGCTCGCCGCGGGCAACCGCGCCTACGAGGAGAAGTTCGGGCGCGTGTTCCTCGTCCGGGCCGCGGGGCGCAGCAGCGACGAGATCCTCGCCCTGCTCGAGCAGCGCCTCACGCACGACCCGCGCACCGAGGTCGAGGTCACCGCCCAGCAGCTGCGCGAGATCGCCGAGCTGCGCCTGGCCGGGCTCGTCACGTGAGGGGGCACCCGTGAGCACCTGCTCGACGCACGTGCTCGACGCGGCCGCGGGGCGCCCCGCCGTCGGCGTCGAGGTCACGCTGCTGGCCGCCGACGGCACCGTCCTGGAGGAGGGCCGCACCGACGACGACGGCCGCCTGCGCTGGGCGACGACGCTGCCCACCGGCACCTACGGCCTGCGCTTCGCCACCGGGGCGTGGTTCGCGCGCGCCGGCGTGCCCACCATCCACGCGGCCGTGCACCTGGAGGTGCACCTGGACGACGCCCAGCCGCACCACCACCTGGCGCTGCTGCTGAGCCCGTTCGCCTACACCACGTACCGAGGGAGCTGACGCATGGCCGTCGGAGACATCGTCCTGGGCCCGAACCAGTACGGGAAGGCCGAGGTGCGGCTGGTCCGCGTCACGCGCGACACCCCCGTGCACGAGATCGAGGACCTCACCGTCACGACGCAGCTGCGCGGGGACTTCACGGACTGCCACACCACGGGCGACAACACGCTCGTGGTGGCGACGGACACGCAGAAGAACACCGTGTACGCGTACGCCAAGGAGCACGGCGTCGGCTCGCCCGAGACGTTCCTGCTGCGGCTGGCCCGGCACTTCGTCGACGACTTCCCGCAGGTGACGGGCGGGCGGTTCGCCGCCGACCAGCACGCGTGGGACCGCATCGCCGTGGACGGCGAGCCGCACGACCACGCGTTCGTGCGCACCGGCCGCGAGACCCGTCGCACGGTCGTGGAGGTCGCCGGCGACGACGCCTGGGTCGTGTCGGGCTTCACCGACGCGACGGTGCTGAAGTCCACCGGGTCGGAGTTCTGGGGCTTCCCGCGCGACCGGTACACCACGCTCGGCGAGACGACGGACCGGATCCTCGCGACGTCGGTGACGGCGTGGTGGCGGTGGACCGGCCCCGACGTCGACTTCGAGGCCCGCTACCCGGTGGTCCGCGACCTGCTGCTCGCGACGTTCGCGCAGGTGCACTCCCTGGCGCTGCAGCACACGATCTTCGAGATGGGCAAGGCCGTGCTGGAGGCGTGCGACGACGTGGCCGAGGTGCGGCTGTCGTGCCCGAACAAGCACCACTTCCTCGTGGACCTCGAGCCCTTCGGGCTGGAGAACCCGAACGAGGTGTTCTACGCCGCGGACCGCCCCTACGGCCTCATCGAGGCGACCGTGCAGCGCGAGGGCGCCGCGCAGGTGCCGCACGTGTGGGCGTCCGTGCCCGGGTTCGTCTGAGCCGATGACGACGACGATGCCGGACCACCCGGTGGCCGCGCCCCCGCCGGGCGACCTCGTGACGGCGGTGCGCGGGCGGCAGGTGCTCGTCGACGGGTCCCTGCGCGCGGCGACGCTGCTCGTGGCCGACGGCCGCGTGGCCGCGGTCGAGCCCTACGACGTCGACGTCGACGGCCCGGTGCTCGACGCGCCGGACCACGCGTGGGTGCTGCCGGGCGTGGTCGACACGCACGTGCACGTCAACGAGCCGGGTCGCACCGCCTGGGAGGGGTTCGCGTCCGCGACGCGGGCGGCGGCCCTCGGCGGGGTGACGACGGTCGTCGACATGCCGCTCAACAGCATCCCGCCGACGACGACGGTGGCCGGGCTGGCGGCCAAGCGCCGCGCGGCGGCCGGCCAGCTGTCGGTCGACGTCGGCCTGTGGGGCGGGGCCGTGCCGGGCAACCTCGACGACCTGGCACCCCTGTGGGACGCCGGGGTCTTCGGCTTCAAGTGCTTCCTGTCGCCGTCGGGCGTGGACGAGTTCGCGCCGCTCGGGCCGGCGGGGTTCACGGCCGCGCTGCGCACGGTCGCGGCGTTCGACGGGCTCGTGATCGTGCACGCGGAGGACCCGGCGGTGCTCGCCGGGTCCCCGGTGCGCGCGGGCGGGGTCTACACCGACTTCGTCGCCTCGCGCCCGCACGAGGCCGAGACGGCGGCGATCGCCCGCGTGGTGGCCGGCGCCCGGGAGACGGGCTGCCGGGTGCACGTGCTGCACCTGTCGAGCGCGCGGGCCCTGAACCTGCTCGCCGACGCCCGCGCGGAGGGGCTGCCGGTCACGGTCGAGACGTGCCCGCACTACCTGACGTTCGACGCCGGGGCGATCCCCGACGCCTCCGCGGCGTACAAGTGCTGCCCGCCGATCCGGGACGCGGGCAACCGCGAGGCCCTGTGGGACGGGCTGCGCGCCGGCGTGATCGACACCGTGGTGACGGACCACTCCCCCGCGACCGCGCAGGAGAAGCTCCGCGGCGACGGCGACCTCCAGCAGGCGTGGGGCGGGGTCGCCGGCCTCCAGGTCGGGTTCCAGGTGGTCGCGCACGAGGCCGCCGCCCGGGGCATCGGCATCGGCGACGTCAGCCGGTGGATGTCGACGGCGACCGCCGACCTCGTCGGCCTGACCCGCAAGGGCCGCCTGGCGGTGGGCGCGGACGCGGACGTCCTCGTCCTCGACCCGCAGGTCCCGCAGCGGGTCGACGCCCACCGGCTGGCGCACCGCAACCCGATCAGCGCCTACGACGGCGTCGAGCTGTCCGCGACCGTCACCGCGACGGTCCTGCGCGGGCGCGTGATCGCCCGCGAGGGCGCGGTCACCGCCGGCACCGGCCGGCTTGTCCCCCGCCCCTGACGCCACCCGCGCGCCCCGTGACGCGGGACGCCCCTGGTGGAAACACCGGTGAAACGGCCGTTTCGTAGCGTGCCGCCCATGACGCTCACGCCCCCGCACCGGCTGCTCATGGGACCGGGCCCGATCAGCGCCGACCCGCGCGTGCTGCGCGCCATGTCCGCCGCGCTGGTCGGGCAGTTCGACCCGGTGATGACGGGGTACATGAACGCCACGCAGGCGCTCTACCGCCAGGTCTTCCGCACCGCGAACGAGGCCACCGTCCTGGTGGACGGCACCGCCCGCGCCGCGATCGAGGCAGCGGTGGTCTCCCTCGTCGAGCCGGGCGACCGCGTGCTGGTCCCGGTGTTCGGGCGCTTCGGGCACCTGCTCGTCGAGATCGCCCGCCGCGCCGGCGCCGACGTCGCCACCGTCGAGGCGCCCTGGGGGCAGGTCGTCGACCCCGCCCGCGTCGAGGAGGCCGTCCGCGCGCACCGCCCGAAGCTCGTCGCGGTGGTCCAGGGCGACACGTCCACGACCATGTGCCAGCCGCTGGCCGAGATCGGCGAGATCTGCGCCCGCCACGACGTGCTGCTCTACGTCGACGCGACCGCGTCCGTCGTCGGCAACGACCTGCGCACCGACGACTGGGGCCTCGACGTCGTCACCGTCGGCCTGCAGAAGTGCCTCGGCGGCCCGTCGGGCAGCGCGCCGACGACCGTCTCCGACCGGGCCCGCGCCGTCATCGACGACCGCAAGCACGTCGAGCAGGGCCTGCGCACCGACGACGACGAGCCCACCGGCACCGTCATCGGGTCCAACTACCTCGACCTCGCGCAGATCCTCGACTACTGGGGGCCGCGCCGCCTCAACCACCACACCGAGGCCACGTCGATGCTCTACGCGGCGTACGAGTGCGCGCGCATCGTGCTGGAGGACGGCCTCGACGCGACGATCGAGCGGCACCGCGTCGCCGGCGCGGCCATGCTCGCGGGCGTCCAGGGCCTGGGGCTGACCGTGTTCGGCGACGTCGCGCACAAGATGCACAACGTCGTCGCCGTCGAGGTGCCCGACGCCGTCGTCGCCGACGCCGTGCGCGCCGCGATGCTCGACGACTTCGCCATCGAGATCGGCACGTCGTTCGGCCCCCTGCACGGGCGCGTGTGGCGGATCGGCACGATGGGGTACAACGCCCGCAAGGACGCCGTGCTGACCACGCTCGCCGCGCTGGAGCACGTGCTGCGCGCCCACGGCGCCGCGGTGCCGACCGGCGGCGGCGTCGCGGCCGCGCTCGAGGTGTACGCGGCATGACCTCCCTCGTCGACCGGACCTCGGCCACCACGGTGCTGGCCCGCTGCGACGCGCTCGCGGTGTGCTCGGAGCACCCCGAGCACCTGGACCGCGCGCACCTGACGCCGGCGCTGGCCGCCGCGCACCGCCTGGTCGAGCCGTGGATGGCCGAGGCGGGGCTGCGCACGTGGCGCGACCAGGCCGGCAACCTGTGCGGGCGGGTCGAGGGGCGCGAGCCCGGCCTGCCGGCGCTGCTGCTGGGCTCGCACCTGGACACCGTCCCGGACGCGGGCCGGTACGACGGCATGCTCGGCGTGCTGCTCGCGGTCGCGGTGGTCGAGCGGCTGCGGGACCGGTGGGCGGACCTGCCGTTCGCGCTGGAGGTCGTGGGGTTCACCGACGAGGAGGGCTCGCGGTTCGGGTCGGCGCTGATGGGCAGCCGCGCGCTGGCGGGCACGTGGGACGACGCGTGGTGGGACCGGCGCGACGCGGACGGGGTGACGCTGGCCGACGCCGCGCGCGCGTTCGGGCTCGACCCGGCGCTCGTCGGCACGGCGGCCCGGCGCCGCGAGGACCTGGTCGGGTACCTCGAGGCGCACATCGAGCAGGGCCCCCACCTGGAGGAGGCCGACCGGTCGCTGGGCGTGGTGACGACCATCGCGGGTGCGGAGCGCTTCGTCGTGGAGGTCGTCGGCGAGGCCCGGCACGCGGGCGGCACGCCGTACGCGCGGCGCCGGGACGCGCTGGTCGGCGCCGCGGAGGTCATCACGTTCGTCGAGCGGACCGCGCGCGCGTCGGGCGCCATCGCGACGGTCGGGCGGATCGACGTCGAGCCGGGCGCCGTCAACGTCGTGCCCGGGCGGGCGGTGATGACGCTGGACCTGCGCGCGGCGACGGACGCCGAGCGCGACGCGATGCGCGCGACGCTGCTCGCCGGGATCGAGGAGCTGTGCACGGCGCGCGGCCTGACGGTGCACGTGACCTCGACGCACGCGGCCCCGGCGACGCCCTGCGCGCCGTGGCTGCGCGACGCGGTCCGTGCGGGCGTCGTCGCGACCGGCGACGCCCTCCCGCTCGAGCTGTGGAGCCGCGCCGGGCACGACGGCATGGCGGTCGCGGCCGTCACGGACGTGGCCATGCTGTTCGTCCGCTGCCACGACGGCATCAGCCACCACCCCGACGAGGCGGTGCGCGAGGTCGACGTCGCCGCGGCCCTCGACGCGTTCACGGCGGCCGTGCTGGCCGTCGCCGACGACGTGGCGGGCCGGGCATGACCGCGCCGACGACCCTGGCCGCCGCGGCGGAGCGCGCCGAGGCGCCCGCGGAGCCGACGGCCCCGGAGCACCCGGCCGACCTGGACGGCCTGCGCATCGACGAGCGCGTGGCGCTGCGCTACGCGGACCTGCCGCCGCAGGAGCGCAAGGGCGCGGACGTGCTGCTGGAGCACTTCGGCGACCTGGCGACGTACTCCGCGGCCGAGCTCGCGAGCCTGGCCGGGGTGTCGAAGGCCACGATGAGCCGGCTGTTCCGCAACCTCGGGTTCGAGGACTTCACGCAGGTGCGCGAGCACCTGCGTCGCCTGCGCCAGCACGGGCTGCCCGTGACGCTGGGCGCGACGGCCGACCTCGACGCGCACGTCGAGGCCGAGGGCGCCGCGGTGCAGCGGGCCGTCGCGGCCCTCGGCGTGCACCTCGACGCGGTCGCGGACCTGCTCGCGCACGCCCCGCGCGTCGTCGTCGTGGGACTGCGCAACAGCTACCCGGTGGCCCTGCACCTGCGCCAGCAGCTCACGCAGGTGCGCCCGCACGTGACGCTGCTGCCGCAGCCGGGGCAGTCGTGGTCGGAGGACGTCGTCGACCTGGGCCCGCAGGACGCGGTGGTGCTGGTGGCGTTCCGCCGCCGCCCGCCGGGGGTGCGGGCGCTGGCCGAGCGGCTGCAGGCGGCCGGCACGCCCGTGGTGCTGCTGGCCGACCCGACGGCCCGCGCCCTGGCGGCGCACGCCACCTGGTGGGTGGAGTGCCCGGTGCAGGCCCGCGGGGCGTTCGACTCGTACGCGGCCGCGTCCAGCGTGGTCGCGGTGCTGGCCGACGCGGTCCTGGCCCGGCGCGGGCGGACCGGGGAGCAGCGGGTGGCGTCGATCGACTCGGCGTACCGCACGCTCGGCGAGGTCGAGGCCCGCTGATGGACCTGGGCACGGTGACGTCGCTGCGCGCGGCCCGCGAGCGCGCCGACCTGCGGCTGGCACCGGGCGAGGTGCTGCTGGCGGGCGGCACGTGGCTGTTCTCCGAGCCGCAGCCGGGCGTGCACGGGCTGGTGGACCTCATGGCGCTGGGCTGGGAGCCGGTCGAGCGCACGGGCGCCGGGCTGCGGGTGGCGGCCACGTGCACGGTCGAGCAGCTCGCGGCGCACGTGCCGGACCCGGCGTGGGCGGCGTGGCCGCTGGTCGGGGCGTGCGCGGACGCGCTGCTGATGTCGTTCAAGGTGCAGGGGCAGGCCACGGTGGGCGGCAACCTGGCGCTGGCGCTGCCGGCGGGGGCGATGACGTCGTTGACGTCCGCGCTCGACGGGGTGGCGGTGGTGTGGACGCCCGACGGCGGCGAGCGGCGCGAGCGTGTCGCGGACCTGGTGCGCGGCGCGGGCCGCACGAGCCTGACCCCCGGCGAGGTGCTGCGCGCGGTGGAGCTGCCGGAGCACGCGCTGCGGGCGCGGACGGCGGTGCGGCAGGTGTCGCTCACGGCCGTGGGCCGGTCGGCGTCGCTCGTGGTGGCCCGGCAGGACGAGGACGGCACCGTGACGCTGACGGTGACGGCGGCCGTGCCGCGGCCGGTGCAGCACCGGTTCGCCGGCGTGCCGGCGTCCGCGCAGGTGGACGCGGTCCTGGCGGGGCTGGAGTGGTTCGACGACGTGCACGGCGCCCCGGACTGGCGGCGTGCGGTGACGACGGTGCTGGCGCACGAGGTCGTCGCGGAGCTGGCGGAGGTGGGCGCGTGAGGGTCGACGGCCAGGAGGTCGCGGCGACGCCCGCACCGGGGCAGTGCCTGCGCACGTTCCTGCGGCAGGAGGGCCACGTCGCGGTGAAGAAGGGCTGCGACTCCGGCGACTGCGGGGCGTGCACGGTGCTGGTGGACGGGCAGGCCCGGCACTCGTGCCTGGTCCCGGCGGTGCGGGTCGCGGACGCCGAGGTCACGACGGCCGCGGGCCTGGGCACCCCGGACGCGCTGAGCCCGGTGCAGGAGGCGTTCGTCGACGCCCAGGGGTTCCAGTGCGGGTTCTGCACGGCCGGCATGGTGGTCACGGCCACGGCGCTCGCGGACGACGACGGGCACGTGCACCTCGACGAGGACGGGCTGGTCCGCCGGTTCAAGGGCAACCTGTGCCGGTGCACCGGGTACCGGTCGGTGCGGGACGCGCTGGCGGGCAAGACGAACGTGGTCCGCGAGGGCGGCGTCGGCGATGCGGTGGCGGTGCCCGCGGGGCGGCGCCTCGTGTGCGGGCGCGAGCCGTTCACGCTGGACGAGCCGCCGACGGGCCTGCTGCACCTGGCAGTGCTGGGCTCCCCGCACAGCCACGCGCGGATCACCCGCATCGACACGACGGCCGCGCGGGCGCTGCCGGGGGTCCACCTGGTGCTCACGCACCACGACTCCCCCGACGTGCTGTTCTCCACGGGCCGGCACCAGCACCGCACGGACGACCCGGACGACACGCGGGTGCTGGACGACGTCGTGCGGTTCCACGGGCAGCGCGTCGCCGCGGTGGTCGCGGACTCGGTCGCGGTCGCGCAGGCCGCGTGCGCGCTGGTCGAGGTGGAGTACGAGGTGCTGCCCGCGGTCTTGGACCCCGAGGAGGCCCGCCGCCCCGGTGCGCCGCTGGTGCACGGCGACAAGGACGCGGCGACGTCCCGCATCGCCGACCCGGCGCGCAACGTGGTCGCGGCCAGCCACGGCGAGGTGGGCGACGTCGACGCGGCGCTCGCGGCGGCGCACCGCACGGTGCGCGGCACGTGGCGCACGGCCCGGGTCTCGCACGCGGCCCTGGAGACGCACGCGGCGGTCGGCTGGCTGGACGACGACGGGCGGCTGGTGGTGCGCACGAGCACGCAGGTGCCGTTCCTCGTCCGCGAGGAGCTGTGCCACGTCTTCGGCCTCGACCGCGACCGGGTGCGGGTGCTGGCCGCGCGCGTGGGCGGCGGGTTCGGCGGCAAGCAGGAGCTGCTGACGGAGGACCTGGTGACGCTGGCGGTGCTGCGCCTGGGCCGGCCCGTGCAGTACGAGATGACGCGCGAGGACGAGCTCGCGCTGGCCCCGTGCCGGCACCCCATGCGCGTGGAGGTCGCGCTCGGCGCCGACGCGGACGGACGGCTGACGGCGATGCACCTGGACGTGCTCTCGGACACCGGCGCGTACGGCAACCACGGCCCGGGCGTGATGTTCCACGGCATCCACGAGTCGGTGGCGCAGTACCGGTGCCCGGCCAAGCGCGTGGACGCCGAGGCCGTCTACACCCACCAGCTCCCGTCGGGCGCGTTCCGCGGGTACGGGCTGGGGCAGGTGCTGTTCGCGCTGGAGTCCGCGGTCGACGAGCTCGCCCGCGAGCTGGGCCTGGACCCGTTCGAGATGCGCCGCCGCAACGTGGTGCGCCCGGGCGACGCGTTCCTCGTCAACCAGGAGGACACCACGACGGACCTCGGCTACGGCGTCGGTGACGACGACACCCCGTCGTACGGGCTGGTCGAGTGCCTCGACCTCGTCGAGGACGCCCTGGCCACCACGCGCGCGGGCGATGCCACGCTGGTGCCGACCGGCGACCGCTGGCGCACGGGCGAGGGCCTGGCGGTGGCGATGATCGCGACGATCCCGCCGCGCGGGCACCACTCGACCGCGACGGTGCACGTGGACGCCGACGGCCGCTACGAGGTCGCCGTCGGCACGGCGGAGTTCGGCAACGGCACCTCCACGGTGCACGTCCAGCTCGTCGCGACCGCGCTGGGCACGTCCCCCGACCGGGTGCGCCTGCGCCAGTCCGACACCGACCGCTCCGGCTACGACACCGGCGCGTACGGCTCGACGGGCTCCGTCGTCGCGGGCCGCGCCGTGGCCCAGGCCGCGGCCCTCCTGCACGACGACCTCGTGGCCGCGGCCCTCGCCCTGGCCGCCCCGGCCCCGGGCGTCGTGCCCGTCGTCGGCCCCGACGGCGTCCGGGTCGGCGACCGGCTGGTCACGTTCGCCGAGATCGGCCCGCGCAGCGCCGAGGGCTCGCACCACGGCAGCCCCCGCTCGGTCGCGTTCAACGTGCACGCGTTCCGGGTGGCCGTCGACACCGCGACCGGCACGGTGCGGATCCTGCAGTCCGTGCAGGCCGCCGACGCGGGCGTCGTCCTCAACCCCGAGCAGCTGCGCGGGCAGATCGAGGGCGGGGTCGCGCAGGGCATCGGATCGGCCCTGCAGGAGGAGACGCTGATCGTCGACGGCGTGGTCACCACCCGCGCCCTGCGCACCTACCGCGTGCCGCAGATGGCCGACGTCCCCCCGACCCGCGTGCTGCTGGCCCGCACCCACGACGGCCTGGGCCCGCACGGCGCGAAGTCCATGAGCGAGGCCCCCTACAACCCCGTCGCCCCCGCCCTGGCCAACGCCGTTCGCGACGCCCTCGGCGTGCGCCCCTACGAGATCCCCCTGACCCGCGACCGCGTGTGGCGCCTCACCCGCTGACGCACATACGCTGAATCACATCTGATTCAATCGAATCTTTACTACGAATGCATCAGATATGATGCATCCATGCAGCAGGTGCCGAATGAATCAGATGTGATTCGCCCCAAGTGGTACCGCACCAGGTCCATGCGGTCTCTCGGCGTCGCGGTCCGTGACGCCCGGGAGACCCGCGGCCTGACGCAGGACGAGCTCGCGGACCTGATCTCGTCCTCGCGCCCCACCCTGTCCCGCCTCGAGCGCGGCGCCTCCGTCTCGGCCGAGACCGTGCTCGAGGCCCTCGCGCGCTGCGGCTACGAGATGGTCGTCGTCCCGCGCGGCTCCCAGGTCACCGTGTCATGACCGACCGTCTGGTCGTCTGGCTGCACGGCTCGCGCCTCGCCGAGGTCCACCGCCTGCGCAACGGGCGCCTGCGGCTGCGGTTCGACCCCGACGCCGTCAACCGCTACGGCTTCGGCACCTGCCCCTTGTCCCTGTCCCTCCCGGTCACCGACCGCCGGGTGCAAGGGCCGGCCCTGGACCGGTTCCTCGACAACCTTCTGCCCGAGAGCAGCGTGCGGTCGGCGCTGGAGCGCGAGAACGGCGTGAGCCCGGGCGATGCTTTCGCCCTCCTGGGGGTCCTCGGCCGCGAGTGCGCCGGGGCGGTCCAGCTGACGCCCGACGACACCCCGGTGGGCACCGGTCGGCTGGTCCCGATGTCGGACGACCAGGTCGCCACGCTGGTCGCCCGCCTGCCCACGCTCGACCCGCCCGACGGTGAGGTCGTCAGCGCCTCGCTCGGCGGTGTGCAGGCCAAGGTGCTGCTCACCCGGACCGACGACGGCTGGGCGTGGCCGGCCGACGGCGCGATGTCGACGCACATCGTCAAGCCCGAGCCCGTGGCGGATGTGGCGGTCCCCGACCTGGTCCGCTGGGAGGAGTGGACCCTGCGGCTCGCCCGGACGGCCGGCCTGCCGGCAGCGCGGGCCGAGCTGGTCGACTTCGACGGGCGCACCGCCGTCGTCGTCGAGCGCTTCGACCGCCAGGACGGCCGACGCCTGCACCAGGAGGACATGGCCCAGGCGCTGGGTGTCGCCGCCCGCGACAAGTACGAACCCTCGACCGGACGGCCGTCCCGGCTGGAGCAGCTCGTCGCCGCCGCACGCCCGCAGGCGGTGGACCCCGACAGGTTCGTCACGGACCTCGTCGCCCAGCTGACGTTCAACCTCGTCATCGGCAACGGCGACGCCCACGCCAAGAACTACTCGCTCACCCTCGGCGAGCGGCCGGCCTGCGACATGGCCCCGCTGTACGACGTCGCACCGGTCTTCCTGCTCAACCCGACCTACCAGCACTTCGGGCTCGCGCTCGACGGGCAGACCCGGCTGCGCCACCTGACCGGTGCGCACCTCGTCCGCGAGGCCCAGCACTGGGGGGCTCGACCGACCG
Source organism: Cellulomonas oligotrophica (assembly GCF_013409875.1). Lineage (GTDB taxonomy): Bacteria > Actinomycetota > Actinomycetes > Actinomycetales > Cellulomonadaceae > Cellulomonas > Cellulomonas oligotrophica. The sequence continues at coordinate 1,371,375 of NZ_JACCBK010000001.1, forward strand.
ACGTGCGGCAGGTCGTCGAGCGTGTCACCACCGCGATCCGCGAGGCGCTACCGAACTGCGCGGGCGACGGCATCGACACCACGACGGTCGCGTCGCAGATCGACGAACGGGCCACCCGCGTGCTCCACGACGCGACCACCGCCACGACGACCTGACGCCGTGCTCAACGGCTCCGGTCGGCAACATCGACCTCACCCGCTACGAGTCGTCGCCGTCATCGATGTACCCGTTCCTCGTGAGCGCGGCAAGAACGTCGGCCTGCCACGCGTCCTCGTCCACGACGCGCCAGTCATGGTCCCGGACGCACCGGTAGTGGGGCGGGTCCTCCGGCTCGAAGCAGCCCAGGAGCACCAGGTCGCCTGCGGCGGCGGCGGCACGCGCGGCCTCGACCGGCAGTCCGAACAGCACGGGCACACCTTGCTCGCCGCAGCGTGGACATCCACTCACGGCCACGACCGTAGAGGAGTGCGGCGCGCCCCACGTCCTGACGCGGCCTCGAGCCGCCGCAGCGTCGAGTCGCCTTCTCAGCGGCCCCAGAAGTACGCGTGCGCCACGAGCTCGGTGTGGGTGGCGTGGCACCGGCGGTACGTCCGGTCGAACTCGCGGTCGGCCGCCGCGGAGTCGGCCTCGCCCGTGTAGTCCACCTCGATCGTGAACCCCGTGCCGGGTCCGTCGACGCCGGCACGGCCTGGCGAGTACCCGGCGCCCTGCAGGCAGGTGCGCTCGGCCTCCCAGGCGGCCTCCATCTCGGCGAGCGTCACGACGCCGTCGGCCAGGGCCCGCCGCTGGGCCTCCGGTGCCGTGCCGACGTCCTCGGCGGTGAAGAGCGCCTCGGTCTGCCGCGGACGCATGAGGATCGCCGGGACGGTCAGGTAGAGCACCGCGAGCGCGAGCAGCACGCCGGCGACGACGGTCAGAGGGCGGGGACGGCGCTTCATCGGGGCTCTCCTTGACAGGCGTGAGGTGGCTCGGCGGTGTGCGGCGGGTCGCTGAGCCGCAGGAGGCGGCGGAGCAGGTCGACCTCCGCGGCCAGGGCGCGCTCGCCCTGCGGGGTGATCCGTGCCCAGGTGCGCGCCCGCCGGCCGTCGGAGCCCTTGCGCAGCTCGACGTGCCCGGCGTCGACGAGCACCTCGAGGTGCCGGCCGAGGTTGCCGTCGGTGAGCCCCAGCGCCCGCTTGAGCCGCGTGAAGTCCGCCTCCTCGTGCTCGACGAGGACGGCCAGGATCCCCAGGCGGGCGCGCTGGTGGACGGTCTCGTCGAGGTCGGCGAGCGGGTGGCGGTCGTCGTCGCTCACGCCGCCGGGGCGCCGACCAGCACGCGACGTTCGACGACGTAGGCGCGGACAGCGCAGGCCGCGAGGACCGCAGTCAGCAGGCCGAGGACGACCGCCCCGGGCGCAGGCCCGAGGAACGCCACGTGGTTGTCGATCGTGTACAGCGCCACGAGCGGGCACAGCGCGACGAGCGCCGCGCCAGGGGCCCACAGCAGCGGGCTCTTCCGACGCAGCCCGATCGCGACGAGGCCGATCCCGAGGAACGTCCCGACCCCCGCCATGGTGACCCCGATGAAGGAGAGCGGGAAGAACAGGGCGAGGGCCAGCGCGATCACCGCCGCGGCGCCGAACCCGTCGCGCCCGCCGCCCATGCCCGTGGCGCGCTCCCGGCCGCGCACGACGACCCAGAGCAGCCCGTAGACGATCGCGGGGAGCGCGATGCTCCACCACCGGAAGCCCGGGTCGCCCAGCGCGCGGTCGACCGTGAGGGCGGCGAGCGCGGCGGCGTGCACAGTCAGCACGAGCGAGTCGGTGTGCCGCGCGGCGCGCTCGCGGCGGCGCACGTCGTCGACGAAGTCGGGGAGGCTGGTCACGCGGTTCACTCTGCATGGCAGAGCAAGTGCGGTCAAGGCCGCTCCGGGCGACCGACGGGCGTGCGAGCCGGTCGCACCGGCGGACTCGCGCAGCGGTCAGACCGCGAACCGCACGGCGTGCTGGGACCGGCGGGCCTGGGTGGAGGCCCATGACGCGCACGCACCGAACCCGACGCTCGCGACCGCCGACAGCACGACAGGGACCCACGCCTCGAACCCGCTCGACCCCACGACGAGGAGGACCAGCCGGACGAGCAGGTGCAGGGCGACGACCCCGGCGCCCGCTCCCCAGAGCAGGCGGCTGCGCCGGTACAGTCCGAGCGCGACGAGCCCGAGACCCAGCAACCCCCACATGCCGAAGGCTCCGAGCGGGAGCGCCAGCGCGGGCTGCAGCGGCACGAGCACGAGGCCCACGACGGCCGCCACGCCGAGACCCGCACCGCCGCCGCTCGTCCGCCTGGACCGCTCCCCCGCCCGGACGGCCCACCACGCCGCGCCGTACACGAACGCCGGGGTGACGCCTGCGAGTGCGAACCCGAGGACCGCCAGGCCGATCGCCCGCTGGGGTTCCGCGTCCGCGTTCGACGCGATGACGGCCGCCCAGGCAGCCAGCACCGCGAGGCCCGCGGCGTGGGAACGGAGCAGCACCCCCTCGGCGCGTCGCACGGCGATCTCGCGTCGCCGCAGGTCAGGACCGGCATCAGGCAGGGTGTCCACGGGGCACACCTTGGTGGGCGCCCGCGCACCCGTCAAGGCTGGCGAGCACAGGTGTCAGCAGATGCCTCGCGCGGCTCGACCGCCACTTGCCGGGACGCCACGCCAGGAGCGGCCCGGCGTGTCGTCGAGCCCCGCCCTGGGACGATGGCCGCATGCCCGGGTTCGTCAGGTTCCAGAGCGCGACCCGCAGCCCCTCCGGGAGGTTCCCCGGGGTGTTCGCCCTCGCCAACGGGCTGGCGCGCGAGGCCGCCCTGTCGGCTGACGACGCCGCGTGGTGGCGCACCGCCAACGACCGGATGACCGCCGCCTACGTCGACCCGTCCACCGTGGACCCGCTCTCCTACGACCCCGTCCTCCATCCCGGTGCGCGCGCGTGGTTCAAGGACGACGCCCACGCGCTCATCGCCATGACGCGCGAGTACCTGGCACTGCTCGACCGGTACGGCGTCGCGTGGGTCGAGCTGCGCACGGCAGACCCCGGCGAGATCGTCTACGAGGACGACGTCCAGGCTGTCGCTGTTCCCCGGGCCGTGACGGCGGGTGCCGGGCCTGACCACGGCGGCGCGACGCCCTGACCGGGACGGCACGCCGCCGCTCATGGGGCGACCGCTCGCACGACGGTCAGGGACCCAGCAGCGCCAGCGGGACCACTGCGATGCCGTCCGGGCGGCGGTAGGCGTCGCGGCCGGTCGTGACGAGGACCATGTCGGTGAGCGCGTCGCCGAGCTGGTCCTTGAGCCAGAGCAGGTGCCGGACGTCGCGGGCCGAGGGTGCACTGGCGAGCTTGACCTCGACGGCGACGAGGCGGCGACCGCGCCCCTCGACGAGGAAGTCGACCTCGTGCTCGCCGCCGCGGGTGCGCAGGTGCGACACGCGCGCGTCGGCGGCCTGGGCGAAGACGCGCAGGCTGAGCGCGACGAGCGACTCGAACAGCCCGCCCAGCAGCGTGCCGTCACGCTGGACGGCCACCTGCCCGTCGTCCCCGCGGATCAGCGCCTCGGCGTCCATGTCGAGCAGCACGGCGGCCAGGGCCGGGTCGGCGAGGAAGTGCTTGGGGCTGGAGACGAGGCGGGAGAGGCCGGCCCCGGAGGGCGCATCCCAGGCCGGGACCGGGTCGTACACCCAGATGCGCTCCAGGGTGTCGCGGTAGGGCTGGGTCGTCGTGCGCGGCGGCGGGTCGGTGTGACCGGCGGACGCGGCGTCACGGATGGTCTCGTACGAGGCCGAGGTCCCCGACGCGGCGGCGAGCGCACGCATCCACCGACGCAGGCCGGCCGGGTTGCGGACCTCGCGGCCCGCCTCGGGGAAGTCACGGTCGACGATCCGGTCGACATAACCCTCGAGCAGCGCGCGCCGCGGGCGGGGGCTCACGTGCTGCATGCCGGGGAAGCCCCCACCGACGAGGGCGTCCGCGTAATGCTCCAGCACGCGGGAGGTCGCGCCCTCGATCCGGGCCTGTCCCGCCAGCAGGCCCGCGAGCGACACCGAGGGCACCTCCCAGGAGCGTTCGGGGAGCGTGAGAGGGCGCATCCGCAGGGTGACGATGCGCCCCGCGCCGGAGTGCGTCTGCGGCGTCCCCGGAGACGCACTACCCGTGAGGAGGAATGCCCCGGCGTCGGCGCCGTCGTCGACGGCGCGACGGACGACGTCCCACGTGGCCGGCAGCCGCTGCCACTCGTCGACGAGCACGGGCGGCCCGGCCCGGCTCAACCGGCCGGGGTCGGCCTCGACGACACCCCTGTCGGCCTCGTCGTCGAGCCGCAGCACGGTCCGGGCCCGGCGCGACGCCGTCGCGGTCTTGCCGACGCCCTTCGGGCCGTCGATGGCGACGGCAGGCAGCTCGGCCAGGTACTCGTCGAGCTGGGCGTCGACGACCCGCGACCGGTAGGACGTCTGCGCAGGTGACATGGGCCAACGATACAGTCTGCCGGGCCACTAGGCTACAGTTTGCCAGGCACCTAGGCTACGGTTTGCCGGGCTGGAGGACGACGGATCGGCAGCTCAGCGGGCGATATCGCGGCGGCGGAAGCCGCCGAACCCCACCGCGAGCAGGGCCGCGATCACGAGCGCGAGCCATCCGAGGCCGGTCCAGTCGGGCGTCTCCGCGAGGACCGCGGGCACGTGCCAGAACGGGCTGATCCCGAGGACCCAGTCGTCGAGGCCGAACGTCGGGCCCAGCAGCGTCAGCACGAACGAGACGAGGACGCCGGCCCACGCGGCGACGGCGTGCGCGGGGCGGGCGCCGACCACGGCGACGGCGAGCGCGACGACGGTCCACACGGCCGGGACGGTCGCGAGGGCCTGGACGAGCACGTCGGCGAACGTGACGCCGATGCCGGCGCGCGACGCGAGCAGCGCGACGAGGGTGCCCGCCACGGTGACGTGGACGGCGGTCGAGGCCAGCGCGAGCAGGACGTGGCTCGCGTAGTAGCGGGTGCGCGGCACGGCACCGGCCAGCACGGGCTCGACGCGGTCGGCGAGCTCCTCGGCGCGGACCTTGAGCACCACCTGCACACCGGCGACCGAGGCGACGATGCCGACGAGGCTGAGGACGGTCCGGACGAAGGCGCCGACCAGCTCGTCGGGCGTCACCGCACCCGCCGCGAGGATCTGCTGCACGCCGGAGGCCCCGGCGAGCAGGTCGTCGACGGAGCTGACGAAGGAGCCGAAGACGACGCCGAGCCCGACGAACGAGACCGCCCACGTGACGACCGGGCCGCGGTTGAGGCGGACCGCGAGCGCCCCGGTGCTGCGGGTGCTGCCGCGGGCGGGGCCCGGCCGCGGCGCGAGCACGCCCTGGCCGAAGTCGCGGCGCCCCTGCAGGACGAACGCCAGGGCGACGACGGCCACGGTGAACGCGAGCGCGAGCAGCAGCGGCGCCCAGCGGTCGCCGCTCGCCGGTCGGGTCTCGAGCATCCAGCCCAGCGGGTTGACCCACGTCGTCCACGCCGGTGCGTCGGTCGAGGACAGGAACCCGCGCAGGACGAACAGGACGCCGAGCGTGCCGACGGCCAGCGAGCTCGCGGTGCGGGCGTCCGAGCCGATCTGCGCCGTGACGGCGGCGACCGCCGCGAACATCGCCCCGCTGGCGGTGAAGGTCGCGCCGAGCAGCATCGAGCTGGCCCAACCCCCGCCGCACAGCACGGTCACCAGGCCCGCGACCACGCCGGCCGCGACCGCACCCACGAGCGCGACCGTGACGCCGACCATGAGGCGGGCCGAGCGGCCCATGACGCCCGACGCCAGCAGCTCGGCCTGCCCCGAGTCCTCCTGGGCGCGGGTCGCGCGGACGACCGCGAAGACCGACCCCAGCGCGACGAGGAACCCGCCGAGGGCGAGGCTGCGCCAGGCGGCGAACCCGTCGACGGTGCTCAGGTCGTGCGCGGGCCCGAAGATCAGCCCGAGCGCCGGGTTGGCGCCGATCGTGACGGCGAGACCCTCGCGGTCGGCCTGGGTCGGGAAGACCCACGGGTAGACGAGCACCGAGCTCGCCGCCAGGCCCGTGGCGATCGCGACCCACGGGGCCAGCAGGCGGCCGTCGTGCCGCAGCGACGCGCGCAGCAGCGTGCGGGTCCCGGCGAGCGGCCGGCTCATCGCGCCCCCTCGGCGTCGTGGTCGTCGTACAGCCGCAGGAACAGGCTCTCCAGCGACGGCGGCGACACGGTCAGGGACGTCAGCCCGCAGGGGGCGAGGGCTGCCATCGCGTCCCCGACCCGCTGCGGGTCGACGCTCGCGGTGAGGGTCAGGCCGTCGAGGTGCACGTCGTCGAACGCCGCGAGGACGGCGGCGCCGGGCGCCCGCTCGACGGTGGCGCGGACCGCGCTGCGGGCCCGCCCGCGCAGGTCCGCGAGGGTCCCCGACCGCACGACCTGCCCCTCGCGGATGATGCTCAGCCGGTCGGCGAGGGTCTCCACCTCGGCCAGGATGTGGCTCGAGAGCAGCACGGTGGTGCCGCGACCGCGGGCCTCCCGGACGACGTCCTGGAACACGTTCTCCATGAGCGGGTCGAGCCCGGACGTGGGCTCGTCGAGCACGAGGAGCTCGACGTCGGAGGCGAGCGCGGCGACGAGGGCGACCTTCTGCCGGTTGCCCTTGGAGTACTGCCGCCCGCGCTTGGTGGGGTCGAGCTCGAACCGCTCGACGAGCTCGGCGCGGCGCCGCTCGTCGAGCCCTCCGCGCAGGGCGCCGAGCAGGTCGACCGCCTCGCCACCGGTCATGCCGGGCCACAGGGCGACGTCGCCCGGCACGTACGCGAGGCGCCGGTGCAGGTCGACGACGTCCGTCCAGGGGTCGCCGTCGAGGACGCGGACCCGGCCGCCGTCGGCCCGGAGCAGGCCGAGCAGGACCCGGATGGTCGTGGACTTCCCGGCGCCGTTGGGCCCGAGGAACCCGTGCACCTGGCCGCGCTCGACCCGCAGGTCGAGCCCTCGCAGCGCGGGGAACGCGCCGAACGACTTGGTCAGCCCGTCGATCTCGACAGCGGCGTCGGAGCTGCTCATGGGCGTCTTCTCCCGTCGGCGGTGCGCCCGGTTCCCGGGCTCGGGTCCAGTGAACTCCTCAGGTGATGAATTCCGCAAGGATGGAACTCCCCGGGAGGGGAATTCTCCGCGCGCGGAGTAGCCTCGCGGCATGACGAGCACGGCACGCAGGCGGCCGACGGGGCGCCGCGCCGGCGACAGCGGCACCCGCGACGCGATCCTCGACGCCGCGCTGCGCCTGTTCGCCGCGCAGGGGTTCGAGGCCACGTCGCTGCGGGCGATCGCCGCGGAAGCCGGCGTCGACGCGGCCCTGATCCGCCACTTCTTCGGCGACAAGGAGTCGCTCTTCGCGACCGTCGTCACCGACCGCACGGAGTACCCCGCGCACCTCGCCACCGCCACGGTCGCCGACCGCTCGACGGCCGGCCGCGCGTTCACCGAGACCTACCTGGGCCTGTGGGAGGACCCCGCCACCCGGCCCGTGCTGCTCGCGCTGGTCCGCTCGGCCACGACGTCCCCCCGCGCGGCGGGCATGCTGCGGGAGTTCCTCGGCCGGCTCCTGCCGAGCCTGCTCGGGCCCGGCGACGAGCACGTCGAGCGGGTGGTGCTGGCCGGCTCCCACCTGCTCGGGGTCGCCGTCGCCCGCCACGTCGTCGCCGTGCCGCCGCTGGCCGCGCTCCCCCTCGACGTCCTCGTCGACGAGATGGCGCCGACGATCCAGCGCTACCTCGACGGCACCCACCGCTGAGGCAGCGCCCGGGTCAGCGGCGGTGGAGGGGACCCGCGGTCGTCGACAGCGGGCGGCCCGTGGCACCGTGCCGGGCGGCGACGACCTCCGCCAGGACCGACAGCGCGACCTCCTCGGGCGTCGAGCCGCCGAGGTCGAGGCCGATCGGCGAGCGCAGGCGGGCGAGCGCGTCGGCCGGGACGCCCGCCCCGACCAGCGCGGCGACCCGCTGCTCGTGCGTGCGGCGCGAGCCCATGGCACCGACGTAGCGGGCCGGGGACGCCAGCGCCGCGGTGAGGGTCGGGACGTCGACGCGCTGGTCGTGCGTCAGCACCACCACGGCGTGCCCGGCGGTCAAGGGGTGCGCGGCGAGCCAGCGGTCGGGCCAGTCCCGGACCACGGCGTACGCGTCGGGGAAGCGCTCCTTGGTGGCGAACAGCGGGCGCTGGTCGAGCACCGTGACGGCGAACCCGCAGGCCGAGGCCAGCCGCGTCAGGGCCACGGCGTGCTCCCCCGCGCCGACCACGAGCAGGGGGTGCGCGGCCGGGGTGCGCAGCGTGACGAGGGGCGCGTCGGTGCAGCTGCGACCCTCGGCGTCGAGCAGGACGCACGCGTCCAGGCCCTGCGCGGCGCGGCGCACCTGGTGCAGGGCCGACGCGTCGAGCGCGGTGACCTCGTGCACCAGCACCGTGATGGTGCCGCCGCACATCAGCCCGGGCTCGCCCAGGTCGTCGCCGATGCCGTACGAGACGACCTCGGCCGGGGCGCCGTCGAGCACCGCGGTGCAGCGCTCGACGAGGTCGGACTCGACGCACCCGCCCGAGACGCTGCCCGAGACGGTGCCGTCGTCACCCACGACGAACGAGGCACCGACCGCCCGGGGCGCGGACCCCTCGACGCGCACGAGCGTGGCCGCCGCGACGCGCTGACCGGCGTCGAGGCGGCGGCAGAGCTCTGCGGCCTGGTCCAGCATGCACGGCACGCTACGAAATGATTGTTTCGAGAACTGGCGCGCGGGGGTAACGCCGCAGAAACAGCCCTCCCGCACGATCGACGCCCAGGACCAACGAGAGGGCCGAGCATGTCGATCGACGTGGACCCCGTCAGCACCACCGCGCGCACCGCCTCCGCCGCGGCGCACGCAACGACCGTTCCGGCCGCGCCGACCACGGCGCCGACCGTCGCGCAGGGCACGCCCGAGGACGCCCGCTGGCTGCGCCGTGCCGTGGAGCTCGCGACCGCCAACGTCGCCGAGGGCGGCGGGCCGTTCGGCGCCGTCGTCGTCGCCGGCGGCGTCGAGGTCGCCGTCGGGCAGAACCGCGTGACCCGGGACCTGGACCCCACCGCCCACGCGGAGGTGCAGGCGATCCGCGCCGCGTGCCGCGAGGCGGGCTCGTTCGCCCTCGACGGCATGACCCTGTACACCTCGTGCGAGCCGTGCCCCCTGTGCCTGGCCGCGTGCCTGTGGGCCCGCCTGGACCGCGTGGTCTTCAGCGCCGACCGGCACGACGCGAGCCGCGGCGGGTTCGACGACTCCGCGTTCTACGAGCTGTTCGCGCGCGACCGCGGCACGTGGGACCGCACCCGCGTGCACGAGCTGCGCCTGCCGGAGTCGACGCGCCCGTTCGACGCGTGGCTCACGCACGCGGCCCGCACCGACTACTGACGGGCGGCCCGGACCCCTGCGACGGCGCCCTGGACGGTCGACCGAGACCGAACCGTGACCGTCCGCGGCGCCGGTTAACACCGGCGACACAGCACGGGCCCAGGCCCGACACGCCGGCTCCGTACCGTCGCCGCCCGGAACACCTGTTTCACCGCAGATGACCCACCCCCGTCCCACGCCGCGCGAGCACGTCGCGCCGCACGTCCGAGATGGAGTGCCGATGTCCCTCCCCCAGCACCCCCGCCGCACCCGCCTCGCGGGCCTGACGGCCGCCGGCGCCGCCCTGGCGCTCACGCTCGCCGCCTGCTCGTCCGGGTCCGAGGCCGAGCCGGCCGCGGGTGGCGAGGCCGCCGACCTCGGCGAGCTGACGGTCCAGCTGTCGTGGATCAAGAACGCCGAGTTCGCAGGCGAGTTCTTCGCCGACAGCAAGGGCTACTACGCCGACGCCGGGTTCAGCTCGGTCACCCTCAACGCGGGCCCGGGCGCGACGGAGTCGATCGTGCTGTCCGGCGGCGCCGACTTCGGGCTGTCTAACGCGGTCGCCGTCGGGCAGGTCGTCGCGGAGGAGGACGCCCCGCTGAAGATCGTCGGCACGACCTACCAGAAGAACCCCTTCACGATCCTGTCGCTCAAGGACGGCGGCGACATCGCCACCCCCGAGGACCTGGTCGGCAAGAAGATCGGCGTGCAGGCCGGCGGCAACGAGGCGCTCTTCGACGCGCTGCTCGAGGTCAACGGCATCGACCCGGCCGACGTCGAGAAGGTCCCGGTCGAGTACGACCCGTCGCCGCTGGTCAACGGCGAGGTCGACGGGTTCCTCGCGTACGTCACCAACGAGTCGATCATCGTCGAGGCCGAGGGCAACGAGGTCACCAACCTGCTGTTCGCGGACAACGGCCTGCCGTTCGTCGCCGAGTCCGTCGTGACGACGGACGAGATGATCGCGAACGAGCCGGAGAAGGTGAAGGCGTTCCTGCAGGCCGAGATCCTCGGCTGGAAGGACGCGGTCGCCGACCCCGAGGAGGGCGCACGCCTGGCCGTCGAGGAGTACGGCGCGGACCTCGAGCTGGACCTGGAGAAGGAGATCCAGCAGGCCACGATCCAGGCCGAGACGCTCGTCGTCACCGAGGAGACCGAGGCCAACGGCCTGTTCACGATCTCCGACGACCTCATCGAGCAGAACATCGCGACGCTGGCCGCCGCGGGCATCGAGATCGAGGCCGAGGACCTGTTCGACATGAGCCTGCTGACGGAGCTGCTCGAGGAGCAGCCCGAGCTGGCCGAGTGAGGTCCCACCCGTGACGCACGTGCAGCACGACGCCGGTGCCCAGCAGCCCCTCACGGGCGCGCTGGGCACCGGCGTGCGCCTGGACCACCTGAGCAAGACGTTCACCACCGGCCGCCGGCACGTCACGGCCCTGCAGGACACGACGCTGTTCACCGACCGCGGCAGCTTCCTGTCGCTGCTGGGCCCCTCCGGGTGCGGCAAGTCGACGATCCTGCGCATCCTGGCCGGCCTGGAGCAGCCCACCAGCGGCACCGCGCTCGTCGAGGGGCGCACGCCCGTCGAGCTGCGCGCGGAGCACGCGCTGGGCATCGCGTTCCAGGACTCCGCGCTGCTGCCGTGGCGCAGCGTCGTGGCCAACATCCGCCTGCCGTTCGAGGTCGCGGGCACCAGGCCGGACGACGCGCTCGTCGCCGACCTCGTGCGGCTCGTCGGCCTGGAGGGGTTCGAGAAGGCCAAGCCCGCGCAGCTGTCCGGCGGCATGCGCCAGCGCGTGTCGATCGCCCGGGCGCTGGTCGTGCAGCCGTCGGTGCTGCTGCTCGACGAGCCGTTCGGGGCGCTCGACGACATGACGCGCCAGCGCCTCAACCTCGAGCTGCTGCGCATCTGGACGGAGAAGCCCGCGACGACGCTCATGGTCACGCACGGCATCTCCGAGGCGATCTTCCTGTCCGACAAGGTCGCGGTCATGAGCCCGCGGCCCGGGCGGGTCAAGGAGGTCATCGACGTCGACCTGCCGCGGCCGCGGACGCCCGAGATGATGCGGACCCCGGAGTTCCACGCGCTGCACGACCACGCGTCGGAGCTGCTGTTCGGCGGGGGCGACGCGTGAGCGCGCCGGCCGACGTGCGCCCCGACGCCCCGGCGCCCGGCACCCCCGCGGGTGCCGGGCGCCGGGTCGGGGCCGCGCTGCGCGGTGCGCTGCCCGGGCTGCTCGGCGTCCTCGGGATCGTCGCGGTGTGGTGGGTCGCCGCCGTCACCGTGCTGGCCGGCACGACCATGCCGACGCCGCTCGGCGTCGCGCAGGCGTTCGTCGACGACGGCCTGGAGTTCTACGTCGCGAACATGTCGATCACCGTCGAGGAGGCCGTCCGCGGGTTCGTCGTCGGCAACGGCCTGGCGCTGCTGCTCGCGTCGCTGGTGCTGCTGGTGCCCGCGCTCGAGCGGCTGATCATGCAGGTCGCGGTCATCAGCTACTGCCTGCCGCTCGTGGCGATCACGCCGATCCTGTACATCGTCATCGGCCCCCCGCCCGCCGGGGAGCCGTCCGGCACCGCCGTGGTGCTGGCAGCGCTGTCGGTGTTCTTCACCACCGTCGTGGGCGCCGTGCTCGGGTTCCGGTCCGCCGACCCGGCCAGCCTCGACGTCGTCACCGTCTTCGGCGGCGGGCGGTGGCAGCAGATGGTCAAGGTGCGGCTCGTGGCCGCGCTGCCGGGCATCATCGGCGCCCTGCAGATCGCCGCGCCGGCCGCCCTGCTCGGCGCGATCCTCGGCGAGTACATCGGCGGCGTCGACCGCGGGGCCGGACCGGCCCTGGTCAACGCCGGGCAGAGCCTGAACTCCGAGCGGGCGTGGGGCATCGCGCTGGTGTGCGCGCTGCTCGCCGGCGCCGGCTACGCGCTGTTCGCGCTGGTGGCCCGGGTCGTCACGCCCTGGGCCGGCGGGCAGGCCGGCGGCACGGTCGGGGGCCCGGCATGAGCGCCGCCACCACGACGCCGACCGCCGCGGGCGAGGTGCTCGCGCTCCGCGGCCACCTCGCGTGGCGCCGGGTCGGCCGGGTGCTGCTCGACGCGCTCACGACCACCGTGGTCGTGCTCGTCGTGTGGACGGGCCTGCTGGCCGCGTTCGACGTGTCGCCGTACGTCGGCAAGGGCCCCGCGCAGGTGTGGGAGTTCCTCGTCACCGACGCCGACGCGGGCGAGAACCGCACCGAGGTGGTCCGGCTGCTCGGCGAGACGCTCACCGACGCGTCGATCGGGTTCGTCGCGGGCATGCTCGCCGCGCTCGTCCTGGCCGCCGCGATCGTGCTGTCCCGCAGCGCGGAGGGCGCGATCATGCCCGTCGCGATGCTGTTCCGGTCGGTGCCGCTCATCGCGCTCGCTCCCATCATCATCCTGCTCGTGGGCCGCGGCGTGGCCTCGGTCGCGGTGATGAGCGGGATCGTCGTGCTGTTCCCCGCCCTCGTCACGATCGTGCTGGGGCTGCGCTCGGCGTCGGCGCAGATGCGCGACGTCGTGACGGTCTTCGGCGGTGGGCCGCGCACGGTGCTGCGCCTGGTGCAGCTGCCCGCCGCGCTGCCCGCGGTGTTCGCCGCCGTGCGGATCTCCGTGCCGGGGGCGATCACCGGTGCGCTGATCGCCGAGTGGCTCGCCACCGGCGGCGGCATCGGGTACGGCGTCGTCTCGGCGGTCGGCCGGGCGCAGAACACCAAGGTGTGGGCGCTGGTCGTGGTCGTCACGCTCGCGTCCCTGGTGCTGTACACGCTCGCGCAGCTGCTGGAGCAGTGGGTCCTGGCCCGGTTCGGCCCGGCGGCGGGGCGTGCCTGAGCCCCTGCTCGGGATCGTCCTGGCCGCCGGCGCCGGGCGCCGCATGGGCGGGCCCAAGGCGCTGTGCCGCACCCCGGCGGGGGTGCCGTGGCTGCACCTGGCCGTCGACGCGCTCGTCGGCGGCGGGTGCGACCGCGTGCGCGTCGTGCTCGGCGCGGGCGCCGACGAGGCCCGCGCGCTCGTGCCCGAGCGCGCCGAGGTCGTCGTCGCGCACGACTGGGCCCGCGGCATGGGCGCGTCCCTCGCCGCGGGCCTGGCCACGACCCCCGCAGACCGGGCCGGAGGGCGTCCGGGACCGCACCCCGGGCCGGAGGGCCCCGTCGCGGCGGTCGTCACGCTCGTCGACCTGCCCGAGCTCGACGCCCGCGCGGTCGCCCGCGTGACCGCCAGACCCGTGGGCCCCGGCGACCTGCGCCGCGCCGTGTTCGGCACCCGGCCCGGCCACCCCGTGCTCGTGGGCCGCGACCACTGGGCACCGCTCCTGCCCCACCTGCACGGCGACGCCGGTGCCCGCGGCTACCTGCGCGACCACCCGCCCGTGCCCGTCGACTGCAGCGACCTGCCGGGCGGTCTCGACCACGACACGCCCCGCTGACGCGCCCGGACCTGCGCACCCGCCGCGGCCCGCCGCTACGCTCACGCAGGTCCCCGTCCCAGCGCCAGCAGCGGAGCGTCATGGCCGACCAGACCGGTGCGCGTCCCGCGCGCACGGCCGCGTTCTTCGACCTCGACAAGACGATCATCGCGACGTCGTCCGCGACCGCGTTCTCCAAGGGCCTGCTCGCCGGCGGCCTGCTGACGCGGCGCTCGGTGGTCGCCGCGGCCTACGCCCAGATCGGGTACCTGCTCGGCGGCGCGGGGCCGGCGGCGACCGAGCGGCTGCGGGCCGCGCTCTCGCGCACCGCGGCCGGGTGGGACGTCGACCTGGTCTCGTCGATCGTGCGGGACACGCTGCGCGAGTCGATCGAGCCGGTGGTCTACGCCGAGGCCCTCGAGCTCATCGCGCTGCACCACGCCTACGGGCGCGACGTGGTCGTGGTGTCCGCGTCGGGGGCGGAGGTCGTCGAGCCCATCGCGCAGATGCTCGGGGCCGACCACGTGGTGGCCACCCGCATGGTCGTCGAGGACGGCCGCTACACCGGCGAGATCGCGTTCTACGCGTACGGCGAGAACAAGGCGGTGGCCGTGCGCGAGCTGGCCGCGGAGCGCGGGTACGACCTCGCGCGCTGCTACGCCTACTCCGACTCCATCACCGACGCCCCCATGCTCGCCGAGGTCGGCCACGGGTTCGCCGTGAACCCGGACCGTGCGCTGCGCCGCCTCGCGCAGGCCGAGGGCTGGGGCGTGCTGACGTTCCGCCGCCCCACGGCGCTGCGCCCCGCGGCGCCGTCGCGGCGCTCCCTGGCGACGGGCGCCGGGCTCGCCGTCGTCGCCGTGGCCGTCGTGCTCGCCGCCCGGTGGTGGCGACGCCGCCGGTCCGGATCCTGACACCGCCGGCTCAGCTGGCGGACCGCGGCGCGCGCTGACCTGCGGCCCCGCGACGCACCGTTGCCGCCCCGCGCGACCGGGTGTATCAACGACCCACAACTGCACGACCGCGAGAGCACCCACGCGCAGGATTGCCCACCTCTGGGCAGGTCGACCGGGCTCGTCCCGTCGCGACCGCGAACAGTGCACGCATGATCACTCTCCGGCCGGTGGTCGGCTACGGCGTCCCGACGACGGGGCGCCGTCGTCGTGCCCGGGCCGTGCAGCCCCGCCGTGCAGCAGCCGCCGTGGACGTCAGGTCACCGGCAGCCGGCCCGCCAGGACGGCGTCGGCGACGACGCGGGCACGCGCCGCCCCGGAGCGCACCGCCTCGGCGTACCCGACGAGCCACGCGGCCACCCCCTCGGGCGTGCCGGTCGCGAACCGGGCCGCGCCGGCCAGGTACGCCGCCGGGACGTCCGCCCACACCGGCTCGGCGAGCACGGTGCCCGTCGGGTCGAGGCCGCGCACCGTGAGCAGCCAGCGCGCCGCGGCCCGCGCCACCACCCCGTTGCCCGCCGCGAACGGCCGGACCACCAGCAGCTCGGCGTGCACCACGGCCGCGACCACCAGGGCCGGGGCGGTCGACGCGGCGACCACCTCGACGAGGGCGCCCGTGCGCGCCGCCGCCTGCTCGGGCGACGGCGCCGCCCCCAGGCCCCGCAGGTCCTGCGCGTCGCCGTCGCGCGGGCGCCCGACCGCCGCGGCCGGCAGCAGGTCCGCCGCGGCGGCGGTGTGCAGGCGCGCCAGCAGCTGCGGCAGCGCGACAGACGACGCCGGCGCACGCCCGCCGAGGTCCGGCAGCGCCCGCTCGACCACGGCCTGCGCCCGCAGTGCGCCCAGCGCGAGCGCGTCGGCGGGGTCGGCGCCGCGACCTCCGGCCCCCGGGCCGGCCGCGGTACCTGTCGCCCACGACCGCAGCACGTCCAGCGGGACGCGCGCACCGTCGAGCTGCGCCGACGCGCGCGCCGCGTGCAGGCCGGACTCGGCCCGCACCTCGCGCCACCGGCGCCGGAACGCCTCGTGCCAGCGCAGCTCCTCGCAGGAGGCGCGCGCGGCCTCGACGGCGTCGGCGACGCCCGGCAGGCCGACGAGGTCCTGCAGCGGGTCCCCGCTCACGCGTCGAACACGGCCTCGCCGCGGGCGGGCAGCGCCACCCGGACGCGGGCCAGCATCTCCTCGCTCATCGGCGGGAGCGCGTCGAGGTCGAACCAGGCCGCGGCGGTGTTCTCCCCGTCGGCCGGGCGCGGCTCGCCCTGCACCCACGCGAACCGGTACGTGTGGTCGAGGTACTGGGCCTCGTCGCCGTTGTCGTACCGCATCGGCGGCAGGGCGTGCACGCGGGCCAGCCGCTCGGGCACCGCCACGACGTCCGCCTCCTCGAGCACCTCGCGCGCACCGGCCCGCGCCGGGTCCTCCCCCGGGTCGACGATGCCCGTCACGGGTGTCCACGCGCCGTTGTCGGTGCGACGCACGAGCAGCACCTGCGTGCGGCCGGCGACCTCCCGGAGCACCACCGCCGTCACCCCGGGCAGCCAGAGCAGCGCGTGCCCGACGTGCGCGCGCAGGGCCAGGACGTGGTCAGGGGTCGGCACGGCGCGATCGTACGCGCGGACCGCCGGTCGCGGACCGCCGCTGCCCCGCCCGCCGCAGCCCGCCGCCCGGACACGGCGCGGCGCCAGGGCCGAAGGTCCATGATGTCGTCATGGTCTCCGCGCCCTCCGTGTCGTCGTCCATCACCGCCCGGCTGGAGGTCAAGGCCCGGCCCACCGCCGTGTCCGACCTGACCACCGCGATCGAGAAGGCCGGCGGCATCGTCACGGCGCTCGACGTCACGGCGTCGTTCCACGAGGCGATGACCGTGGACGTCACGTGCGCGACGCGCGACGTCGACCACGCCCAGGACGTCGTCGCCGCGCTGGAGAACCTCGACGGGGTCGTCGTCAAGCGCGTCTCCGACCGCACGTTCCTGCTGCACCTGGGCGGCAAGCTGTCCGTGGAGTCGAAGGTGCCGCTGCGCACCCGCGACGACCTGTCGATGGCGTACACCCCGGGCGTCGCGCGCGTGTGCCAGGCCATCGCCGAGCACCCGGAGGACGCGCGCCGCCTCACCATCAAGCGGAACACGATCGCCGTGGTCACCGACGGGACGGCCGTGCTAGGCCTCGGCGACATCGGCCCGCTGGCCGCGCTGCCCGTGATGGAGGGCAAGGCCGTGCTGTTCAAGCGGTTCGCCGACATCGACGCGTTCCCGATCTGCCTCGACACCACCGACGTGGACCAGATCGTCGAGACGGTGTGCGCGATCGCGCCGGCGTTCGCGGGCATCAACCTCGAGGACATCTCCGCCCCCCGCTGCTTCGAGGTCGAGCGCCGCCTGCGCGAGCGCCTCGACATCCCCGTCTTCCACGACGACCAGCACGGCACCGCGATCGTCGTGGTCGCCGCCCTGCGCAACGCGCTGACCGTGGTGGGCAAGCAGATCGGCGACGTGCGCGTCGTCATGTCCGGCGCGGGCGCGGCCGGCACCGCGGTGCTCAAGCTGCTGCTCGCCGCCGGGGTTCGCGACGTCGTGGTCGCCGACATCGACGGCGTCGTGCACGTCGGCCGGCCCGGCCTGACCCCGTCGCTGCGGTGGACCGCCGAGCACACCAACCCCCGCGGGGTCACCGGCACGATCCACGACGCGGTCGTCGGCGCCGACGTGTTCGTGGGGCTGTCCGCGCCCGACGTCATCACCGCGCACGACGTGTCGCGCATGGCGTCCGACGCGATCGTCTTCGCCCTGGCCAACCCGCGGCCGGAGGTCGACCCCGACGAGGCCGCCCGCTACGCCGCGGTCGTCGGCACCGGCCGCTCGGACTTCGCGAACCAGATCAACAACGTCCTCGCGTTCCCCGGGGTGTTCCGCGGGCTGCTCGACGCCCAGTCGCACACCATCACCGAGCCCATGCTGCTGGCCGCCGCCGAGGCCCTGGCGTCCGTCGTGCGCCCCGAGGAGCTGAACCCGACGTACATCGTGCCCAGCGTGTTCAACCCGGAGGTCACGACGGTCGTGGCCGCCGCCGTGCGGCACGCCGCCGAGGCCGAGGACGCCGCCCGCGAGCGCCGCCCCCCGACCGGGGAGATCGCGGCCGTGCGTCGCCGCTGACCTCACCCCCGCGGTGCCCTTTCGTCCCATGTCCGGGGGCGCGGCTCGCGGGACCCTGGTCGGGTGCTGAGCATCCCCGAGGCCGTCGCCACCCACGTCGACGGTGCCGTCCACAAGGTCGAGCTGGTCCGCACGCCGGGCCTGTTCCTGGTGCGCACCATGCTCGCCGGCGCCTACATCGGCATCGGCGTGCTCATCATGGTGACCGCAGGCGGTCCGCTGGTCGTGGCGGGCAGCCCGTGGGCGCCGCTCGTGCAGGGTGCGGTGTTCGGCATCGCGCTGACGATCGTGCTCGTCGCGGGCGGTGAGCTCGCGACCAGCGCCATGATGATCCTCACGCAGGGCGCGATCGCCGGGCGCGTCGGCTGGGGCCGCGCGGGTGCGGTGCTGCTGGCCTGCCTGGGCGGCAACCTGCTCGGCGCCCTCGTCTTCGCGGCGCTGCTGGCCGGGTCGGGGGTGCTGGCGCCCGAGACCGCCGCGGGGCAGAACATCGCCCGGATGATCGAGCACAAGGCCGAGGCGACGACGCTGCAGCTGGTGGTCCGGGGCGTGCTGTGCAACCTCATGGTCTGCCTGGCCGTGTGGTGCTGGGCGCGGCTGCGCGGCGAGGTCGCGCGGATCCTCGTGGTGTTCGCGTGCGTGCTGGTCTTCATCACGTCCGGGTTCGAGCACGTCGTGGCGAACATGACGACGTTCTGGTTCGGCCTGCTCACGGGCGTCCCGGGGGCGACGGTCGGGGAGTTCGCGCGGAACGTGCTGGCGGTCGGGGTGGGCAACACGCTCGGTGGGGCCGTGCTCGTCGGGGCGGCGTACGCCTACGGCGCGCGACCGGCGCCCGTGCCCGTGGAGGCAGCACCGGAGCCGATGGCCGCCGCGCCGGGGCGCCGACCGGCAGGAGCAGGCCTGCCGCACTAGCGTGGTCGGACGAGGCGTCCGGCGGACGCCGCCGCGCGACCGCAGGAGCACGCCGTGAGCACCTCCGACCCGCAGGGCCCCCGCACCACGACGCCCGACGCCGCCGAGCCACCCACGCCACACCCGGCACCGGACGTCGAGCCGGCTGCCGAGCCGGCCGTCGACACCGGGCGCCACGCGGTCGCCCGCCCGGCGCCGGCACCGCCGGAGGACGTCCCCGCCGACGCGCACACCGGCCCGGCGCTCGTGCCCGGCACGGGTCCTGTGCCCGTGGTCGCCGCGCCGGCACCTGCTCCCGCACCGGCGCCCTCACCGGCACCGGCTCCCCCGTCTGCCGCGTCACCGCCCGTGGCGCCGCCCGCCGAGCCCCGCCCGGCGACCGGTGCGACGGCGGCCGTGCCGCGCACCGTCGCGTCCCCGGTCGAGGACCCCGCGGACGAGCTCTTCCCCGATCCCAACGCCCCCCGGACACCCACCTGGGGCGCGCACGTGGGCGGCGTCCTCGTCGCGCTGCTGATCACCCCGTTCGCGATCGGGCTGACGCTCCTGGGCCAGTCCCGCATCCTCGTCGTGCAGGCCGGCACCTGGGACGCGTCGCTCGACGTGCTCGGCATCGTGCTGGTCTCGATCGGCCTCGTGCTGCTGTGCACGCTCCTGGCGCTCGGGCTGTGGACCGCGGCGGTCCCCCTCACGGCGGGGACGGTGCTCACCGTCACCGGGGCGTTCGCGCTGTACGCGCCCGGCGTCGCGCGCGCGCAGGCGCTCGAGATCGTGACGTCGGACGCCTGGACCGTGACGGTGACGCACGTCGTCGTGGCCGGCACGTCGGGCACGCTGCTCGTGGCGGGCGCCCTGCTGCTCGTCGCGGGTCTCGTGACGGCGCTCGCCCGCCGCCGGGGCGTGCACCTGGGGGTCTTCCGCGAGCGCAACCGGCACGCGGGCGCGCACTCCGTGCCGCACCCGTCCGCACCTGCCGGCCCGCACCCGGAGCCGGGTGCCGCCTCGCCCGCCTGACCCCGACCGGCCCGGACCGGATCCGGGTGGGGGGCGCGCCGGCGCACCGGCGGGACTAATGTCCTGGTGGCGGGCCCCTCGCCGGGCCCCGTCCTTGCACCGATGCCGCTGCGGAGGAGAAGCACCGTGACCGAGCCGTCCCCGACGCCCGCCCCCGTCCCGCCCGCCGAGGCCCTGCCTGCCGACGGCGGGCGCGCCGACCACGGCGGGCTCGAGAACCTCAGCACCGAGGACCGCCGGTTCCCGCCCGACGCGGACTTCGCCGCGCAGGCCAACGCCCACGCGGACCTGTACGCGTGGGCCGCCGCGGACCGGCCGGGGTTCTGGGCCGACCAGGCGCGCGAGCTGCTGAGCTGGTCGACGCCCTTCACGCAGACCCTCGACACCTCGGACGCCCCGTTCTTCCGGTGGTTCGCCGACGGCCGGCTCAACGCGACGTACAACGCGGTGGACCGGCACGTCGAGGCGGGCCGGGGCGACCGGGTCGCGATCCACTTCGAGGGCGAGGGCGGCGACACCCGCACGCTGACCTACGCGGACCTGCAGCGCGAGACGTCGAAGGCCGCGAACGCGCTGGCCGCGCTGGGCGTGCGCACGGGCGACCGGGTCGCGGTCTACCTGCCGATGATCCCCGAGGCGATCGTCACGATGCTGGCGTGCGCCCGCCTGGGTGCCGCGCACTCGGTCGTGTTCGGCGGGTTCTCGGCCGAGGCGCTGAGCTCGCGGATCCTCGACGCCGAGGCCAAGGTCGTGGTGACGGCCGACGGCGGGTTCCGCCGCGGTGCGCCGAGCGCGCTCAAGCCGGCCGTCGACGAGGCCCTCGCCAAGGGCGCCCCGAGCGTCGCGCACGTGCTCGTGGTGCGGCGCACCGGGCAGCCCGTGGAGTGGACGCAGGGACGCGACGTCTGGTGGCACGACGCGGTCGAGGCCGCGTCGGCGCAGCACGAGCCCGTCGAGGTCGACGCCGAGCACCCGCTGTTCATCCTCTACACGTCGGGCACCACCGGGAAGCCCAAGGGGATCTTCCACACCACCGGCGGGTACCTCACCCAGGCGGCGTGGACGCACCTCAACGTGTTCGACCTCAAGCCCGAGACGGACGTGTACTGGTGCACCGCCGACGTCGGATGGATCACCGGGCACACGTACGTCGTCTACGGCCCCCTGGTCAACGGCGCGACCCAGGTGGTGTACGAGGGCACGCCCGACACCCCCCACAAGGGCCGCTGGTGGGAGATCGTCGCGAAGTACGGCGTGACGATCCTCTACACGGCGCCCACGGCGATCCGCACGTGCATGAAGTGGGGCGACGCGATCCCCGCCGCGCACGACCTGTCGAGCCTGCGGGTGCTGGGGTCGGTGGGCGAGCCCATCAACCCCGAGGCGTGGACCTGGTACCGGCGCGTCATCGGCGGCGACCGCACCCCCGTGGTGGACACGTGGTGGCAGACCGAGACCGGCGCCATCATGATCAGCCCCCTGCCGGGCGTCACGACCGCCAAGCCCGGGTCGGCGCAGGTGCCGCTGCCGGGGATCGCCGCCGACGTCGTCGACGACACCGCGCAGCCGGTGCCGAACGGCTCGGGCGGGTACCTCGTGGTCACCGAGCCGTGGCCGTCGATGCTGCGCGGCATCTGGGGCGACCCCCAGCGGTACGCGGACACGTACTGGTCGCGGTTCCGCGGGCTGTACTTCGCCGGCGACGGCGCGAAGAAGGACGCCGACGGCGACGTGTGGCTGCTCGGCCGGGTCGACGACGTCATGAACGTCTCCGGGCACCGGCTGTCGACCACGGAGATCGAGTCGGCGCTGGTCTCGCACACGTGGGTCGCCGAGGCCGCGGTCGTCGGCGCGTCCGACGACACCACGGGCCAGGCGGTCGTCGCGTTCGTGATCCTGCGGCAGGACGCGCTCGAGGTGCTCGGCACCGACCCGGACGCGGTGCAGCAGACGCTGCGCGACCACGTCGCCAAGGAGATCGGGCCGATCGCCAAGCCCCGGCAGGTGCTCGTGGTGCCGGAGCTGCCGAAGACGCGCTCGGGCAAGATCATGCGCCGCCTGCTGCGCGACGTCGCCGAGCACCGCACCGTCGGCGACGCGACGACGCTGGCGGACGCGTCGGTGATGGACCTCATCGCGCAGGGCCTGCAGCGGCCCGCACCGTCGGCGGACTGAGCAGCCGACCGGGCGGGCGCCCCGGGCGGTCGACCGCCCGGGGCGGCGCGGGCTGGACGTGCGAAGCGTTTAGGCCCGTGCCGCGGGCGGGCGGGCGCTGGTTGTCTGGCCACGCACCCGCCCGCCGACCGGCCGGCGGACCCGGCGGGCGGGTGCTCCCCCACCTCTCTCGCGGAACGAGGACGTCCATGAAGAGTCTGCCCACGCGCGCCGTCGCGGCCGGTGCCGCGGCGCTGGTCACGCTGACCGGTGTCACCGCGCTCGCCACGTCGGCGTCGGCCGCCGACCCGGTCGGCCTGCACATCTCCGGCACCCGGCTCGTCGAGCAGGACGGCACGCCGTTCGTCGCGCGCGGCGTCAGCCACGCGCACACCTGGTACGTGTCGCAGACGCCGACGGCGCTGCCCGCGATCCGTGCCGCCGGGGCGAACGCCGTGCGCGTCGTGCTGTCGAACGGCACGCGCTGGACGCAGAACAGCGCGTCCGACGTCGCCGGCGTGATCGACCTGTGCGAGGCCAACGAGCTGGTCTGCATGCTCGAGGTGCACGACACCACCGGGTACGGCGAGCAGTCCGGCGCCGCCACGCTCGCGCAGGCCGCGCAGTACTGGGTCTCGCTGAAGCCGGTGCTGGAGGGCACCGAGGACTTCGTGCAGATCAACATCGGCAACGAGCCCTACGGCAACAACCAGGCCGTGTCGTCGCAGTGGGCGGCGGACACCTCCGCGGCGATCCAGACGATCCGCGCCGCGGGCCTGGACCACAACATCGTGGTCGACGCGCCCATGTGGGGCCAGGACTGGGGCGGCATCATGCGCACCCAGGCGCCGACGGTCGCCGCGGCCGACCCCGACGACAACACGCTGTTCTCGATCCACATGTACGGCGTGTACGCGCAGGCGTCGACGATCACGTCGTACCTCGACGCGTTCGAGGCGAACGGTCTGCCGCTGGTCATCGGCGAGTTCGGGTTCGACCACTCCGACGGCAACCCCGACGAGGACACGATCATGGCCGAGGCGCAAGAGCGCGGCATCGGCTACTACGGCTGGTCGTGGTCGGGCAACGGCGGCGGTGTCGAGTACCTCGACATGGTGACGTCCTTCAACCCGGCGCAGAAGACGCCGTGGGGCGTGCGGATCTTCGACGGCCCGAACGGGATCAAGGCGACCGCGCAGACGGCGACGTACTTCGGCGGCAGCACGCCGACGCCCACGCCGACGCCGACCGTGACCCCGACGCCCACCCCGACGCCGACGGTCACGCCCACCCCGACCCCCACGCCCACGCCCACGCCCACGCCCACGCCCACCGTGACGCCGACGCCCACGCCGAACCCCGGCGGCTGCACGGCGGCCCTGCGGGTGGTCGGCTCCTGGCCCGGCGGTTTCCAGGGCGAGGTGACCGTCACCGCGGGCGCCACGGCCACGCAGGCGTGGCGCACGACGTTCACGCTGCCCGGCGGCGCGAGCGTGACGCAGGGCTGGAGCGGCACGTTCGCCGGCACCGGCAGCGCCGTCACCGTGACGAACGCGGCGTGGAACGGCACGCTCGCCGCCGGGTCCAGCACCGCGTACGGCTTCATCGGCTCGGGCACCGCACCGACGGGCACCGTCCCGGTCACCTGCAGCTGACCTGACCGGCAGCGGCGTCGACCGGCCCTCGTCCCTCACGGGGCGGGGGCCGGTCGCACGTCACCAGTCGAGCGTGCGCCGCAGGTTGACGACCGCCTCCCGGCCGGCCCGGTTCGCCCCCACGGTCGAGGCGCTGGGTCCGTAGCCGACCAGCTGCAGGCGCGGGTCCGCCACCACCCGGGTGCCGTCCATCACGATGCCGCCGCCGGGGCCCCGCAGGGCCAGCGGTGCGAGGTGGTCGAGCGCCGCCCGGTAGCCCGTCGCCCACAGGATCGTGCGCGCCTCGACCTCGTCGGGCCCGTCCACCCACCCGTCGGGCAGGGTCCCGCCCGTCGCGTCCCACACGACGCCCGTCGGGGTGATGCGCGAGAAGACGGGACGTGCGCGCAGCACCCCCGACTCGATGCCCGCGCGGTTGACCGGGGACAGCGGCAGACCCGTCGCGCCGACCACCGAGCCGGGCGGCAGCCCGGCACGGGTGCGGCCGTCGACCCGCGCGACCGCGGCGATGCCGGCCTCGGGCGCGAGCCGGCGCTCGTCACCGCCCGCGACCCACAGCGGCGGGCGTCGCGTCACCCACGTGGTCGTGGTGACCCGCGCCAGGTCCAGGAGCATCTGCACCGCGGACGTCCCGCCGCCGACGACCACGACGTGCCCGTCCGCGAGGTCGTCGGCACCGGTGTAGTCGCGGGCGTGCAGCTGACGCCCGGTGAAGGTGCTGCGGCCCGGGTACGCCGGCCAGAACGGGCGCTGCCACGTGCCCGACGCGTTGACCAGGCCCCGCGCCGCCCACACGACCGACTCCTGCGGGTGCTCGACGTGCCGCGTCGTCACCAGCAGCCGGTCGTCCGGGCCCGCCTCGACCCGCACCACGCGCACGGGACGCTGGACGTTGAGGCCGAACGCCTCCTCGTACTGCGCGAAGTAGTACGGGACCGCACGGTTGGCCGGCTCCGCCGGGTCCGGGACGACGAGCGGCAGGCCCGGGAGCTCGTGCACGTGGTGCGCGTCGGCCATCGTCAGGCCGTCCCACCGGTGCTGCCACGCCCCGCCGGGTGCCGCGTTGTCGTCCAGCACCACGAACGTGCCGCTGGCCTTCTCCCACCCGGCGCTGCCGACGGGGACGAGGCCGGTGCGCCGCAGGTGGTGCCCCGCGGACAGGCCGGCCTGCCCGGCGCCGACGACGAGCACGTCCACCTCGACCGGCCGCGGCTCCTGCGCACGGCGGCGGGCCCGCCGGCTCGGCGAGGCCTCCGCCGCCGGCACGGGCCGGTCCGGCGTGGGCGCGGCCGGCGCGGAGGTCTCGTCGACCTCCGGGGCCGCCTCCGTCGCCGGCGCGACCTGCGCGACCGGTTCGGCCTCGGGCTCGGCGGGCGACGCGGGCTCTGGAGTCGACTCCGGCGCAGGCGCGGGTTCAGGCGCGGGCGCGGGTTCAGGCTCGGGCTCCGTCTCGGGCCCCGTCTCCACCTCAGGTGCGGGCTCGGCCACCGGCTCCACCTCGGGAGCTGGCTCGGGGTCCGGGGCCGGCTCAGGCTCCGGAGTCGGCTCCACCTCGGGCTCCGGGACCGGCTCCACCTCAGGCTCCGGGACCGGCTCCACCTCAGGCTCCGGGACCGCCTCGGCCTGGGGCTCAGACGCGGGCCGGGGACGGACGTCGACCACAGGGGCGGCGGATGCCTCCGGTGCAGGCACGGCGGCCTCCGGCGCGGCCGCGTCCGGTGCAGGCGCCGCCGCGTCCCGCGGGGCACGCTCGGACCACGAGGTCAGGCCGGCGTCGGCCGTCGGCGCGAGAGCGGCGACCGCACCCTCCTGGGCCGCGGTGCGCTCGGCCTCCTGCGCGGCCTCCTGCTCCGCCTGCTGCCGCAGCGCACGCAGCGCGCGGCGCGAGAGCGGAGCCGTGCCGTCGGCACGAGCGGGCACCCCCGCGGCTGACGTCCCCTCAGGAGGCGCGCCCTCCCGGGGCGCGGTCGTGCGGGGAGACGGGGAGCCCGGGGCGGCCGTGGGCCGCGGGGCCGTCGGCGGCGAGGTCGTCGGCGGCGGAGCCGTCGGCGGGGAGACGGACAGGAAGGGCACGGGCACAGCGCCGGGGACCAGCACCCGCGCGGGGTCCGGGGCGTGCGCGGGGTCCAGGACCGGCGGGGGCGCCAGGGGCCCGGCGACGGGCGGGAGCACGGGCGCCTCGAGCCGCGCCGGCAGCACGGGGAGGTCGTCCAGCGGCTCGGCGTCGACGGGGTTCATGGACCGCCCGACGAGCGGGTTGCGAGGCTCCGGGACGGCTGCGGGGACGGGGCCGGAGCCGCTCGTGCCGGCGGCGTCGGGCTGCTGCGCGGTGCGCGTGTGCGGTCCGTCCATAGAGGGCACCACGGTACCGGTTCCCCGCCCTGCGCAGGCGTCCGCGAGGGCTGCCGGACCCCGGCGGATCACCCGCCCCGGCGACCGCCGGACGGGTGGGCCGTGGTGGGATGGGGGGATGCCGGACGACGACGCCACCACGGTCCTCGCGCTGCCCGCGCCGCTCGACGAGCGCACGTCCGCGCTGGTGCGGGCGCTGCAGCGGGACGCCGCCGCGCAGGACGGCGTGCCGCCGCTCTCGGAGCAGCCGTTGCTGCGTCTGCGTGACGCCGAGGCACCCGTGGTGCACCTGGTGGCGCACGGCGTGGCGGGGGTCCCCGCCGGCACGGCCGAGGTCGTCGGGTACGCCCAGGTGGACGTCGGGTCCACGACGACGGCACGCGCCGAGCTGGTCGTCCACCCCGACCACCGCCGGCGCGGCGTCGGGTCGGCACTCCTCGACGCCGCACGAGCCCGGGCGGCGGCCGTCCCCGGCCGCCGCCTGCACGTGTGGGCCCACGGCGACCTCCCCGCGGCCCGGGCGCTGGCCGCCGCGCAGGGCATGCCCGTGGTGCGCGAGCTGCTGCTCATGGGTGTCGACCTGGACGCGCACCCGCCGGCCGCGCCGACGCTGCCGCCGGGCGTGCGGGTGCGGGCGTTCGTTCCCGGGCAGGACGAGGACGCATGGCGCCGGGTCAACGCCCGGGCGTTCGCGCACCACCCGGAGCAGGGCCGCATGACGTCGGACGACCTGCGCTCGCGCGAGGCCGAGGCGTGGTTCGACGCGGCGGGGTTCCTGCTCGCCGAGCGCGACGGGGTGCTGCTCGGCTCGGTGTGGACGAAGGTGCACCCGGCGGGCGAGGCCCCGGGCGCGGCACCCGACGAGCGCGTCGGCGAGATCTACGTGGTCGGCGTGGACCCGGACGCGCAGGGCCTCGGCCTGGGCCGCGCGCTGACCGCTCTCGGGCTGACGCACCTGCGCGACGCGGGCCTGCGTCGCGCGCTGCTCTACACGGAGGCGGACAACACCGTCGCGGTGCACACGTACGGGCGGGCGGGGTTCACCACCGTCTCCGCGGACGTCATGCACGACGCCACCGAGGCCGCCGTCGGGGCGGGTGACGACGCCCCCGACGGGGCGGTCGGCGGCGCGTCGGGCGGCACGTCCGGCACGCCGCACCCGCAGGACACGACGAGTTCACCGAGCGATGCCACGATGGGTGCATGACCGACGCCCCCACGATGGACCCGGAGCTGGCCGCCCGCATCGCCGAGCACGTCGAGGTCGTCGAGCAGCCCGCGCACCCGCACGACACGCCGCTGCCGGACGACCGGTTCCTCGACCGCGAGCTGTCCTGGCTGGCCTTCAACCAGCGGGTGCTGGAGCTGGCCGAGGACCCGGACGTGCCGCTGCTCGAGCGGGTGCGGTTCCTCGCGATCTTCGCCTCGAACCTCGACGAGTTCTTCATGGTGCGGGTCGCGGGCCTCAAGCGGCGGATCGCCACGGGCATCGCGGTGACGGCCGCGTCGGGCCGCTCGCCGCGCCAGGTGCTCGAGGCGATCAGCGAGCGGGCGCACGTGCTCATGGCCCGGCACGCGGCGGTGTTCGCCGAGCAGGTGCACCCGGCCCTCGCCGACGAGGGCATCCGGATCGTGCGCTGGGACGACCTGGGCGACGCCGAGCAGGACCGCCTGCACAAGTTCTTCCGCCGGCAGATCTTCCCGGTGCTCACCCCGCTGGCCGTGGACCCCGCGCACCCGTTCCCGTACATCTCGGGGCTGTCGCTGAACCTCGCGGTCAGCGTGGTCAACCCCGCGAGCGGCAAGGAGCACTTCGCGCGCGTGAAGGTGCCGCCGCTGCTGCCCCGGTACATCGCCGTCGACGCGTCGGGCCGGCCCAGCGCCCCGGACAACCACACGGGCGCGGACAAGTCGCCCACGTCGTTCGTGCCGGTCGAGGACGTCATCGCCCAGCACCTCGACCAGCTGTTCCCCGGCATGGAGGTGCGGGAGTTCCACACGTTCCGCATCACCCGCAACGAGGACGTGGAGGTCGAGGAGGACGACGCCGAGAACCTCCTCAAGGCGATGGAGAAGGAGCTGCTGCGGCGCCGCTTCGGCCCGCCCGTGCGCCTGGAGATCGCCGAGGGCATCAGCCCCCGGGTCCGCAAGATCCTCGTGCGCGAGCTCGGGATCGCGCCGGAGGACGTCTACGAGCTGCCCGCGCCGCTGGACCACACGGGCCTGAACGTCGTCGCGGACCTCGACCGGCCCGAGCTGCAGCACCCGCGGTTCGTGCCGTCGACGCACCGGCACCTGGCCGAGGTGGAGTCCGCGACCCCGACGGACGTGTTCGCGGCGATCCGCGCGCGCGACGTGCTCCTGCACCACCCGTACGACTCGTTCTCCACGTCGGTGCAGACGTTCCTCGAGCAGGCGGCCGCCGACCCGCACGTGCTGGCGATCAAGCAGACCCTGTACCGCACCTCGGGCGACTCCCCCATCGTCGACGCCCTCATCGACGCCGCCGAGGCCGGCAAGCAGGTCCTGGCGCTGGTCGAGATCAAGGCGCGGTTCGACGAGCAGAACAACATCTCGTGGGCGCGCAAGCTCGAGCAGGCCGGCGTGCACGTGGTCTACGGGATCGTCGGCCTCAAGACGCACTGCAAGCTGAGCCTGGTCGTGCGCCAGGAGTCCGACGGCCTGCGCCGCTACAGCCACGTCGGCACGGGCAACTACCACCCCAAGACCGCGCGCCTCTACACCGACCTGGGCCTGCTGACGGCGGACCAGGAGGTCGGGCAGGACCTGACGCGGCTGTTCAACCAGCTGTCGGGCTACGCCCCGAAGTCCCGCTTCCACCGGCTGCTCGTCGCGCCGCGCCAGGTGCGCGCCGGGCTCGTCGACCGGATCGAGCGCGAGGCCGAGGCCGCCCGGCGCGGCGAGCCCGCGTGGATCAAGATCAAGGTCAACTCGATGGTCGACGAGGCCACCATCGACGCGCTCTACCGGGCGTCGCAGGCGGGCGTGCCCGTCGACATCAACGTCCGGGGCATCTGCGCCCTGCGCCCGGGGGTGCCCGGCCTGTCCGAGACCATCCGCGTGCGGTCCATCCTGGGCCGGTTCCTGGAGCACTCGCGGGTGTTCGCGTTCGCGCACGCGTCGCCGTCGTCCGACGACGGGTTCGAGGGCCCCGAGGTGTACATCGGCTCGGCCGACCTCATGCACCGCAACCTCGACCGTCGCGTCGAGGCGCTGGTGCGCGTGGCGGACCCGGACCACGTGGCCGAGCTCGTCGAGCTCATCGACGAGTCCGTGGCCGACACCACGTCGTCGTGGCACCTGGAGCAGGACGGCTCGTGGACGCGGCACCACCAGGGCCCGGACGGCCCGCTCACGGACCTGCAGGCCGTGCTGATCCACCGGCAGAGGCGCCGCCCGGGCACCTCCCGGTGAGCGCACCGCGGACGGTCGTCGAGGCGGCCGGTGCGCTGGTGTGGCGGGTGCGGGCCCGCGAGCTGCAGGTCGCGCTCGTGCACCGCCCCCGGTACAAGGACTGGTCGTGGCCCAAGGGCAAGCTCGACCCGGGCGAGTCCGCACCGGTCGCGGCGGTGCGCGAGGTCGAGGAGGAGACGGGCCTGCCCGTCGTGCTGGGCCGCGCGCTGCCCGGGCTGGAGTACACCGTCAACGGCGGCACGCTCAAGCGCGTGCACTACTGGGCCGCGCAGGTCGCGGGTCGCTCCGACGCCGCACCGATGTCCGCCCGCCCGCCCGTGCCGCACACGGACCGCGACGAGATCGACCACTGGGACTGGTTCGACGTGCGCACCGCGGCCGGCATGCTCACCCGCCGCGAGGACGTCGCCCCGCTCGACGCGCTGGTCGAGGCCTACGCCAAGGACCGGCTGGGCACCCGGGCGCTCGTGGTGGCCCGTCACGGGCAGGCGCGCAAGCGGTCGCTGTGGGGCGGCACGGAGGACGACCGCCCGCTGACGGGGCTCGGGCAGCGCCAGGCCCGTGCGCTGGTGCCGCTGCTCGCCGCGTACGGCGCCGCCCGCGTGGTGACCAGCCGGTGGGAGCGCTGCGCCGCGACGGTCACCCCGTACGCGACCGCGGCGGGCCTGACCGCGGAGGTCGCCGACGTCCTCACCGAGGCCGAGCACGTGTCGTCCCCCGCGCGCGTCGCCGCCGTCGTCGCGGACCTGCTGCACGACCCCGCCGACGCGGTGCTGTGCACGCACCGGCCCGTGCTGCCGACCGTCCTCGACGTGCTCGCCGAGCACTCGCGCCGCGTCGTCGCCGACGTCCTGCCCCGGACGAACCCGTTCCTCGCCCCCGGCGAGGTCCTGGTCGCGCACACGGCGCGCACGCCCCGCGGCCCCCGGGTCGTGGCCGTCGAGACCCACCGCTCCCCCACCGCCGACTGACCCGGACGCGCCGCGCGCCGCCCGCCCGGCAGGGCGGACGGCGCGCGGTCGCACCGGGTCGGCGTCAGGCCTGGACGGCCCGACGACGACGGCTGATCACCAGGGCCGCACCCCCGGAGGCCAGCAGGAGCGCGACGACCCCGAGAGCGACGCCCACGGAGGCGCCGGTGTCGCTCAGGCGGTCGACGACCGGGCTCCCGGCGACGGTGAACGCGACCTGCGCGAGCACCTCGCCGTCGGGGCCGCGCGCCTGCAGGTGGTGCACGCCGGGCTCCAGGTCGGTCGGGACCACGACGGTCGCGGTGGCCGCGCCGTCGACGACCTCGACGTCGAGGAGCTTGCGGTAGGTGCTGGCCACGCCGATCTCGACCTCGTCGACCGTCAGGCCGGTGAGGCGGAACGTCACCGGCTCGCCGGGGCGGACACGGGTCCGGTCGAGCGTCATGCCCGGCGCGCTCGTGCCGGGGGTCGGCGTCGCGGTGGGCTCGGCCGTCGGCTCCGCGGTGGGCTCAGCGGTGGGCTCCGTCGTGGGGCCCGCGGTCGGGGTGGCGGTCGGCGACGGGGTGGGCGTGGGCTCGCTGTCGAGCGCGACGAGGCCGGTCAGCGCCGCCTCGACGAGGGCCACGGCGGCGTCGACGTCGTCGGCGGTGGTGCGCGAGCCGGCCAGCACGACGCGCCCGACCTCGACGGCGTCGTCCAGCACGGCCAGCGACGCGGGCGTCCAGGCGGACCGGTCGACGGCGTCGGCACGGTCGAGCACCGCGACCAGGGCAGCGGTGTCGGCGGGCGCCGCGGCGGCGGGCGTCAGCACGAACGCGTCGACCCAGCCCCACGCCCCCGCGGGCAGCTCGCCCTCGAGCGCGACGGTCACGGTGCCGGCCTCGGTGAGGACGACGTCCTCGACGGTCGCGGTGCGCAGCTGCTGCCAGCCGGCGAGCGGGAGCTCGGCCGAGCGGGTGCCGGACGCGGTGGTCGCGGACAGCGTGACCGCCCCCTCGCCGCCCTCGAGGCTGCCGTGGCCGGTGGCGCTGAGGGTGTACGTGCCCGCGGGGACGTCGGCGACGGTCTGCCCGACGCCGAGCGTGTACGGGGTGCCGAGCCAGAAGTTCACGGCCCGGGTGCCGGCCGGCACGTCGGAGCCCTCGGCGACCTTGGCGGTGTCCCACGTGATGGTCCACATGCCCAGGTCGTCGTCCTCGAACCCGCCGTTGCGGACGAGGTTGGCGGCGAGCACCTCGACGGTGGCGGTGACGGCGCGTCCCGCGGCGGTCGTGCCGCGCACGGTGTACTCGCCGGGGCCGCGGATCCAGTCGGTCGCGGAGCTCCACGTGACGGCCTCGTCCTCGACGGAGCCGTCGTTGTAGGTCACCTCGACGGTGCCGGGCAGCGTGACGTCCTGCCCGTCCTCGACCGTGACGTGGACCGGCTCGACGGAGACGACCTCGCGGGGCGCGGTCGCGCCGGTGCGCACGTACCGGAACACCTGCAGGGACTCCAGGGGCGTGCCGTCGGCGGCGAACATCGCCTGGTTGTCCCACGCGGAGCCGCCGTACCACTGGCCGGCGTCGTGGGCGTCGTACTCGCCCGCGAAGCTCGACGCCCAGCCGGAGCCGTGCTCCTCCCACAGGAGGCGATTGGCCTCGACCTCGCTCGCGGGGCCGACGGGCAGCCACGCGGGCTCCCAGTAGAAGACGCCCACGCCGGCGTCGCCGAGGGCGTGCACGGCCGCGACGACCTCGCGCCAGGCCGTGGCCTGGCCCTGGACGCTGACCGGGTACTGCGTGGCCTCGGACGCCAGGTCGATGACGTTGCCGTGCCCGTCGCCGTCCTCGAGCGTCGTGGCCCAGGAGGTCTCGGCGACCATGACCTGCTTGCCGTAGGTGTCGGCGACCTGGCCGAGCACCGCCGTCAGGTTCGTCGTCGTGCCGTGCCAGAACGGGTAGTACGACGTGGCGAAGACGTCGTAGTCGACGTCGCGCGCGTCGAGCGCGGCGGCGTACCCGGCGTACCGGCCGGCGGTCTCGGGGTTCGTGAAGTGCAGCGCGACCTGCGCGTCGGGCAGGACGTCGCGCACCGCGGCGCTGCCCGCGGAGAAGATCTGCGCCATGCCGTCCCAGCCGGTGACGCCCGCGATCCCGTTGTTGGTCTCGTTGCCGACCTGCACCATCGTCACGTCGACGCCGGCGTCCTCGAACGCCTGCAGGCTCGCCGTCGTGTAGTCGGTGACCTCGGCGGCCTTCTGCGCGACGGTGAGGTCCGCCCACGCCTTGGGGGCCTGCTGCTTGGCGGGGTCCGCCCAGAAGTCCGAGTAGTGGAAGTCCACGAGGACGCCCAGCCCGGCGGCGGTGGCCCGCTCGCCGATCTCGACGGCCCGGTCCACGTCGACGTCGCCGCCGCCGTAGCCGTTGCCGTCCGCGTCGAACGGGTCGTTCCAGACCCGCACGCGCACGTGCGTGACGCCGGAGCCGGCGAGCACGTCGAACAGGTCGGCCTCCTGGCCGGACGCGTCGCGGAACACGACGCCGGACTCCTCGAGGGAGAGCACCGAGGAGACGTCGACGCCCTGGACGAAGTCCGCGGCGAGGCCGTCGACCTTGTCGACGACGATGCCGGCCTCGACGGGCCCGTCCGTGGGTGCGTCGGCGGCACCGGCGGGCAGGGCGGCGAGCGGGGTGAGGACCAGGCCGCAGGCCGCGGCGACCGCGACGGTCCTGCGTGGATGACGTGCGCGCACGTGGGTGTCCCTTCATGTCGATCGTCGTCGTTCGAGCATGGGCGGCGCCCGGGCCGGGACGGCAGGGCGCCGCACCCGCCGCGGCCCGGGGAGGGGTGGGGCCGCGGCGGGGTGGTGCGTGGTGGTGCGGGTCAGCCCTTGACGGAGCCGGCGGTCAGACCGCCGACGATGTACTTCTGCAGGACGAGGAAGAGCACGAGGACGGGCAGGGCCGCGATGACCGCACCGGCGGCGAACAGGCCCCAGTTGGCGTTGAGCTGCTGGGAGACCCACCCGTACATGCCGACCGCGAGCGTCCAGTTGCGGTCGGACGTGAGGATGACGCGGGCGAGGATGAACTCGCCGAACGTCGCGATGAACGACAGCAGGCCCACGACCGCGAGGATCGGCGTGACCAGGCGCAGGATGATCGTCCAGTAGATCTGGGCGTGCGTGGCGCCGTCGATCTTGGCGGCCTCGTCGAGCTCGCGCGGGATCGTGTTGAAGAACCCGTACATGAGGAACGTGTTGGTGCCGAGCGCACCGCCGAGGTACACGGCGATGAGCGCGAGCTTGCTGTTCAGGCCGAGCGCGGGGACGACCTCGCCCAGCGCGATGAGCAGCAGGAAGATCGACACGAACGCGAGCATCTGCGGGAACATCTGGATGATGAGCAGGGCGGTGAGCCCGCCGCGGCGGCCGCGGAACGAGAACCGCGAGAACGCGTACGCGGCCGCGGCGCCCATGAGCACCGAGCCGACCGCGGTGGCCCCGCCGATGACGAGGCTGTTGACCGCCCACGACCAGAACCGGGTCGCGCCCAGGGCCTCGAAGTTCGCGGTCGAGAACGACTGGAACAGCGACGTGGACCCCGTCAGCGTGCCGGTGCTCGCGACCGCGGCCGAGAGCACGTAGACCAGCGGGAACGCGGCGTAGAAGACGATCAGCGCGGCGAACGGGTACTTCCACCCGACCTCCGCGAGCCAGCGCGAGCGGCGCACGCGGGACCGGTCGTGGGTCGTCGTCACGGTGGCCATCAGAGGACCTCCTCCAGCTTGCGCGTGCGTCGGAACGCCAGGGCCGAGATGGTCCCGATGATGACGAAGATGATGATCGACAGGGCGCTGGCCAGGCCGAAGTCCGCCCGGCCGCCCGCGACCCCGGAGATCTGGTAGATCATCGAGATCAGGATGTCGGTGTGCCCGAGCACGGCCGAGGTGTCCGTGAAGCGCGGTCCGCCGCCGGTGAGCATGTAGATGATCGTGAAGTTGTTGAAGTTGAAGGCGAACGACGAGATCAGCAGCGGCGCGGTCGAGACCAGCAGCAGCGGCATGGTGATCGACCGCCACGTCCGCCAGCGGCCGGCGCCGTCGATGCGGGCGGCCTCCATGACGTCGTCGGGGAGCGACTGCAGGGCGCCGGTGCACACGAGGAACCAGTACGGGAAGCTCAGCCACAGGTTCACGCCGATGATCGCCAGCTTGGCCAGCAGCGGGTCCTCGAGCCACGGGATGCGGGTGTCGAAGAAGAACAGCTGGTTGATGATCCCGTAGTCGGGGTTGGAGTTGAGCATGCCCTGCCACAGCAGCGCCGACAGGAACGCCGGGAACGCGTACGGGAGGATGAACAGCGTCCGCAGCACCTTGCGGCCCCGCACCCGCGGGTCGTTGAACACGATGGCCAGCAGCAGGCCCAGCAGGAAGCTCGTGGCGACCGTGAGGATCGCGAACGCGAACGTCCACGCCGTGATCCGCAGCAGCGGCCCCGAGTAGTCGTCGTCGGTGAACGCCCGCGTGAAGTTGTCGAAGCCGACACCCACGCGCCAGCCGACCGGCAGCGCGGTGCCGTCGGGGGCCACGAAGCTGCCCTCGTCGCTCGCCGAGTACACGACACCGGTCTCGGTGTTCGTCATCGTCACGGCGTCGGCGTCCCAGACCAGCGCGGAGCGGTACACCGAGCCGGTGGTGCCCTCGCGGGTGCGGATCGAGCCGTCGTCCGCGTCGTCGGAGACCGGCACGCGCAGGTCCACGACCTCCTGCTGGAGCGCCTGGTCACCCATGAGGGTCGCGTACGGCACGACCTCCCAGCCGGGCACCGCCGTCACGCGCGTGCCGTCGACCGTCGCGTCGGGGGCGGCGACGAGCGGCTCGTCGGCCGCGCCGACCCGCACCACGCCCTCGTCGACGATCGCGAAGCCGTTCTCGCCGTCGCGCTGCACGATCGTCAGCGGGTAGCTCGGCGCGTCCTCGACGCGGCGCTCGTTCTGGATCAGCAGGGCGTCGACCGCCTGGTCGCGGGTCGTGTTGTGACCCGTGCCGTAGTTGGTCATCGCCACGTAGGCGGTGTAGCCCATCGAGAACAGCTGGAAGACCAGCAGGAACACCAGGCCGGGAAGGATGTACTTCATCGGCAGCGCCCGCTTGCTGAAGTACGCCCAGTCGGCCAGGACCAGCAGGGCGAGCGACGCCGCGAGGATCCCCCACGCCCCCTGCACCCAGGCCGCCCACACGACCCCGACGCCGACGGCGTTGACGACGGCCATGAGGGCGAGCTTGACGAGGAAGCCCCACCCGGTGCCGTCCCAGCGCCGCGCGTGCGGCTCACGGACGGTGCCGCCGGGACCGGGCGGCGCGGGGTGCACGTGCGTGGACATGTGTCCTCCGAGGGAAGGGACGCTGCGTGGAGGGGTGGCGGGGCACCGGCCGGACGGTGCCGGAGGGGTGGCCACGTGGGGGTGGCCGGTGCCCCGCCGGGATCAGGTCGGGATCAGCCGAGGTTGGACTCGAGGTCCGCCAGCATCTTGTCCCAGGCCGCCGCCGGCTCCGCGGAGCCGGAGATGATCGACGACTGCGCCGCGTTCCAGTACTCCCACACGTCGGCCATCTCGGGGATGGACGGCATGGGCGTGCCGTTCTGCGACGCGGCCAGGAAGCCGGCGACGATCGGGTCCTCGGCGACGGACTCCGCGACCTCGCTCAGCGCGGGGATGCGCGGGTCGGCCTCGTACAGCGCCGTCTGCGCCTCGGGCGTGGCCATGTAGTTGGTGAGGAAGTCGTTCGCGAGCAGCGCGTTCTCGCTCTGCGCGGAGACGTAGAAGCCCTGCACGCCGACGAACGGCGCCGCGGTCTCGCCACCGGCGGACGGGATCGGGTCGACGGCCACGTCGATGCCGGCCTCCTCGAACGCGGCGATCGCCCACGGGCCCGCGATCGTGTACGGCGCGTTGCCGTCCGCGAACTCCTGCACCGCGATGTCGTACGTCCAGTCCGTGCTGAACAGCCCCGTGCCGGCCATGCCGTTCTCGCCGAGCCACGCGGCGAACGCCTGGCCCTCCTCGCCGCCCATGCCGATGTCCGTGGTGTACGAGCCGTCCTCGTTCTGCTCGAACACGGGGGCGCCGAACGACGTCTGCAGCCCGTAGTACGTGTACGCGTCACCCGTGGTGCCCGCGGTGTTGATGACGAACGGCAGCTTGGCGCCCGAGGCGCGGCCCGCCTCGATCATCGCGTCGAACGTGTCCGGCGTCGGCTCCGGCGCCAGCTCGGTGTTGCGGACCACGGCCACGGTCTCCAGCGCGTACGGCAGGCCGTACAGCTGACCGTCGTACGTGAAGGCCTCGGTCGCGACGGTCTCGAAGGCGTCCGCGTCGGCCAGGTCCACGGAGTCGACGACGCCGTTGACGATGAACGAGCCGAGCCAGTCGTGGGCGCCGACCGTGATGTCCGGGCCCTCGCCCGTGGGGACCTGCGCGAGGAAGTCCGCGCGGATGTCCTCGAAGTTCTTCTGGACGAGCTCGACGGTGACGCCGGTCGCGGCCTCGAAGTCCGCCGCGGCGGCCTCGACGGCCGGCTGACGGTTCTCGTCGACCCAGATCGTCAGCGTGCCGGTGCCGCCGGCGGC
Organism: Cellulomonas oligotrophica; assembly: GCF_013409875.1. Taxonomy (GTDB): domain Bacteria; phylum Actinomycetota; class Actinomycetes; order Actinomycetales; family Cellulomonadaceae; genus Cellulomonas; species Cellulomonas oligotrophica. The sequence goes on from NZ_JACCBK010000001.1 coordinate 1,408,447, forward strand.
GGCGGACTCGGACGCGGCGGGCTCGGCGTCGCCGCCGCTGCAGGCGGCGAGGAGGGCTGCCGTCGCGACCATCGCGACCGGGAGTGCTGCTGTCTTGCGCATGGACGTTCCTTCCGGTGAGGTGCCGCAGCGCGCGCCCGGAGGGATCGCTGCGCTGCGACGAGGGGAATGCGGCCGGCCGACCTCCGTGTCGACCGGCGGGGGTCACTCCTGCGGGCCATCACCCCCGGTGGGCCGCCGGACGACGGCGACGGCGCCGGCGGGCAGGTCGAGCGCACCCGCGACCCGGGTGCCGGTGAGCAGCTCGACGCCGTCGCCGAGCCGTACCTTCGCGTCGTCGCCCGAGTGGTTCAGGGCGACGACGTAGTCCGCGTCCGCGCCGCGGCGCGTGACGACCTCGACGTCGTGCGCGTGGCCCGGGGGCACGACGCGCGCGTCGTCGTAGACGGCCGCCAGCACCGGCGCGAGCTCGTCGATCCCGAGCCGCGTCGAGACGTACCAGGCGGTGCCGTCGCCGAACCGGTTCCGCGTCACCGCGGGGCCGCCGGCCGCCGGACCGTCGAGGTAGGAGGCCACGACCTGGGCCCCCTCGAGCGCGATGTCGTCGGCCCACACGTCCGCCACGATCTCGCGCTCCTCGCCCCAGGTCCAGAGCAGGCGCGCGGCGTCCCCGGCGCGCAGCGGCAGGAACTCCTCGACCGTCAGCCCGAGGACGTCGCGCAGCGGTGCGCCGAAGCCGCCGGGGTGGACGGCGTCGTTCTCGTCGACGACGCCCGAGAAGAACGACACCACCAGCGTCCCGCCGCCGGCGACGTACCGGCGCAGGTTGTCCGCCGAGGCCTGGGTGAGCAGGTACGACGCCGGTGCCACGACGAGCCGGTAGCCGGACAGGTCCGCACCCGGGTGCGCCATGTCGACCGTGAGCCCGTCGCGCCACAGCCGCTCGTAGTACGCACGCACGCGCTCGCGGTGCGTCACGTCGACCGACGGCCGCCACTCCAGGTCCTGCGCCCAGAACGACTCGGTGTCCCACAGCAGCGCGACGTCGGCGTGCACGCGCGAGCCGCGGACCTCCGCGAGGCGGCCGAGGTCGGCGCCGAGGGCGGTGACCTCGCGCCACACCCGGGAGGTGGTCCCGGCGTGCGGGAGCATCGCCGAGTGGAACTTCTCCGCGCCCGAGCGCGAGGCGCGCCACTGGAAGAACAGCACGGCGTCGGCGCCGCGGCCGAGGTGCGTCAGGGAGTTGCGGGCCATCTCGCCGGGGCGCTTGGCCACGTTGCGCGGCTGCCAGTTGACGGCCGACGTGGAGTGCTCCATGAGGATCCACGGGCGCCCGCCGGCCACCGAGCGCGTGAGGTCGGCGGCCAGGGCGAGGCCGACGTGGCCGCGCTCGTCGGCGGCCGTGAGGTAGTGGTCGTTCGCGACGACGTCGACCTCGCGCGCCCAGGCCCACAGGTCCGTGGTCGCGCACTCGTTGGCCATGAAGTTCGTGGTGACCGGCTGGGTGGCCCGGGCCTTGATGGCGTCGCGCTCGGCGACGAAGCACGCACGCAGCTGGTGGTCGGTGAACCGGGCGAAGTCCAGCCGCTGGGCCGGGTTGGCCACCGAGGGCGTCGCCGCGGGGGCGCCGACGTGCTCCCACTCGGCGTACCGCTGGCCCCAGAAGGCGGTGCCCCACGCGGCGTTGAGCCCGTCGAGGGACCCGTAGCGCTCCTGCAGCCAGGCGCGGAACGCCGCGACCGACGCGGGCGAGAAGTCCTCGCCCACGGGGGCGCCGTACTCGTTGTGCACGTGCCACATGACGACGGCGGGGTGCTGGGCGTACCGGTCGGCCAGGGCCGAGGCGATCCGCACGGCGGCCTCGCGGTAGGCGGGCGAGCTCGGGGACGCCATGCCGCGCGAGCCGAAGCCCTGCACGGTGCCGTCCCGCGTGACGACGCGGGCCTCGGGGTGGGCGTGGAAGAACCAGGCGGGCGGCGACGCCGTGGGGGTGCCGAGGTCGACCGCGATGCCGTTGCGGTGCAGCAGGTCGAGCAGGTCGTCGAGCCAGGCGAAGTCGTGCTCGCCCTCGCGCGGCTCGAGCAGCGCCCAGGAGAAGATGCCGACGCTCACCAGGTTGACGCCGGCCTCGCGCATCAGCGCGACGTCCTCGTCCCAGACCTCGCGGGGCCACTGCTCGGGGTTGTAGTCACCCCCGAAGGCGATCGCCTCGCGCGGGAACCAGCTCGTGTCGCTCATGACGCTCCGTCGGGTCGTGCTGCACGGCCGCTCGGCCTGTGCACGGTCACAGCCTGTGACCGTGCACAGCATAGGCACACGTCGGGTGGGCAGCGCCACCGCCCGATACGGGTCGTTATGGACCTGTGACCGCGCACAGGATGTCGTCCCAGGAATGGCAGCGCTCCCGCCTGCCGGCGGGCTAGAGTCGTGCTCCGTGGAGAGCACCGCAGGGGGCCGTCGCCGACCGACCATCCGCGACGTCGCGGCCGAGGCCGGCGTCTCGCGGGGCACGGTCTCCCGCGTCATGAACGGCGGGCACTGGGTGTCCCCCGAGGCCCGCAAGGCCGTCGAGCAGGCGATCCGCTCGACAGGCTACCGCGCGAACCTGCACGCCCGCAGCCTGGCCACCGGCCGCTCCAACTCGGTGGCGTTCCTGCTGACCGAGCCGCAGCACCTGCTCTTCGCCGACCCCAACTTCGCGATCCTGCTGCGCGGCGCCGCCGAGGCGACCGCGGCCCGCGGCATGACGCTCATCCTGCTCGTCGCGGGCACCGAGACCGAGCGCGTCAACGCCGCCGCGTACGTCTCCGACGGGCACGTCGACGGGGTCCTGCTCATCTCGTCGCACGCCGACGAGCCCCTGCTCGGCGACCTCGTCGAGCGCGGCATCCCCACCGTGGCGTGCGGGATCCCCCTGGGCTGGTCGGGGCGCGTGGCGTCCGTGTCCGTCGACGAGGTCGGCGGGGCGCGCACCATGGTCGGGCACCTGCGCGCGCAGGGCCGCCGGCACGTGGCGATGATCGCCGGGCCGCTGGACACCCCCGGCGGCCGGTTCCGGCTCGCGGGGTACCGCGAGGAGCTCGGCGACGACTACGACGAGCGCTACGTCGCGCACGGCGACTACAGCGCGTCGTCGGGCGAGGCCGCGATGGAGGAGCTGCTCGCACGCGTGCCCGACGTGGACGCGGTGTTCGCCGCGTCCGACCTCATGGCCGCCGGCGCCCTGACCGCGCTGCGCCGGCACGGGCGCCGGGTCCCCGACGACGTCGCCGTGGGCGGGTTCGACGACTCGGGCCTCGCCGCGACCCTCGACCCGCCGCTGACGACGATGCACCAGCCCTTCGACCTCATCAGCGCCGAGATGGTGCGGCTGCTGCTCGACGTCGTCGCCGGCGCGCCCCGCACGTCCGTGACGATGCCCGCGCGCCTGGTCGCCCGCGCCAGCGCCTGAACGCCGGGCGCCGGGCGACCCGCGGCGGCGGGGCCCGGCGTCCGGCGCGTCCGGCCCGTCAGCCCAGCAGCGGGTGCAGGACCCAGAACACGACGGCGGCGACGGACGCCGCGGCCGGGATGGTGAGGATCCACGCGCCGGCGATGTTCTTGGCCACGCCCCACCGCACGGCCGACAGCCGCTTGGTCGCGCCCACGCCCATGATCGCGGACGTGATCGTGTGCGTCGTCGAGACGGGGGCGTGCAGCCAGAACGCGTTGAGGTAGAGCACGACCGCCGACACCGACTCCGCGACGAAGCCGCGCGCCGGGTCGAGCTCGATGATCTTGCGGCCCAGGGTGCGCATGATGCGCCAGCCGCCCGCGTACGTGCCGAGCGAGATCGCCGCCGCCGCCGAGAGCTTGACCCACAGGGGGATGCCGTCCTCCGGCGTCGCCCAGCCGACCGTCAGCAGCGCCAGGAAGATCACGCCCATCGTCTTCTGGGCGTCCTGCAGGCCGTGCCCGAGCGCCATGGCGGCGGCCGAGACGGTCTGGGCCACCCGGAAGCGCCGGTTGACGCGCGAGGGCGCCTTGTCCTTGATGAGCCAGAGCAGGCCGGCCATGAGCAGGAACGCCAGGCCGAAACCGACCAGCGGCGAGACGATCATCGGCAGGACGACCTTCTCGACGATCGCCGACCCGAACACGCCGAACCCGGCCGCCAGCCCCGCACCCACGAGCCCGCCGATGAGGGCGTGCGTCGAGGACGACGGCAGCCCGAACCACCAGGTGATGAGGTTCCAGGTGATCGCGCCGACGAGCGCGCAGACGATGACGACGAGCGCGCTGTGCGACGGCGCCCCCTCGAGGTCGACGATCGACGTCGCGATGGTCTCGGCGACCTCGGTGCCGAGCAGCGCACCGGTGAAGTTCATGACGGCGGCCATGACGAGCGCCGCACGGGGCGTCAGGGCGCGCGTCGAGACGGAGGTCGCGATCGCGTTCGCCGCGTCGTGGAAGCCGTTGGTGTAGTCGAACCCGAGGGCGAGCGCGACGACGAAGACGACCAGCACAGGTTCCACCGCGCTCAGGACTCCTTGAGCGCGATGGTCTCGACGGTGTTCGCGACCTTCTCGAACGCGTCGGCCGCGTCCTCGAGCTTCTCCACGATCTCCTTGAGCTTCATCAGCAGGATCGGGTCGGAGATCTCGTCGAACATCTGCGCGAGGAGCTTGCGGTGGACCTTGTCCGCCTGGTTCTCGAGGCGGTTGACCTCGACCCAGTACTCGGAGAGCGAGTCCATCGAGCGCAGCCGGGGCATGGCCTCGGCCGTGAGCTCGGCCGCGCGCTGGAGCACCTGGACCTGGTCGGAGACCCGGGCGGGCAGCTCGTCGACCTTGTACAGCACGATGAGGTCGGAGGCCTCGTCCATGAAGTCCATGCAGTCGTCGAGGTTCGACGCGAGCATGTAGATGTCGTCGCGGTCGAACGGGGTGACGAACGTCTTGTTCAGGCGACGCATGATCGTGTGCGTCGCCTCGTCCGCGGCGTGCTCGGCCGCGGCCATCCGCTTGTTGATCTCCTTGCGGGTGGCCCGGTCGGCCCCCAGCATCTCGGCCAGCAGGTTCGCCCCCGTCACCAGGTGCGTCGCCGAGTCGGCGAAGAGGTCGAAGTAGGACGTGTCGCGCGGTGTCAGGCGCAGGCGCACGGAACTCTCCCGGTGCGAGAGGGACGGGGACGGTGCGGGGCTCGCCGCGGTGCGGGGCCCCGGCCTTCTGCCCCCGGGGGGCTCGGGCCGCGCTCAGCCTAACGGCCGGTGAACGGAGGATGGACCGACGAGGGTCCCCCCTGGGCATGAATCGGCTGTGACGTCGGCCCGCCGCGCACAGGGGGCGGACAGGGGCGCCGGGAGCGCGCCCGAGGCAGTCCCGAGGCAGCGCGGCGGGGCTGCCGGAGGTGGGGCGACGCCGGGCCGGGAGCGCCTCTCGGCGCGTGGCCGCTCGAAGCGGCTGGTGATGGAGCCCGGGGCTACCGCGGCCCGGCGTCGGCACCAGTCTACGCGCCGGGGCCCTCCGTGCCGAGGGCCGGACGGGGCGGCCGGACGGGAGGGCGGGGCCGGCCGGTCAGACGAGCCGGTCGGCGCGCCAGAGGTGGGCGGCCTCCGCCAGCTCCTCGGCGGTGCGCACGAGCGACGCCGCGCCCCGCGTCGTGCGGCGCGCAGCACCTGGGTCGAGCACGTCGAGGTGGTCGGCGTCGAAGGCGGTACCGGTGGCCAGCACCTGGCAGAACGCCGCGGCGCGCTCGAGCGCCACCGCGAGGTCGCCGGTGTAGACCCCGGAGAGCACGGCGTCGGCGACCGCGCGCACGTCCGCCGGCCCGGGCGGGCTCACGACGCCCGCGACCGCGTCGTGCACGGGCGCCGCGGCCACCCCCTGGCGGTACCGGTCGGCGACCACCTGGGGGTCGCGGACCACCCACTCGCGCAGCAGGTACAGCCGCCACAGCGCGCCCGGGAGGGTGCCGGCGGGGCTGTCCGACCACAGCTCGGCGACCACGTCGAGCCCCTCGGTCTCGACGAGCGCGACCAGCCGGGCGACGACGTCCGGGTCCTGCGCCTGCCGGCCGGCGCGCACGAGCGCGGCCGCCGTGGTGTGCGCGACCTCCTCGCGCAAGACCGGGTCCGGGCCGGGCACGGCGGCCATCGCCGCCGGGTCGCGCAGCACGGGACGGTGCGGGCGCCCGCCCGCGCGCGAGTCGTCTGTCGTCATCCGGCGATGATGCCCCCGACCTCCGACGCGGCGCACCTGCGCCCTGCCGCGACCCACGTCACGCCCGCCCCGCGTGCGGACCCCGCGCACCGGGGCGAAGGTGGTCGGGCCCGCCGCAGGACGGACGGGTGCAGGACCAGGGACGACACGGAGGTGGATCGATGTCCGATGCAGGGGCGCCCGGCCGGTACCGGGGCAGGGCGGTCGGCCTGGCGGTGGCCGCGGCCGTCGGAGGATTCCTGTTCGGGTTCGACTCGTCGGTGATCAACGGCGCCGTCCAGGCGGTGCAGGGGCAGTTCGCGCTGTCGGGCGTCGTCACGGGCCTCGTCGTGGCGGTCGCGCTGCTCGGCTCGGCCGTGGGCGCGTGGGTCGGGGGGCACCTGTCCGACCGGTGGGGCCGCACGCGGGTGATGGTGCTCGGCGCCGTCCTGTTCTTCGTGTCCTCGATCCTGTCGGGCCTCGCCTTCAGCGCCTGGGACCTGGCCCTGTGGCGCGTGATGGCCGGCGTCGGCATCGGCATCGCGTCGGTCATCGCCCCCGCCTACATCGCCGAGATCGCCCCGGCCGCGATCCGTGGGCGCCTCGGCTCGCTGCAGCAGCTCGCGATCACGCTGGGCATCTTCGCCGCGCTGCTGTCCGACCAGCTGCTGGCCGTCACCGCCGGCGGGGCGGCCGAGACGCTGTGGCTGGGGCTCGAGGCGTGGCGGTGGATGTTCCTCGTGTGCGCCGTGCCCGCGGTCGTGTACGGGGTGCTCGCGCTGCGCATCCCCGAGTCCCCCCGGTACCTGGTGGCCACCGGCCGCCGCGACGAGGCCGTCGACGTGCTGCGCGACGTCCTGGGGCCGGACGAGGACCCCGAGGCGCGCGTGCAGCAGATCGAGCGCACCATCCGCCAGGACGAGCAGGTGGCGCAGCAGGCCAGCCTGCGCGGGCCGGTGCTGGGCCTGCTGCCGGTGGTCTGGGTCGGCATCCTGCTGTCGGTCTTCCAGCAGTTCGTCGGGATCAACGTGATCTTCTACTACTCCACGACGCTGTGGCAGGCGGTCGGGTTCGCCGAGGAGCAGTCCTTCACGTTCTCCACGATCACGGCGGTGACGAACGTCGTGGTGACGCTGGTCGCGATCGCCCTCGTCGACCGGGTGGGCCGGCGCCCGATGCTGCTCGCCGGCTCGGCGGGGATGACGGTCGCGCTCGGCACGATGGCGCTCGCGTTCACCCAGTCGACCGGGACGGGCGAGGAGCTCACGCTGGGCGGTGCGTGGGGCGTGGTCGCGCTCGTCGCGGCGAACGCGTTCGTCGTGTTCTTCGGCGCCACGTGGGGCCCGCTGGTGTGGGTCCTGCTCGGCGAGATGTTCCCCAACCGGATCCGCGCCGCCGCCCTCGGCGTGGCGGCGTCGGCGCAGTGGGTCGCCAACTTCCTCATCACGCTGTCGTTCCCGGAGATGCTCGCCCGGTTCGGCGCCACGGCGCCGTACCTGATGTACGCGGCGTTCGCGGCGCTGTCGTTCGTGTTCGTCCTGACGAAGGTGCCGGAGACGAAGGGCGTGGAGCTGGAGGACATGGAGGGCCTGCAGGTGCACCGGCGCGGCCGCGGCTGACCGCGCACCGCACACCCCGACGCCCGTCGCGCCCCTGGTGCGGCGGGCGTCGTCGCGTCGTGCCGTCGTGGGGGCCGCCGTGGGCGTCGTCCGGGCGGGGTGCGACGCACCTCACCGTTCCTCACCCGGCCGAACGGTTGCCTCGGGTAAAGACCTGACGTAGCGTTGCCCGAAGCAACAGTCTCGGGCGCCCGCGCCCGCCGCTCCCGACCGTCGACGACGCCCGGTCGAGCCCCCTCCCCGTCCGGAAGCGAGCCCTGCCATGACCACCGTCCCCACCCGTCCGCCCGTCGACGACGCCGCCCCCGCCGCACCGGCGCCGCGCATGTCGCACCGCGAGGTCCTCGAGGCGCTCTCCGGGATCCTCCTCGGCATGTTCGTCTCGATCCTCGCGACGAGCGTCGTGTCCTCGTCGCTGCCGCGGATCATCACCGACCTCGGCGGCTCGCAGTCCGCGTTCACCTGGGTCGTCACCGCCACACTCCTCACGACGACGGTCTCCACGCCGCTGTGGGGCAAGCTCGCGGACCTCGTCGACCGCAAGCTGCTCATCCAGGTCGCGCTCGTCGTGTCCGTGGTCTCCGCCGCGCTCGCCGGCCTCGCGCACAGCACCTCGATGCTCATCGGGATGCGTGCGCTGCAGGGCATCGGCGCCGGCGGACTCACCGCCCTCGGCACCGTGCTGATCGCGGACATCATCAGCCCCCGCGAGCGCGGTCGGTACATGGGCCTCATGGGCGCCGTCATGGGCGTCGGCATGGTCGGCGGACCGCTGATCGGCGGCGTCATCACCGACACGGCGGGGTGGCGGTGGAACTTCTTCATCGGCCTGCCGTTCGCGGTCGCCGCGATCGTGGTGCTGCAGCGGACGCTGCGCCTGCCGGCCGTCGCCCGCCGCACGGTGCGGATCGACTGGGCGGGCGCGGTCCTGCTGTCCGCGGGCGTGACGCTGCTGCTGCTGTGGGTCACGTTCGCCGGGTCCTCGTTCGACCGGGCGTCCTGGCCGAGCGCGGCGATGCTCGGCGGCGCGGTCGCGCTGCTCGTCGTCACCGTGCTCGTGGAGCGCCGGGCCGCCGAGCCGATCATCCCGCTGGGGCTGTTCCGCAACCGCACGGTCGTGCTGGCCGTGGTCGCGTCCGTCGCGGTGGGCGTGGCGCTGTTCGGCACGCAGGTGTTCCTCAGCCAGTACATGCAGCTCGCGCGGGGCCGCACGCCCACCGAGTCCGGCCTGCTGACCGTCCCGATGGTCGTGGGGATGCTGCTGTCGTCGACGCTGTCGGGGCGGGCGATCTCCGTCACCGGGCGGTACAAGCGGTTCATGGTGGCCGGTGCCGTGCTGCTGGTCGCGGGGCTCGGGCTCATGGGCACCATCGACGAGACGACGTCGTTCGTCGTCGTCGGCGCCTACCTGCTGGTCACCGGCGTGGGCGTGGGCATGCTCATGCAGAACCTCGTGCTGGCCGCGCAGAACACCCTGCCGCTGCGCGACGTGGGCGCGGGCACGGCGACGGTCGCGTTCTTCCGCACCCTCGGCGGCACGATCGGGGTGTCCGCGCTCGGTGCGCTGCTGTCGTCACGGGTGGGCACGCTCACCGCGGACGGGCTCGCGGGCATCGGCGTGGACCCGGGGGCGCTGGGTCCCACCGGGTCGGGCGCGAGCAGCCTGCCGGACCTGGCGACGCTGCCGGGGCCGGTGCGCACGGTCGTCGAGCACGCGTTCGGCGTGGGGGTGGCCGAGCTGTTCCTCGTGGGTGCGCCCGTCGCGCTGCTCGCGCTGGTGGCCGTCCTGCTGCTGCGCGAGGTGCCGCTGGGCGACCGGTCCAACCTCGACCGTCTGCTCGACGAGCAGGACGCCCCGGCGACCGCCTGACGCGTCGGCGGGCCCGCCCGGCCCGCCGACGCCTCAGCGCGGCAGCCGGCCGATGTCGGAGTTGAGACGACCCAGCAGGTCGGCGAGCGCGGCCAGGTCGGGCTCGCCCCAGTGCCCGAGGGACGTCGCGAAGAACGCGTGGCGCGCCTTCTTCGCGTGCGCGAGCCGACGGGCGCCCTCCTCGGTGAGGCCCAGCGGGTGGTTGCGCGAGTCGAGGGGGTCCGTGCCCCGCGCGATCAGACCGAGCTGCTCGAGGCGCGCCAGCTGCCGCGACATGGTGCCGCGGCCGACGCCCAGGTGCCCGGCGAGGTCGGAGGCCCGGATGCCGGGGGTCGCGGCCACCGTCGTCAGCAGCGTGTACGCGCCGGCGTCGAGGTCGGGGTGGATGTCCCGCGCGAGGTGGGCGGAGGCCGCACGGGCCCGGCGCATGAACAGCCCGAGCTCCTGCTCGACGCGCAGCAACGGGTCCGTGGTCATGGGCTCATCCTGGCCCAGCGGGCACCGGCTGCGCATCGCCCGCGCCGGGCCGGGCGCAGCGGATCCCGTGCACCGGGTCGGGCACGGCGGACCCGGCACGTCGGGTCCGAGGAACGGGCCCGGCGGGCGGGTCCGGTCAGTGCGCCCAGGTGCGGCGGCGCCGGGCCACCTGCGCGATCGCCGAGACCCGCGCGGGCTCCAGGCGCACCGGCATCGCCCGGAACGCCCCGGGCACCTCGTGGCGGGACAGCACCAGGGCGTCCTGCGCGGGGGCGTCGGGGTCGCGGTCGAGCATGGCGTGGATGACCAGGACGGCGCGCACGGTGACGCCGGCGCAGCCCGCGGCCTGCAGGAGCCCCTGGACGCGGGAGGCCTCCAGGCGCGCGTCGCGCAGGTGCGCCACGGCCCGGCCGTCCACGCGCATGGTGCGCCCCGAGACGGTGACGCTCTGCTCGGGGTGCCGGCGCTCGGCGACCGTGAGGATGCCGCCGGGGCCGATGAGCAGGTGCTCGACGACGGTGCCCTGGCGGCCCAGCGGCACGTCGTGCAGGACCTGCCAGCCCTCCTCGGCGAGCCGGTCCAGCCGGGCGGCGACCGAGCCGGTGCTCTCGCCGGTGCGCGGCACGGGGTCGGTCTCGAAGGTGTCGAGCGAGCCCAGGGGCTGCTCGACGGTCAGGACCAGCTCGGCGACGTCCTTGCGCAGGTACGCCTGCGCGGCGCGCCGCACACCGGCCTCCAGCAGCGGGTCCTCGACCGTGACCTCGCCGGACTGCAGGTCCACGGACCCCAGGGCCGCACCCGTCTCGAGGGTCACGTACAACCGGTCGGCGCCGTAGCGTCGCCATCGTCGGACCGTCAGCACCTCCTCCACCTCCGCATTATCGGCAGTGACGGGCCCGAACTGCAGCGGGTGAACAGCACAGTTTCGTCACGACCCTGGCGTGTCGGACCGCCAGGGTCGTGGTGTGTCGGGCCGCGGCGGCGCGTCGCGGCCCGGCGGGTCGTCAGCGGGCGTCGTCCGGCAGGGGCTCGAAGGTCAGGCTGACGGAGTTCATGCAGTACCGGTCGCCGGTCGGGGTCTGCGGCGCGTCGTCGAAGACGTGCCCCAGGTGCGAGCCGCAGCGGGCGCAGCGCACCTCGGTGCGGACCATGCCGTGGCTGCGGTCGGTGATGAGCTCGACGCGGTCGCCCGCGAGCGGGGAGAAGAAGCTCGGCCACCCGCAGTGCGAGTCGAACTTCGTCTCGGACCGGAACAGCTCGTTGCTGCACGCGCGGCAGCGGTAGACGCCCTCGCGGCGCTCGTCGAGCAGCGCGCCGGTCCAGGCGCGCTCGGTGCCCGCGCGGCGCAGCACGGCGAACTCCTGCGGGTCGAGCTCGGCCGACCACTGCTCGTCGGACTTCTGCACGGGGTACGGGGTGCTCACGGTGTCCTCCTGGTGTCGGTGGCGATGGGCACAACACGGTGGGGACGCCGGGCGTTCCCGGCGCGCGGACGGGTCTGCCGGCACGTCCGCGGCGCGTCCGTCGTGAGGCCGGGGCAACCGTCCGGCGCGCCGAGGTGTCGCTCACCCGGACGGACGACTTAGTGTGACCGGGACGCCCGTCACCCCGACGCTGCGAGGTCCTGTGCCCCGAACGTCCCGCCGACGCAGGAGCTTCACGCGCACCTTCGCGGTCGTGAGCCTCGTCGGCATGGCCGCGCTCGGGGTCGCGCTCGTGCTCGTGACGTCCGCGCAGATGCAGCGGCAGGCCGCCACGGACGGCATCACGCTCGCCCGGGTCGTGGCCGGGTACGCGGCCGGGGGCGTCCCCAGCAGCGCGTTCGTCACCGGCGTGCTCACGGACGACGTGCACGCGCAGGTGACGGCGCAGACCGCGGGGTTCTCCGGCGCGCTGGTCGAGCTGCGGCTGTGGAGCCTGGACGGGCGCCTGATGCACAGCTCGGACCCGACGACGACGAGCGGGCTGCCGCACGCGCAGCGCTTCGACGCCGTGATGGGCGAGGGCGCGCCCGACGCGGTCGTGCAGCGCGACGTGCGCCGCGGCGCCGCGGGGACGGCCGCCGAGACCACGGTGCTGGACGTGTACGTGCCCGTGCAGGCGTCCCAGACGGCCGACGGCGGTGCGGGTGGCGCGGCCGCCCCGCGCGCCCAGGTCGGCGTCGCGGAGGTCGTGCTGGACCACACGGCGAACCAGCGCACCCTGGCCCGCGCGGTGCGCGACGTCACGCTGGTCGTCGCGTCGAGCCTGGTGGTCCTGTGGCTGCTGCTGTTCCGCATCGTCACCAGCACGTCGCGGCGGCTGCGGCACACCGCGCTGGAGAACGCCCGGCTGGCGATGCTGGACTCGCTGACGGGCCTGCCGAACCGGCGGCTGCTGGCCGACCAGATGCGCCGCACGATCGCCCGCGCGGAGGTCGACGGCACCCGGGTCGGGCTGATCCTGCTGGACGTCGACCGGTTCAAGGACATCAACGACACGCTCGGCCACGACCACGGCGACGAGCTGCTCGAGCAGGTCGCCGAGCGGCTGCGCGGCGCGCTGCGCGACGACGACGTGGTGGCGCGCCTCGGCGGCGACGAGTTCGCGATCCTGCTGCCGGACGTGCGCACGGTCGCGAACGCCGAGCGCCTGGGCCGGCGCGTGCGGGGCCTGTTCGCGCGGCCGTTCGAGCTGGGCGGCATGGCGCTGCACGTGGAGACGTCGATCGGCGTCGCGTGCCTGCCGGACCACGCGGGCGACGCGTCGGCCCTCATGCGGACCGCGGACATCGCGATGTACGTGGCCAAGCACCAGCGCACCGGCGTCGCCGTGTACTCCCCCGACGTGGACGACTCCTCGCCGGCCCGCCTGGTGCTGCTGGGCGAGCTGCACGCGGCGATCGAGGCGCAGGCCGCGGGGCGCTCCGCGGACCTGACGGGCGCGCCGGGCAGCGCGAGCGAGCACGCGCAGCTCGAGATGCACTACCAGCCGAAGATCGAGCTGGCGTCGGGTCGCACCGTGGGCTTCGAGGCGCTGCTGCGGTGGCGGCACCCGACGCGCGGCGTGCTCGCGCCCGGCACGTTCATCCCGCTCGCGGAGCAGTCGGGCCTCATCCACGAGGTCACCGAGCTGGCGCTGACGGAGACGGTGCGCCAGCTGGCGGTGTGGCGCGCCGAGGGCCGCGACCTGCCGGTGGCGGTGAACCTCTCGGCGCACGACGTGGCGACGCCGGCCGTGGTCGACACCGTGGAGGACCTGCTCGCGACGTACGACCTGCCGGCGCGCCTGCTGGAGGTCGAGATCACCGAGACCGCGATCGTCGCGGACCGGTCGCGGGTCGTCCCGGTGCTGCACCGGCTGCGGGGGCTGGGCGTACGCGTCGCCATCGACGACTTCGGCACGGGCACGACGTCGATCTCGCAGCTGCGGGACCTGCCGGTGGACGAGCTGAAGATCGACCGCCTGTTCGTGCAGGACCTCGGTGAGCACGCGCGCGAGGGGTCCGAAGTCGTCGTCCAGGCCATGGTCGACCTGGCCCACTCCTTCAGCCTGACGGTGGTGGCGGAGGGCGTCGAGGACGAGGCCACGGCGGTCGTCCTCGGACGCCTCGGGGTGGACCGCGCCCAGGGCTTCCTCTGGGCGCGACCGGCACCCGCGACGCTCGTCGCGGCGGGCGCCGAGCCGGCCGTCCCTCACTCGTCCGAGTGAATCTCGCGCAACTCCTCAAGTCCGGCCGCCGACCTGCCGAAAGGGGCGACGGGGAGAGGTGCACCCTCTCCGCCATCCCAGGCCGTGACGCGTACGAACGAGGGACACCCGGATGATGGACGACCTGCTCGAGGAGATGATCGACCCCGAGCCCCCGCGCGCCGAGGTCATGCGCCGGCGACGGCTGTGGACGACGGGCGGGATCCTCACGCTCGCGGCCGTGGGCGTGGCCTCGCTGACGACGGCGGCCGTGTTCACCGACCAGGACACGTCGTCGGGGAGCATCACCAGCGGGACCCTGCAGCTCGCCGCGGCGCAGTCCGTGGCGTTCGACGTGCCCACCGAGGGCCTGGCCCCGGGCGGCACCACGTGGGCGCCGCTGACGGTGGAGAACCGCGGGTCGCTGCACCTGCGGTACGGCATCTCGCTGCGCGCCGACGCGACGGACCCGGCCGACCCGATGCCGAGCCCGCCGTCGGACGTGACGCCCGCGGCGCTGACGGACGTGCTGCGCCTGCGCGTGTACGTCTCGGCGACCTGCGACGCCACGGTCGACGGCTCGGACCCGGTCGCGGACTCCGCGGCGCTGCTGGGCGGCGGCGCGACGTTCGGCCTGCCGACGGGTGCGGACCCCGTCCCGGTGCTGGGCTCGCCGGGCGACGCGCAGGACCCGGCGGGCGCGGGCGGGCTCGCCGACGAGCGGGGCCTGGCCGGCGCGAGCGGCACCGAGGCGCTGTGCCTGCGGGTCGACATGGACCCCGCGGCGGGCAACGAGTACCAGAACCGGGCCGCTGACGTGGCCCTGACGTTCAGCTCCGAGCAGACCGTGAACAACGGGGGCGCGCTGGCCGGCCCGTCGACCGTCGACGGCTGACGGGCGAGCGCGCGGGTGCCCGGGGCGGGGGTGGCGCAGGCGCGGTCGACGGTCGGGCGGTGGCCCGGGGTCGACCGGCGCACGCCTCGCCCTGCCCCGGTGCGGCCCAAGGTCCGTCTGCCGCTGTGGCGCCGGGCCGCGGGGGTCGCGCTGTGGGTCGTGGTCGTGGCCGGCGTCGTGCTGTACGCCGCGAGCCTGGCGGCGCCCCTGTGGTTCCAGGCGCAGGGCCAGCGTCTGCTGGTCGTCACGTCCGGCTCGATGGCTCCCCGCTTCCAGGCCGGTGACGTCGTGGTGCTGCGGGCGGTGCGGGACGTGTCGGAGCTGCGCCCGGGGCTCGTCGTGACGTTCCAGCCCGTCGGCTCCGAGCACCTCGTCACGCACCGGATCGTCTCGCTGCACCAGCTGCCCGCGATGGAGCAGGTCGCCGCGGACGGTCAGATGGCGGAGGTCGTCGACGCGGCGGGAGAGCCGACCCTGCAGGGGTACATCCGCACCCAGGGCGACGCGAACGCCGAGCCCGACCCGAACGCGACGCCCTTCGAGCGGGTGCGCGGGGTGCTGCTGGCCGTGCACCGGGGGTGGGGCGAGCCGCTGGCCTGGGCCACGTCGGCGCAGGGCCGCGCGACGCTCCTCGCCCCGCCGCTGCTGGCGCTGGCGCTGCTCGAGGGACTCTCGCTGCTCGACGCCCGCCGGGCACGGCGACGGCGCGCACCGGGGCGCGAGGACGACCGGAGGCTCGATGCGCTCCTCCTCGACTGACCGCCGGGCCGGGCCCGCCGCGACGCCGGGCGCCCGGGGGCCGCGGGTGCGGCTCGTCGTCGCACTGCTGCTCGCGGCGTGCGTCGCGGCGGGGCCCGCCCTCGGCCGCACCGGCGCCGTGTTCGTCGACCGCACGTCGACGTCGTGGCAGGTGCGCTCGACGGGCGCCGAGGACCCGCGCTGGCCCGCACCGGACCCGACGGACGACCCGACGCCGCCGACCGTGACCGCCGTCGCCCCCTGACGGCGCCCGCCCCGCGCTCAGAGCCCCAGCGCGTGCACCCGCTCCCCCGTGCCGAGGGTCGGCGGCTGGTGCAGGAGGTCCAGCTCGACGGCGGTGACCACGCCGAGCGCACCGACGCCGTCGTGCAGGGCGCGGAACAGCTCGGGGTGCTCGTCGCGGCTCGCGCGGCGCACCTCGCCGGCCGCCGTCACCAGGTCGACGGACCGGACGGCCGACGGCGCGACGCCGAGGGCACGGGCCGCGGGGCCGGGCCCCGGGGTCAGGTAGCCCGCGAGCGCGACCGTCGGCGGGCCGGGGCACGCGGGGACCAGCCGGTGCGCGGCGGCCGCGGCGACGACCTCGCCCCAGGGCACGCCGGCGCCGACGTGCGCGGTCCGGGTGCCGGGGTCGACGTAGACGCCGTCGAGCCAGCCGGTGACGACGAGCACCGCACCGGCCAGGTCACCGGCGCCGCCGTGCCCGACCCCGTGGGTGGCCACGTGGACGCCGTGCGTCCGGGCGGCGTGCAGGACGGCGACGAGCTCGTCGGTGCGGTGGACCTCGACGACGGCGACGGGGCGCAGGGGCCGCAGGGGGCGCAGCACGCCCCGGGTGCGGCAGTGCCGGTCGTAGGCGGGTGTGGCGGGCGGGTGGACCGCGGCCGCGCAGGAGGCGAGCGCGTCGAGCACGTCGGGCTCCGCGTCGGCGGGCGTGGCGGTCGTCATGGGGCGTCCTCCGCTGGTCCTTCGCCCCGCCGTCCGACGGGGGCGCGGGAGAGGAGTGCGCAGCGGTGCAGGTGATACGTCGCGAGGTCGACCGTCTCGGCGGGCAGGCCTCGGAATAGCCTGCTCGGGGGTGGCGTTGACGGCACCAGATCGATGCAAACGCATAGACTTCAGGTCCACGACGACAGCGAGGTGCACCATGCAGTTCGGGATCTTCTCCGTCGGTGACGTCACCACCGACCCCACCACGGGACGCACGCCCGACGACACCGAGCGCGTCCGGGCGATGCTCACCATCGCCGAGCACGCCGACGCCGCCGGCCTCGACGTCTTCGCCACCGGCGAGCACCACAATCCGCCGTTCGTGCCGTCGTCGCCCACGACGATGCTCGGCTACCTCGCCGGCCGGACCAAGAACATCGTCCTGTCGACGGCCACGACCCTGATCACCACCAACGACCCGGTCCGCCTGGCCGAGGAGTACGCGATGCTCCAGGTGATCGCCGACGGCCGGATGGACCTCATGATGGGCCGCGGCAACACCGGCCCCGTCTACCCCTGGTTCGGCAAGGACATCCGCCAGGGCCTGCCGCTGGCGATCGAGAACTACGCGCTGCTGCGCCGCCTCTGGGAGGAGGACGTCGTCGACTGGAGCGGCAAGTTCCGCACGCCGCTGCAGGGCTTCACGTCGACCCCGCGCCCGCTCGACGGCGTGCCGCCGTTCGTGTGGCACGGGTCGATCCGCTCCCCCGAGATCGCCGAGCAGGCCGCGTACTACGGCGACGGGTTCCTGCACAACGCGATCTTCTGGCCGATGGAGCACACCGCGCAGATGGTGAACTTCTACCGGCAGCGGTACGAGCACCACGGGCACGGACGCGCCGACCAGGCGATCGTCGGGCTCGGCGGGCAGGTCTTCGTGCGCCCGAACAGCCAGGACGCGTGGAACGAGTTCCGCCCGTACTTCGACGTCGCCCCCGTCTACGGGCACGGGCCGTCGATAGAGGACTTCACGGCCCAGACCCCGCTGACCGTGGGCAGCCCGCAGCAGGTCATCGACCGCTACGGCGCCTTCTGGGAGCAGGTCGGGCACTACCAGCGCCAGATGTTCCTCATCGACCACGCCGGCCTGCCGCTCAAGACGGTGCTCGAGCAGATCGACATCCTCGCCGAGCAGATCGTGCCGGTGCTGCGCACCGAGGCCGAGTCCCGCCGCCCGGCCGACGTGCCCGCGGCCCCGCCGTCGCACGCCGAGCGCGTCGCCGCCGCCCGCGCGGCGGGCACCGTCCCGCACGCCGCGGCCGCGGCCGCCGACCGGTGGACCGGTCGCACCGCGGAGGACGACCTCGACGCGGCCGACGCCGCGACCGTGGCCTGACCCCGCCCCCTTCCCGCCCGACCCACCCCGGCCCGCCGTGAGCGACGGGCGCACCGCAGGAGGTGCCCTCATGGACGAACGTCACCTGGTCGTGATCTCAGGAGGCCTGTCCCAGCCGTCCTCGACCCGGCTGCTCGCCGACCGCCTCGCCGAGGCGACCGCGGGCGAGCTGCACGAGCACGGCGTCACCGCGCACGTGCGGGTCGTCGAGCTGCGCGACCTCGCGCACGACGTCGTCGACCAGACCCTCACCGGCTTCGCGCGCGGCGACCTCGCCGACGCCCAGCAGGCGCTCGCCGCGGCGGACGCCGTCATCGCCGTGACCCCCGTCTACGCCGCGTCCTACGCGGGGCTGTTCAAGTCCTTCGTCGACGTGCTCGACCCCGACGCGCTGCGCGGGACGCCGGTGCTCGTGGCGGCGACCGGCGGCAGCGCACGGCACTCGCTGGTGCTCGACCACGCGCTGCGCCCGCTCTTCGCGCACCTCGGTGCCGACGTCGTCCCCACGGCGGTGTTCGCCGCGACGGACGACTGGGCCGACGCGGGCGGCGACGACGTGCACCCGCTGCCCGAGCGGGTGCGCCGCGCGGGCCGTGAGCTGGCGGCCCGCGTGGCCGGGCGGGCCCCGACACGCCGGGCCGGCCTGTACGACGCGGTCCCGTCGTTCGAGGACCTGCTCGGCGGCGCCTGACGACCGCGGGCCGTCGCGGTCGGCGGCACGCACGACGAGGGCGGACCCACCGGTCGGCGGGTCCGCCCTCGTCGCGTGCAGCGACGCGTCCGTCGACGCGTCAGCGAGGTTCGTGCCGGTGCTCGCGCGCGGGCCTCGCCGGTGGAGCAGGGCTCACTGGTGGAGCAGCGTGAACGCCGTCCCGGTGCCGGTGGGCTCCACGTCCAGCTTCTGGTCCGCGAGCGTCGTCGCGGCCCGCTCGTCCACGTAGACCCGCGCGGAGCCCTCCGTGACGACGTCGTCGCCCGGGGTGGGCCCGGCCACGAGAGCCAGCTCGAAGCCGCCCGACTCCTGCTCGGCGATGCGCAGACCTCCGCTCTCCTGCGGCAGTCCGGCGCGCTCGGTGAGCGTCTCGACAGCGGTGCGGGCGTTCTCGGTCAGGGTCAGCACGGGAGTCTCCTCTCGGTCGCCTGGGCACGGCCCCGCACCGGCGGGGTCACCACCGGACCGGGGCGGACGAGGTGCCCGTCGGTCCCCACTACCGTGCGCACGCCAGGCACCCGCCCGCAAACGCAGGTCCGGCTCGTGAGACCGTTCCCGACACGCCGGACGCCCCAGAGGCGGGTGCGGCCCGAGCCACCTACCCTCCGCCCCACCGGCGCCTGGAAGCCCCGGCGGGCCCCCGGCTCGCGGCCGACGGGCGCACGCCTCGCCGGTGTGGTCACGATGGGGCCATGGACACCGCACCCGCTCCCCTCGCGCTGCCCGGCGGCGCGATCCCCCTCCTCGGCCTCGGCACCTGGCAGGCCGACGGCTCCGACGCCGAGCGCGCCGTGAGCACCGCGCTGCAGCTCGGCTACCGGCACGTGGACACGGCCACCGGCTACGGCAACGAGGCGCAGGTCGGCCGCGCGCTCGCCCAGGTCGGCATCGACCGGGACGAGGTGTTCGTGACGACCAAGCTCCCGCCCGACCACGGCGACCGGGCGCGCCGCACGCTGACGGAGTCGCTCGCGGCCCTCGGCACCGACCATGTCGACCTGTGGCTGATCCACTGGCCGCCGTCCGGGCAGGCCAGCCCGCACGTGTGGGAGGAGCTGCGCCGGGCCCGGGACGAGGGGCTGGCCCGGTCGATCGGCGTGTCCAACTACTCGGTCGCGCAGATCGACGAGCTCGTCGCGGCCACGGGCGAGGCGCCGGCCGTCAACCAGATCCCCTGGTCGCCGGTCGACCACGACCCGGCGCTGCTGGCCGCCCACCGCGAGCGCGGCGTGGTCGTCGAGGGCTACAGCCCGCTGCGCCGGACGGACCTGTCGGCGCCCGCGATCGTCGCGGCGGCCCGGGCGCACGGCGCGACCCCCGCGCAGGTGGTGCTGCGCTGGCACGTGGAGCACGGGGTGGTGGTGATCCCCAAGTCGGTGCGCCGGGAGCGGATCGAGGAGAACCTCGGGGCGCTGGGCTTCGCGCTGACCCCGCAGGAGGTGGCGGCGATCGACGCGCTGGCGGGATGACCCGGCCGGCGTGGCACCGGGTCCGACTCGTGGCTGCGCTCCCATGGCGCACGTGCTCGCCGGACCCGGAGGTCGACGAGCACGTCGGGCGGGGGTCGGCCGAGAACCACCACCGCGTCCTGCGTGATCGGCGTCACGCCGTTGTGCCGCCTCCCGCAGGTCTACCGGACCGGCAGGAGTGACGTCAACCACATCGGACGAACCGGGTGGCGTCGGCCGCCCGCCCGGCCCGGGGCACCGGGAGTCAGCCGAGCAGGCCGCGCAGCCACGACGTCAGCGGCGTGCCGGCCGTCAGCGAGACCCACCAGACCAGGACGAGCTGCACCGCGGCGGTCACGACGATGACGACCTGGCGCCGGCCGGTGGGGCGGCGCACCGCGAGCAGCGTCACGTACAGGACGACGAGCAGCAGGTACGTCTGCCCGCCCGGCTGGCGCACGCCCAGCCACAACGACGTCCACAGACCGACGACCGCGATCGCGGGGGCGATGAGCGACCACGGCTCGCGCACGGCCCGTGCCCAGGCCGCAACGAGGAACAGCGGGGACGCCGCGATGCCGAGCAGCACGGCTCCGGTCGCCGCCTGCGCGGCCGGGCCGACCCCGCCGGGGAACCACGTGGCGCCGGCCTCGAGCAGGCCACCGAACTGCGTGGGCGAGAACCACCACGACAGGTACCACCAGAACCCCATCGCGGCCGCCGGCGGGAAGAGCAGCACGGCGACCGTGGCCAGCTGCGCGGACGGGCCGCGCCGTCCGGCGTGCCGGGCGAAGAACGGGGCGACCAGGCCGAGGGTGAGGGCGTACGGCCACGCGGCGGGGTCGACCATCACCGCGACGCCGAGGGCCAGCCCGGCGCGGAAACCCGCCTCGGTGGAGCCCCGCTCGACGAACGACGCGATGCCCGCGAGCGCGGTGACGAGGAGCGCCAGGCCGAGCACCGACTGCAGGTCGGTCGCCACGAGGTACGTCGTCGGCGGGGCGAGCATCACGGTGGCGATCACCGCCGACGTGGCCCACCCGCCGAACCCCTCGCGGACCATGGTCGAGGCCAGCCCCTGGAGGCTGAACGCGACGACGGCCGCCGCGACGAGGACGTACCCGAGGCCGCTCTGCCCGAGCAGCGCGGCGAGGCCCGCGGCGAGGGGCGGCCACACCTCGCCGACCCACCCGAGGTCCGTGTCGCCCCACACGACGAGGGCGCCGCGGGCCGCGAGCGCGGCGTTGGGCCCGACCGGCTCGGGCCCGGGCAGGGCCCACCACGCGAGCGCGGCGAGGGGCACGAAGTAGACCAGGCGCAACGACCACCGGTGCGCGGGGCGCACGGGCCACGCGTCAGCGGCCTGCCGGTACCGGATCGTCGAGGCCGGCAGCGTCCACGCGGGTGAGGCCATGGTCGGTCTTCTCCCAGTAGTGGGGGCGGAAGGCGAGCTGCCAGAGCGCCTTGTAGGCGGCGACCGCGTGCAGCAGCCAGTAGAACGGGTTGAGCAGGGCCCACAGGACGAGCTCGTACCGGCGCCGCTTGAAGGCGCCCATCATCGAGACGTAGGTCATCAGGACGCTGCCGACGCCGAGGTTGGCCAGGCTCAGCCACAGCGCCCAGCCGGGGAACAGCACGGCGAGCCCGCCGGGGCCGAGGGCGAGCGAGGCGACGAAGACGAGGTACAGCACCGGGACGGCCAGGAACGCGGCCGGGGTGCCGGCCACGAGGAACAGGAACGCGAGGACCTGCCGCAGCCCGGCCACCTGCACGAGGCGCAGCGGGTGGCGCACGTGCACGAGCGTCGTCTGCATGTACCCCTTGATCCAGCGGGAGCGCTGACGCACGAAGTTGCCGTACCGGGAGTTCGCCTCCTCGTACGTCGTGGAGTCGATGACCCCGACGCTCAGGCCCTCGGCCGACGCCCGGATGCCGAGGTCGGCGTCCTCGGTGACGTTGAAGGGGTCCCAGCCGCCGAGCCGGCGCAGCGCGTCGGTGCGGAAGTGGTTGGACGTGCCGCCGAGCGGGATCGGCAGGGTGCCGTACTCCAGGCCGGGGAGCATGTAGTCGAACCAGTACGAGTACTCCAGCGTGAACATGCGCGTGAGCAGGTTCTCGTCGGCGTTGAAGTAGTTCAGCGCGGCCTGCACGCACACCAGCCGGTCCGACCCGGCGCGGAACGCGGCGACGGCCTTGCGCAGCTGGTCGGGGTCGGGCCGGTCCTCGGCGTCGTAGATGACGAGCATCTCGCCGGTGGCGAGCATGAGGCCGACGTTGCACGCCCGCGGCTTCGTGCGGGGCTGCCCGTCGGGCACGACGACCACACGGATGTGCTCGGGCGGGTGCGCGGCGAGCGCGGCGTCGCGGGTCTCGTCGTCGTCCTCCTCGACGAGGACGAGCACCTCGAGCAGGTGCGTCGGGTAGTCCAGCGCACCGAGGTTCTCGATGAGACGGGCGACGATGTTCGCCTCCTTGTACACCGGGACGAGCACGGTGTAGCGGGGCAGGTCGTCGTCGGGGACCCGGTCCTGCGACGGCGGCGCGAGCCGGATGAGCTCCTCCATGCGCGCGCCGCGGAACGACGTCCAGAACTTGAACGCGACGCCGACGAGGAACGCGGCGCCGACGACGACGGACGTCGCCACGAGCGTCTGGCCGGGCCAGCGGACCAGGACCAGCACGAGCAGGAGGAGCACCACGACCGACACCGGCTTCTGCCACCCGACCAGCACGCTGCGCGCGGACTGCTCGGGTGCGCGCCGCCACAGCCCGAGGGTCGCGTCGTCGAGGACCTCGTCGCGGTAGGTGGCCAGCAGCGCCGCGTCGAGGTCGGCGGGGGCCATCTCCTCGATGACGACGTCCGCGTCGGGCGGCAGGCGCAGGGCCCGCAGCGCGGAGCCGCGGCGGGCGCGCCCGACGCTGGAGTCGACGCCGACGCGCGGCGTGCCGTCGGCGGCGGGCGGGAGCACGACGAGCCGGGCCCGCAGCGCGGTCTCCAGGCTCAGCTCCACGTCCTCCCCCGATCCGGGCCGGACCACCCGTCCGGCCCTGCTCGGCACGCTAACGAGCGGGGGCCCTGATCTGCGGCGCCGTCTGCCGGGCGCGCGTGCCGGTCGCCCGGCAGATGCGGACGAAGCGGACGACTCGACCGGGTGCGCGGTCAGATTTCACCCGCCCCGTCCCCGGTCCGGCGGTCCCGCACCCCCTTCCCGGCCTCCCCCCGCGCCGCCATGATCGAGGTCCGACGTCCTGCCCGGCACCGTCCGAGGGCTCAGGTGCCACACCTCGACGTCCGGCGCGCCGCACGGCGTCCGGGCCGTGCGTCCGGGTGCGCCCACCACCGTGCCGCACCCAGGGGGCTGCTCGTGCTGCCGAACCAGATCCGCACCACCACCGTCACGCTCGGACCGTTCGTCGACGACGTCGGGGCCCCGTGGCCCGGGCGCGTCACCGTGACGTCGTCGACGCCGCGCGTCTGGGCGGCGACGGGCGCGGTCGTCGCGCCGCGCGCCGCACCGGTGCCGCTCGACGACGACGGGCGCGCCACGCTGACGCTGCCGTTCACCGACCAGCCCGGGTTCACCGACGGCGCCGGGCGGGCGCTGACGGGGTGGACGTACACGCTCGCGCTCACGCTCGACGGGCAGGAGTACGCCCGGCACACGTTCGCGCTGCCGTCGCGGCTCGCGTCGCCGGACGGCGTGCACGTCGACCTGCTGCCGGACGCCGCGACCGTGGGGGCACGCGGTGCGGGCTCCGCCGCCGACGCCCCCGCACCGGCGGGCCGGGCACGACGCGCCGGGGCCGACGGGCCGTCCGCGGGCACCGCGCTGGCCCCCGTCCCTGCGGGTCCGGACGTCCCGCCCGCGTGCGGGGTGTCGCGCCGCGACGCCTTCCGCGCCGGCATGGTCGCGCTGGGTGCGGGCGCGGCGATCAGCGCGTCCGCGTCCGCGTCCGCGGCCCAGGGCCCCGCCCCGGCCCGGCCCGCGGGGGTGCTCCCGCTGGCCCAGACCATCAACGACGACCTCGTGATCGGCTCGACGGCGACGCCGCGGACGCTGACCGTGAAGTCGTCGGGCGCCGGTGGCACCGAGTCCGGGCCGTCGTACTACGACTCCACCGGACGCATCGTGCTGGAGGCGTACCAGCCGCACTTCCGCTGGTACGGGGAGTCGATCCGCGTGCAGCTCAAGGACCCGCGCGCCAAGGGCATGCTCACGTACCAGGCGCACTGGCCGCAGCCGCACTACCCGGACGGGGACTTCACGGGCCGCCCCACGCACCCGACCTACCCCGTGACGATCGCGTGGATCGGTGCGCACTTCCTCGACAACGACGACCCGAGCCTGCTGCGGAACAACCTCAAGCACGGCCACCTGAACTTCGAGGTTCCCGACTCCCGCGGCGACCTGCAGACCCGCCTGGAGATCAAGATCATCGACACCACGACCGGCAAGATCGGCACCGACCGGTCGGCCGTGCGGACCAACATGGCCGACTTCGAGGTGGGCGTCGGCACGCAGCACGAGCAGATGCGGATCGTCGGCAACGACACCCGCCCCAAGGACCTCGCGTTCAGCCTCCAGCACGGGCCGACGCAGCCGCGGTGGGTGCTGCGCACCACGCCGCAGGGCGCCAACTTCCAGTTCCTGCGCTACCTGTCCGACGCCCGGCTCGTCGACGCCCCGCTGCAGCTCAACCGCGAGTCCGGGCGGGTCACGGTGGGCGGCGACGACGGCACCGCCGCGGGCCTGCTCGTGCGGCGCAACGGTGCGGCACCGGCGGTGATGGTCGAGACCCTGGCCGCCCGGGACGGGCAGGGCGTGCTCGTCCGGTCCGCGGCGGGCGACCTGCAGGCCACGGCGGTGCAGACCGACGTGGTCGGTGACACCCAGCGGCGGTTCGTCGTGACCGCCGACGGCACGCACCAGTGGGGTGACGGCGCCGCGGCCCGCGACACCCAACTGTACCGGCGGGCGGCGAACCAGGTCGGCACCGACGGCGGGGTGTTCCTGCGCAGCAGCAGCACCCCGGCGACCGCGTCCAACGGCGGTGTGCTGTTCGTCCAGGACGGGGCGCTGCGCTACCGCGGGTCGCGCGGGACCGTCACGACGATCGCACCGGCCTGAGCCGGGCGCCCGGACGGCCCGGGCGGCGGGAGGGGTTCCTCGCCGCCCGGGCCGTCGGGTCGCGCCCCGAGGGGCGGGAGGGTCAGCGCCAGCCGGAGCCGACGGCCTCGACGAGGTCGCCGTCCGCCGTGTCGCCGGACAGCTCCCAGAAGAACGCCCCGCCGAGCCCGCGGTCACGGGCCCAGTCCATCTTGGCGGTGATGGTCGCCGGGGTGTCGTAGCTCCACCACTGGGTGCCGCAGTGCGCGTAGGCGGTGCCGGCGACCGTCCCGGTGGCCGGGCAGCGCTGCACGAGCACCTCGTAGTCCTCGATCCCGGGCTCGTACGTGCCCGGTGCGGCGCCCGTCGCGGTGCCGCCGGGGGCGGACTGCGTGACGCCCGACCAGCCGCGCCCGTAGAACCCGACGCCGAGCAGCAGCTTGTCGGCCGGCACGCCCTTGGCGAGCAGCTTGTCGATCGCCGCCTGGGAGTTGAAGCCCGCCTGCGGGATGCCGGCGTACGAGGTGAGCGGCGAGTGCGGGGCCGTGGGGCCCTGCGGGGCGAACGCGCCGAAGTAGTCGTACGTCATCGGCATCAGCCAGTCGAGCTGGTCGGCGGCGCCCGCGTAGTCGGTCGCGTCGATCTTGCCGCCGTCGCTGCCGTCGGCCGTGATCGCCGCCGTGACCAGCGCGTCGTCGCCGAACTCGTCGCGCAGCGCGGTGACCACCCGGTCGAAGGCCTGCGGGCCGCTGGTGTCGCAGGTCAGCCCGCACGCGTTGGGGTACTCCCAGTCGACGTCGATGCCGTCGAACACGTCCGCCCAGCGCGGGTCCTCGACGAGGTCGTGGCACGAGCGCGCGAACGCCTGCGGGTCGGCCGCGGCCTGCGTGAAGCCGCCCGACCAGGTCCAGCCGCCGAACGACCAGATGACCTTCAGGTGCGGGTGCTTGGCCTTGAGCTCGCGCAGCTGGTTGAAGCTGCCGCGCAGCTCCTGGTCCCAGGTGTCCGCGACCCCGTCGACGGACTGCGCCGCCGTGTACGCCTTCTCGTAGTCGGCGTAGGAGTCCCCGACGGAGCAGCGCCCGCCGGTGGTGTTCCCGAAGGCGTAGAGGATGTGCGTGAGCTGGTCGGCCGCACCCGAGGTGTCGATGTCCTTGACGTGGTAGTTGCGGGCGTAGACGCCCCACTCGGCGAAGTACCCGACCACGCGGCCGTCCGTCGCGGGCGGCACCGTCGGGGTGCTCGTGGGCGTCGGGGTGGGCGTCGGCGTCGCGGTGGGCGTCGGCGTCACGGTCGGCGTGGGCGTGGGCGTGCTGCCATCACCGGTGCAGGACGCGCCGTTGACCGTGCAGCCGGTCGGCGCGCCGTAGGGACCGGAGGCGACGTACCCCCAGCTCTGGCTCGCGCCGGGGGCGAGCGCGCCGGCCCAGGACTTGGAGCGGAACACGTAGTGCTGGCCGGTGCGGACCATGTCCGCGTCCCACGCGCTGGTGATCGCACGACCCGCGGGCAGGTCCATCTCGACGGCCCACGACGGGATCGACGTGCTCGTGCCGTTGGTCACGGTGACCGCGACCTGGTGCCCGGTGAACCAGTCCCCCTGGGACGTGAACGTCACGGTGACGGCACCGGCGGCGGTGGCGGCCGGTGCCGCGGCGAGCCCGCCGACGACCACCGCGAGCGCGGCGACCACGGCGGCCAGCCCTCGCGTGCGCCGTCGGGGCGGGTGGTCGGTCCTCTTCTCGTCCGTGCTCCGTCGCATGGGGCGGCTCCCGTCGTCGAATATGTAAGGAAGACGTACAAATCGGACAGGTACGACGCTAGCCCGGTCGCTGGGAAGTGGTCAATCATCAGATGACCGAGGACCGCACCCCGCACACTCCTCGACCGGTCAAGCGGAGTGCACGTCTCCGCAGGTCAGAAGCCCTTCCATCACACGATCGGGTACACCTCGACGCGGCGGCCGGGGCCCGTCGGCGGACAGCTCCGTGGCCAAGTCATCGGATGGATGACCACGGATGGACGCGTGCAGACCTCCCGGACCACCCGCGCACGCAGCCGGCGCACCGTGGCCGCCCCGGCGGCACCTCGCTGCGGGACCTCCGGCGTCGGTCGCGCGACCGGGGCCCTTGGCGCGCCCGCGGCTCGCTGACCTGCGACGTCGTGTCGGTGGGGTGAGGCAGTATGCCCCTCTATGACCGTCGATCCCGGGCCCTCGGCCGAGGCCGTCCGGCGCGTGCGCACCGCGGCCGCCGCGTGGCGCCGCTCGCTGCTCAACGTCTCGGGCACGAACAGGCTGCTGCACCTGCACGACCGGTCGGCGACGATGCTCGACCTCGACGCCGCGCACGCGCCCGCGGTGGCGGCGCTCCGGGCCGGGTCGACCGTGCGCGTGCCGCAGCTGTTCCCCGCCGCGGGCGGGCGCACGGTGGCCGCGCGGACGCTGCGGGGCATCGCGGCCGGCGGGCGCACCGCGGCCGAGGAGCTCGGCATCCACGTCACGTACCTCGTGGTCGGGCTGGCCACGTGGGACGCCGACGCGACCGGTGCGCTCGACCCCGACGACGTCGCCGGGACCGACGTCGGCCCGGGCACGGACGCGGGCGACGCGGTCGCGGCGGGGCTGCCCGACGACCCCGCGGCCGATCTCGACCCCGCGCCGGCGACGCCACCCGCGACGCCGGCGGGCACCGTCGACGTCCCGCCCGAGGACGCGGACGAGGTCCCCACCGGCCGCGGGGCGCGCCGGGCCCCGCGGGCACCGGTGCTCATGCACCGCGTCGACGTGGTGCCGCGGGCGGGGACCGCCGACGGGTTCGAGCTGACCGTGACGGGTGAGCCCGAGGTCAACGCGGTGCTGCTGCACCTGCTGCGGCACCGGTTCGGCGTCGACCTCGACGAGACCGCGCTGCTGGAGCACGCCACCGACGACGACGCGGTGCTCGACGCCGTCGAGCGGGCGTGCGCGCGGGTCGTGCCGGGGTTCCGCGTCCAGCGCCGCCTCGTCCTGGGCAACGTGACGTACGCCGAGCGGCCGCTGGTCGAGGACCTCGCCGACGACGCCGCGGACTTCCTCGCCGCGAGCGACCTCGTGGCGGCGCTCGCCGGCGACCCGCAGGCGCTGGCGTCGGTCCGCACCGCGGGCGCCCCCGTCAGCGACGCGGCGCCGGACACCGCACCGCCGGGCGACGAGCACCTCGTGCTCGACGCGGACGGGTCGCAGAGCTACGTGGTCAACGCGATCGCGGCCGGGCAGAACCTCGTGGTGCAGGGACCGCCGGGCACCGGCAAGTCCCAGACCATCGCCAACGCGATCGCCGAGCTCGTCGCCCGCGGGCGGACCGTGCTGTTCGTCGCCCAGAAGCGGGCCGCGATCGAGGCCGTGCTGGACCGGCTCGACCGCACGGACCTCAGCCACCTCGTGCTCGACCTGTTCACGACGGGCTCCTCGCGGGCCGCCGTGGCGCAGGAGGTGCACGAGGCCATGCAGCGACGCACCCAGGTGGGCCGCCCCCAGGTCGAGGCGCTGCACGACGAGCTCGTCGAGCACCGCGCGGTGCTGGTGGACGCGCACGACGCGACGCACGAGGTCCGCGAGCCGTGGGGCCTGGCGCTGGCCGGCGGGCCGGACGGCACCTGGGGGCTGCTGGACTGGGCGGTCGCCACCCAGGCGCACGCCGACCGGCCGACCCGTCTGGACGTCGACGCCCTCGGCCGCTGGGACGCCACGACGCACGAGCGCCTGCGGTCCGCGGCCCGCGCGCTCGTCGACCTCGGCGGCGTCGGGCCCGGCCTGCGCGGGCCCGGGTGGTCGCTCCCCCACCTGCGGACCGCGCAGGCCGTGACCGCGGCCCACGGGGCAGCCACGACCGTCGCGTCCCGGCTGCCGCCCCTGGCCCGGCAGGTCGAGGCGCTGGCGGCGCAGGTCGGGGTGCCGGCGCCCACGACGTGGGCGGCGGCGGACGCGCTGGTCACGGACGCGGTCGCGGCCGACGCGCTGGCCCGCCGCGGGTTCGGCGCGGCGCTGGACCCGACCCGTGACGTGGCCGACCTGCGACGCACGGCCGCCGCGCTCGGCGGCCGGCCCGCCCGCCGCGACGCAGGTCTCGGCGCCTGGGAGGCCCGGGCGCTGGTGCGCCGCGCCCGCGCCGAGCACCCGGGCCACGACGACGCGGTGCTGGCCGCCGCCCACCTCGACGCGGTGGCGCTGCGCGAGCGGCGGCCCGCGGCCGCACCGCCGCCGTACCCGGTGCTCGCCGATCTCGCGGGGCCCTGGGCGCAGGTCCGGGTCGCGGTGGACCGGCTGCGGGCCGCCGTGCGGGACGTCCCCGTCGACGACGCCGCACCCGCCGAGCTCGCGGCCACGGCGCGCCGGCTCGCCGCCGACCCGGTGCACCGCCGGTTCCCCCGCCTGCACGCGCTGCGCGACGAGCTCGTCGGCCTCGGCTGCGCCGCGCTGGTGCAGGACCTGCACGACGACCCGCCCGCCGACGGCGACGAGGCCGCCGACCGGCTCAGCCACGCCTTCGCGACGACCCTGCTGGAGCAGGTCGAGGGGCAGGACCCCCGCCTCCTGGGCGTGGACGCGACGGTGCGCGACCGGGCCGCGGAGCGGTACGCGGCCTGCGACGCCCGGGCCCGGGAGCTCAACGCCCGCCGCATCGCCCGCGCGGCGGCCGAACGGCTCGCCGACGCCCTCGACGCGCACCCGCGGCAGGCGGAGCTGCTGGCCGCGCAGCTGCGCCGGCGCCGCGGCCTGCTGCCGCTGCGCGGGCTGCTCGCTCAGGCCCCGGACGTGCTGCTCGCGGCCAAGCCCGTGTGGGCGGCGTCCCCGCAGACCGTCAGCGAGCTGCTGCCGCAGGAGCAGGTCTTCGACGTCGTCGTGTTCGACGAGGCCAGCCAGATCCAGCCGGCCGCGGCGCTGCCGTCGATCGCGCGGGCCCGGCAGGTCGTCGTCGCCGGCGACAGCCTCCAGCTGCCCCCGACGACCGTGTTCACCACCACGCTCGACGGCGACGACGAGCCGGACGAGGACGGACCGGCGCTGGCGGTCCAGGACGCGGAGAGCATCCTCGACGCGGTCGAGGTGCGCCTGGGCCCGCAGCGGTCGCGGCACCTGTCGTGGCACTACCGCTCGCGCGACGAGCGCCTCATCGCCACGTCCAACCGGTGGGTGTACGAGCCCGTGGGCCGGCAGATGACGACGTTCCCCGCGGCCGACGGTCCGACGTCGCTGCAGCACCTGGTGGTGCCGCGGTCGCGCGGGGTCGGGCGGCACAACCTGTCGCCGCGCGCCGAGGTGCTCACGGTCGTCGACCTCGTGCTGGAGCACGCGCGCACCCGGCCCGAGGAGTCGCTGGGCGTCATCGCGTTCGGGCAGCGGCACGCCCAGCGGCTCACGGACGAGCTGGAGCGGCAGCTCCAGGACGCGCCGGACGCCGTGCGGGCCTGGTTCGCGCCCGACCGCGACGAGGCGTTCTTCCTCAAGAACATCGAGCGCGTCCAGGGCGACGAGCGGTCACGGATCATCCTCACCGTCGGCTACGGGCACGGCGACGACGGGCGCCTGCGGCACGCGTGGGGCCCCGTGCTCCAGGCCGGTGGGCACCGGCGCGTCAACGTCGCGATCACCCGGGCCCGGCGCGACCTGCTGCTGGTGACGAGCTTCCGGGCCGACGAGGTCGACGAGCGCGCGAGCGACGCCGAGGGCTTCGCGCTGATGCGCAGGTTCATCACGTTCGCCGCGACGGCCGGCGGGTCGTTCGGCGACGAGGGGCCGACGGGCACGCCGCTGAACCCGTTCGAGCACGACGTGCTGCGCCGCCTGCAGGAGGCGGGCCTCGACGTGACCGCCCAGTACGGGGTCGGCGGGTACCGCCTGGACTTCGCGGTGCGGCACCCGCACCGGCCGGGCCGGTTCCTGCTCGCGGTCGAGGCCGACGGCGCGTCGTACCACTCGGGCACCACGGCCCGCGAGCGCGACCGGCTGCGACAGGAGGCCCTGGAGGCGCGGGGCTGGCGGTTCGTGCGCGTGTGGTCGACCGACTGGTTCCGCGACCCGGACGCCCAGGTGGACCGGGTGCTGCGGGCCTACCGGGCGGCGCTCGACGAGGAGGACGCGGCCACCCGCGCGGCCGACGGCACGCGTGGGCCGGACGCGTGGGAGCGGGCCGAGGAGCCGTCAGGCACGGCGGGCGTGCCCTCGCCGGCGCCGACCGGGCGGCGCGGGCCCCGGCCGCTCGTGCCGCCCGGGCACGACCTGGCCGCGTACACGGACGTCGAGCTGGACGCGATGGTCCGGTGGGTCACGAGCGACGACGTCGTGCGCACGAGCGCCGAGGTGTACGAGGCCGTCAAGCGCGAGCTCGGGTTCCAGCGCAACGGGTCCGCGATCGTCTCCCGCATCGGCGCCGCCGTGGCGCGCCGCCTGGCCGACGCCGACGCGCGACGATAGGCCCGTGCCCGCCCGCGCCCGCCCCGCGCTGCCGACCGCCTGGCTGCTCGTCGCCGGGCAGATGCTGCTGCTCGCGGCCCTCGTGCTGCTCCCGGCCGGGGACGCGTGGCCGGTGCCCGGCTGGTTGCGGGTGCTGGGGGTGGTGTCCGTGGCGGCCGGCCTCGTCGTGGTGCTCGTCGCCGCGACGGCGCTGGGCCGGGGCCTGACCGCGGTGCCGCTGCCCAACCGGCACGCGGTGCTGCGCACGGGCGGGCTGTACCGGTGGGTGCGGCACCCGGTGTACTCGGGGCTGCTGCTCGCGGCGACGGGCGTCGTCGCGGTCTCGGGCAGCGCGGTCCGCGCGGGTGTGCTCGTCGCACTGGTGGCGCTGCTGCACGTCAAGGCACGGTTCGAGGAGCGGCACCTGACCGACCGGTTCGAGGGCTACGCGGCGTACGCGGCCCGCACGCCGCGGTTCGTGCCGTCGCTGCGGGGCGCCGGTCGGCGCCCCGGGCGGCTCACAGAGGGCTGACCGCACCCATCGCGGCGTCGAGCAGGTCGGCGAGCCGCTCGGCCGGGCGCCCGACCCAGGCGAGCTGGGCCGCGTCGAGGCACGCCAGGGCGGCGCCGGCGAGGGCCAGCACGCGGGCGTCGTCGGCGGTGACCGCGGCACCGGGGACGGACAGGCGCGCCGCGAGCACGGGCGCGAGCAGCTGCTCCCAGCGGTGCCGGCGCTCGGCGGTGGCGGCGCGGACCGCGGGCTCGTCGCGCAGCATCGTGACGAGCGGGCGCACCTGGGCCGCGTCGGCGTCCTGGGGCACGACGACGGCGTCGAGCGCGTCGCGCAGCGCACGCCAGGCGGGCAGGTCGGGCGCGGCGCCCGCGAGCCGGTCGGCAACGGCGGGCCCGTGCTCGAGGAGGCGTTCGAGCAGCAGCTCGTCCTTGCTGGCGACGTAGCGGAAGAAGGTGCGCGGCGACATGCCCGCGGCCTCGGCGATCTGCTCGACCGTCGTCGCCTCGTACCCCTGCTGGGCGAACAGCGCCCACGCGTGCGCCGAGACCTCGTCCCGCACCGCTGCCCGTGCGCGTCCCCGCCACCCCGCTCGACCGTCCACGCCTCCGGACCTTAGTCTGTTGACACCGTCTGCCACATCTGGCAGCCGCTGCCAACAGAAGAGGACGAGACATGACGACGATGCGAGCGGTCCGCACCGGGGCACCGGGCACGGTCGAGCTGGTGGAGGTCGCACGGCCGACGCCCGGCCCGCGCGACGTGCTGGTGCGCGTCCGCGCGTGCGGGATCTGCGGCACGGACACGTTCTTCGTGCAGGCCGGCGGCGCCCCGCTGCCGACGGGCACGGCCCCGCTGATGCTCGGCCACGAGCCCGCGGGCGAGGTGCTCGAGGTCGGCGCCGACGTCGTGGGCGTGCACGTCGGCGACCACGTGGTCGTCAACCCGATGGCCGCACCCTCCGGGCTGATCGGCACCGGCGGACCGCTCGGCGGCATGGCCGAGCTGCTGCTCGTCGAGGACGCCGAGCTCGGACGTACCCTGCAGACCGTCGACCCGGCCGTGCCCTTCTCCGTCGCGTCGCTCAACGAGCCCATGGCCGTGGCGCTGCACGGCGTGAACCGGCTCGCCCCCACGGAGCAGGAGCAGGTCGTCGTCTTCGGCGCCGGACCCATCGGCCTGGGCGCCACGATCTGGCTCAAGCTCCGCGGCGTGCGGCACGTCGTGGTCGTCGACGTGCAGCCCGACCGGCTCGCCACCGCGCTGGAGGTCGGCGCCGACGCGGTCGTCGACTCCTCCCAGGAGGACGTCGCGGCCCGGCTCACCGCACTGCACGGCTCCGCGACCAACGCGCTCGGCCAGCCGCGCCCCGCGACCGACGCCTACCTCGACGCCGCCGGCGCCCCGCAGGTGCTCCAGACCGTGCAGGCCACGGCCCGGTGGGGTGCACGCCTCGCGGTCGTCGCCGTGCACAAGAAGCCCGTCGACCTCTCCGGCATCCTGCGCAGCGAGCTGACGATCCTCGGCTCGATGGGCTACCCCACCGAGATCTTCGACGTGACGCCGCAGCTGGCCGAGCACTGGGAGCGGTTCGCCCGGATCATCAGCCACACGGTGCCGCTCGACGAGGCGCAGCGGGCGTTCGACCTGGCCCTGACGCCCGGCGCCGCGTCCAAGGTCGTCGTCGTCGACGAACGCTGACCCGCCGCCCCGCCCTCCGCTCCCCCTCCGAGAGGACCCGCATGCCCGCCAGCACGCTCGACGAGCGCACCGCCCTGATCGTCGTGGACCTGCAGCACGGCACCGTCGACGGCCCCAGCGTCGTCCCCACCGGCCCCGTCGTCGCGAACGCCGCACGCCTCGCCGCCGCGTTCCGCGCGCACGACCTGCCCGTCGTCGTCGCCACCGTGCGCGGCGGCCCGCCGGGGCGGATCGGGGTGCTGCAGGGCCGCCCCTCACCGGCGACCGACCTCGGCGAGGTCGTGCCCGGCCTCGGCACGGCACCGGGCGACCTGCACGTCACCCGGACGGGGTGGAGCGCGTTCGCCGGCACCTCGCTCGCCGGGCTGCTGCGCGAGCGGGGCGTCACGCAGGTCGTCGTGGTCGGCATGGCCACGGGCATCGGCGTCGAGTCGACGGCCCGGCAGGCGTACGACCTGGGCCTGCACGTCACCGTCGTGCAGGACGCGGTCGCCGACCGGTTCGCCCAGGGCCACGAGCGCGCGCTCGGCCTCGTCCTGCCGATGCTCGGCGAGGTCGCGACCACGGACGAGGTCGTCGCGCTGCTCGACGCCCGCGCGTCGTAGCCCGCGCCCGCCGCCCAGGGGTGCCCTGGGCGGCGGGTTTGCCCGGGCGGTGTGCCGCAGAGCACACTGCGACCGGTGGAGACCATCCGCACGGGCACCAGCGAGTACGACCGGTTCGGCCCGTGGATCGACGAGGTGCGCGGCCCCGACGACGTGCCGCGCCTCTTCCGCGGGCACGCCCTCGACCTGGACGCGGCCCGCCTGGTGCTGAAGGTCCCCCGCAGCATCGCCCGCCGGGACGCGACGCCGGACATGGACCTGTACGACCACCTGCTGGTGCTCGGCGCGGAGAGCCTCACGGTGCTCAGCCGCACCGCACCGGACCGGCGCACCACCCCGTACGGCGCCGGCTACGCCGAGCAGACCGTCCCGCTGCACGAGATCGCCGTGGTCCACGACGTCGTCGACCTGCTCCACGGCCGCCTGACGATCCGCACGACGCGAGGCAGCGCCGTGACGGTCGACTACAACGGGTCGGCCCGCGCGCACGTCACCCGCCTGGTCGGGGCGCTGCGCGACGCCGCGTCCGCCGCACCGCCCTCCACGGTCGGGGCCCTGCTGGCGGACGCGGGCCGCGCCGCGGTGACGGACGGTGCGACCCGCGACCTCGGGCGCGACGACCAGGCCCTGGAGGCGGACTTCCGCGAGGTCGCGGGCGTGGGCGCCCGGCTCGCGGTGTGGGCGGCGCACGGCCGCCGCCGCCTCGTGCCGCGCGGCACCGGGTGGGACGGTCTGGTGCACCGGCTGGCGCACAGCCTCTCGCCGGCGACGCTCCAGGGCGCCGTGCTCGCCGGGGGTGCGGGCGCGCTCGAGGTCTTCGGCCGCAGGGAGCAGGTCACCCGGGGCACCACGCCCGTCGTGTCCTCGTCCCGCCTGGTCGTGCCGCTGGGCACCCTCACCCGGCTGGACGTCGGAGCGGACCCCCGGTACGAGGGCACCGTGGTGGTCGGCCTGCACACGACCGCGGTCACCACGACCCTCGTCGTCCCGGAGGACTCGGCCGCCGCGCGCCTCGTCGCGGGCGTCACGGGCACGTCGGGCGTGGCACGCGCCCGCTGACCCGCTCGGCCGGACGCCGCGGCGCCCGCTGCCCGACCGTCAGTCCTCGATGACGTCCAGCCCCTGCTCGCGCAGGCGCGTCAGGCTCGTCAGCATCTGCTGCACCGCCTCCGGCGGGTGACCCTGCCAGTCGCGCAGCTCGTCGACCACGCGCAGCGGGTGGTGCGTGCGGTACGACGCCGTGGGGTTGCCCGGGAACCGCTTGTCCGTGACGTTCGGGTCGTCCTCGAAGGGCCCCTGCGGCTCGACGACGTAGATCCGCCCGGGACCCGCGCTGCCGTCCAGCGCAGCGGCCAGCTGCGCACCCCAGGCGGCCGTGCTCACCAGCGTGGTGAAGTAGACGTGCCGGAGCACCCGGTCCTGGTAGTGCGACCGGTGCCCGGGGACCAGCGCGTCCCCGACGTCCAACGACGCCGTCGTCCCGTGCAGGAACGGCCCGACGACGTGCCCGCACCGCTCGTACGTCACCGGCACGCGTGCGCCCTCCTGCTCGTCCATGCCGATCCCCTCCCGCAGGTCGCCCCGCCCCTCCTGGACAGCCGTCGCCGCGGCCCGTCAGCGCAGGGCCCGCATGCACCGCACTACCGGCCCGCCCAGAGCTCCTCGAGCGCGCGTCCGCACCGACGGTCGACGAAGATCTCGCGGTCGTTGACCCGCAGCCTCGAGAAGAGCACCCCTTCCGACACCACACGGCACGCCACAGGCACCTCCTGCCAGTCCACGCGCACCGCCGCCGACGCGACCGACGTGAACTGGAAGCCGAGAGCGGCGACGTCCTCACCGTAGGCGAGCTGCCCGACCGGCGACAGACGCGCGAGGAGCCTCCCGCTCCCCGGGAACGCGGTGAGCTCGACCAGGACGACGGGAAGTGCGGCAGCGACAGCCAGGAGGCGCCCGACCCCGGCATCATGCCGCACCCCGCCCGGGGAGGGTGCCGGGGCGGCGGGGACGAGCTGGCAGGGCCTCCGTTGATGTCGTACATCGCCGACGTGGCGACGGCACCGATGCGCGTGTCGACCTGCGCGGCGTTCCGCGCGAAGCCGCCGCTCCCGCAGACGCCGACGCGGGCGCGGTCGACGTAGGGCAGGGCGCCGAGGAGGTCCACGCAGGCGGAGAAGTCCTCGGCGAAGACGTCCGGGGACGACACGTGGCGCGGCTCGTCCGCGCTCTCGCCGTTGGAGGACGGGTCGAACGCGAGGGCGACGAAGCCGCGCCGGGCGAGCTCGTCCGCGTAGACGCCGGGTCCCTGCTCCTTCACGCCAGGGACCGGGACGCCCCGCGGCCCGCCGCTCCGTGCCGGGAACAGCGGCCGCACCTCGGGGCGTTGGGGCGGGCGTGAGCACAGCGACCAGCAGCACACCGGCAGAGCCGCAGCCCGTGACGTTCGGGATCGACACGTTCGGCGACGTGACCGTCGACGAGCAGGGCGCCCCGGTCCCCGCGCACCAGGTGCTGCGGGACGTCGTCGCGGAGGGCGTGCTGGCCGACCGGGTGGGCATCGACCACTTCAGCGTCGGCGAGCACCACCGCGACGACTACGCGATCTCCGCGCCCGAGGTGGTGCTCGCGGCGGTGGCGGCGCGCACGGAGCGGATCACCCTCGGGTCGGCGGTGACGGTGCTGAGCTCGGACGACCCCGTGCGGGTGTACCAGCGGTTCGCGACGCTCGACGCGATCAGCGCGGGGCGGGCCGAGATCACGGTGGGGCGCGGGTCGTTCACGGAGTCGTTCCCGCTGTTCGGGCACGACCTGGGCGACTACGAGGTGCTGTTCGAGGAGAAGCTCGACCTGCTGGCCCGGCTGCGCGAGGAGGGGCCGGTCACCTGGACGGGCAGCACCCGGGCACCGCTGCGGGGGCAGCGCGCGTACCCGACGACGGAGCGCGGCGCGCTGCCGGTGTGGGTGGGCGTGGGCGGCAGCCCGGAGTCGGTGGTGCGCACGGCGACGCACGGGCTGCCGATGATGCTGGCGATCATCGGCGGTGCGCCGGCGCGGTTCGCGCCGTACGTGGACCTGTACGGGCGGGCTGTCCGTCAGCTGCACGGCGAGGACGCCGTGGTCCCGCCGGTGGGCGTGCACTCCCCCGGGTTCGTCGCCGACACCGACGACGAGGCGCTGGACCTGATGTTCCCGCACTTCAAGGCCAACCGGGACCGGATCAGCCGCGAGCGCGGGTGGCCTCCCACGAGCCGCGCGGAGTTCGAGCGGGAGGCGTCGGAGGGCGCGGTGTTCGCGGGGTCGCCGGAGACGGTGGCGCAGCGGATCGCGTCGACGGTGCGCACGCTGGGGGTGCAGCGGTTCGACCTGAAGTACTCCAACGGGCCGATGCCGCACGCGCAGCTCGCGCACGCGATCGAGCTGTACGGGACGCAGGTGCTGCCGCGGGTCCGCGAGCTGCTGGCCGAGGGGTAGTCAGGCCGGCGGGGGCGTGGGGCGGGCGTCGCCGGCGAGGTGGGCGCGCTGCCCGTCGCGGTCGAAGATGCTGAGGATCTCGACGGGGCCGTCGTGCGCGAGGATCGCGTGCGGCAGCATCGTCGAGAACTCGGCGGCCTGGCCGGCGTGCACGAGGACGACGCGGTCGTCCAGGTGCAGGCGCACGGTGCCGGACAGCACGGTGAACCACTCGCGGCCGGGGTGCACGCGCGGGCCCTCGACGGGGCGCTCGGCGGTGATCCGCATCTTGGCGACCGAGAGTCCGTTGAGGTCGCGCTCGCGCGAGAGCAGCCAGGTGGTCAGGCCGGGCGTGCTCTGCGGCTCCGGGCGGATCACGACGTCGTCGTCGTCGCGCTCGACGAGGGCGTCGATGGTGGTGCCGAGCGCGCGGGCCAGGGGCACGAGCTGGTCGAGGGCGATGCGGCGGTGGCCGGTCTCGATGCGGCTG
Organism: Cellulomonas oligotrophica; assembly: GCF_013409875.1. Classification (GTDB taxonomy): domain Bacteria; phylum Actinomycetota; class Actinomycetes; order Actinomycetales; family Cellulomonadaceae; genus Cellulomonas; species Cellulomonas oligotrophica. The sequence goes on from NZ_JACCBK010000001.1 coordinate 1,446,699, forward strand.
AGCGTGGACGGGCTGAGGTAGCAGCGGGCCGCGAGCGCGTCGAGGGACCACCCGCGGGCGACGCGCAGGCTGCGGATGCGGTGCCGGACGACCTGGTCGAGATCCTCTTCTTGCGTCATGCGCAAGACTGTATGCGTTCAGCGCATGCGCTGCCTACCGTGGTCGCATGACGACGCCCCCCGCTCCCCCCGCCTCGCAGCGCACCGCCCCGGCCCGCACCCCCGACGCGGTCCACGACGTCGTGGTCGTCGGCGGCGGCGCCGCGGGCCTGGCCGCCGCGGTCGTGCTCGCCCGCTCGCTGCGCACCGTGGCGGTCGTCGACGCCGGTGCGCCGCGCAACGCCCCGGCCGCGGGCGTGCACAACCTGCTGGGCCGCGAGGGCACGCCGCCGCGCGACCTCGTCGCCGCGGGGCGGCGCGAGGCCGAGGGGTACGGCGCCGAGGTCGTCGCCGACCGGGCGGTCGCCGCACGGCGCACGGCCGACGGGTTCGCCGTCGACCTGGCGTGCGGCGGCACCCTGCACGCGCGGCGCCTGCTGCTGGCCACCGGGCTGGTCGACGAGCTGCCGGACGTGCCCGGGCTGCACGAGCGGTGGGGCCGGGACGTGCTGCACTGCCCGTTCTGCCACGGGTGGGAGGTGCGCGGCACACGGGTCGGCGTGCTCGCGACGTCGCCCGCCGCGGTGCACCAGGCGCTGCTGATGCGGGCCCTGACCCCGGACGTGACGCTGCTCCGGCACGCCGGCGGCCCCCTCACGGCGGAGGACGAGGAGCGGCTGGCGGCGCTCGACGTGCGCACGGTGGACGGGCCGGTCGTGGGCCTGGACGTCGTCGACGACGCGCTGCGGGGCGTGCGGACGGCCGACGGGGGCGCCGTGGCGCTCGACGCGCTGGTGGTGGCCCCGCGGTTCGTGGCCCGGGGCGCGCTGTACGAGCAGCTCGGCGGCACGCTCGTGACGACGCCGCAGGGCACCCACGTGCCGACGGCGCCGGGCGGCCGGACCGACCTGCCGGGCGTGTGGGCGGCGGGCAACGTGGGCGACCTGTCCGCGACGGTCGCGGTGGCCGCCGCCGCGGGCATGCAGGCGGGCGCGGCCCTGCACGGGGACCTGGTGACGCAGGACGCCGACGCCGCGGTGGCCGCCCGACGGGCAGCGGGGCGCTCGGTGCCGCCGGCGGGACGGGAGGTCGTCAGCCCGACGGGGTGACCCGGCCGTCGGCGAGGCGTGTGGCGAGGTCCTCGGGCGAGGTCGGCTCCGCGAACCAGGGACCCTGCCCCGCGTGGAACCCGTGGGCCGCCGCCGCGACCACGTCCTCGGCCGTCCGCACCCCCACGGCCACGAGCAGCCGGTCGGCGTCGCCCTGCCGGCGCCGACGCCCGCCCAGCAGCGGGTCGTGCCGCAGCGCGCCCGAGGCGAGCAGCGCGGCGGGAGCCCGCACGGCCCGCACGGGCACGCCCAGCGCGTCGGGGCTGCGGACGTCCGCCTCGAGGTCGACGCACACGCCGAGCCCCTGGCGCGCCACGCCGGCGAGTGCCTCCCGCACGTCCGCCACCAGCAGCGCGGACACGGGCAGGGCGACCACGAGGTTGGCCCGCGGCACGCCGGCGGCGCGGGCGGCGCGCACGAGGGCACCCGTCCCGGCGAGCGACTCCAGCAGCCTGCCGGGAGCGCGCGCCAGCACGAACGTGGAACGGTCGACGAGCCCGGACCGGCGCCACCGCCCGAGCTGGCGCAGCGCGGACGCGACGAGCCACTCCCCGACGGGGTGCAGCAGCGCCGAGTCCTCGACCTGCCCCACGACGTCGTCCACGCCGACCTCGTCGAGCGCGACGAACACCTCGACGCCCAGGACCCGACCGGAGCCGAGGTCCACCACCGGCTGGTGGCGCAGCGCCAGCCGGCCGTCGCCGAGGGCCCGGCGGACCTGCCGCAGGACGCGGGCCCGCTCCTCGGCGCGGGCGCCCCACGCGGGGTCGAACACCTCGACGCGCCCACGCCCGCGCCGCTTGGCCTCGTACATCGCGGCGTCGGCCTCGCGCAGCACGCGGTCGACGTCGTCGGTGCGCTCGCCCGTGACCGTCACGCCCACGGAGACGCCGACGCGCACCTGCACCTCCAGGCCGTCGACGTCGATCACGATCGGGGCGCCGAGGGCGTCGCGCAGACGCTCGGCGAGCCGGCGGGCCGAGGGGACGTCGGCGACGCGCGGGCAGACCACCACCAGCTCGTCGCCGCCCCACCGCGCTGCCGTGTCCCCCTCGCGCACGAGCGACCGCAGGCGGCGGCTCACCTCCACGAGCACCTGGTCGCCGGCGGGGTGCCCGTACGTGTCGTTGACCTCCTTGAAGCGGTCGAGGTCGGCGAACAGCACGGCGACCCGGCCGCCGTCGTGGCGCGCCAGGTCCGCGAGCGCGAGGCGCAGGTGGTCCGCGGCCAGGTGCCGGTTGGGCAGCTGGGTGAGGGTGTCGTGCATCGCCTGGTGCGCGAGCTCCTCGCGCACGGCCCGCGTCGACGTGACGTCCTCGGCGTGGACGATGAGGTCGCCCTGGCCGCCGCCGCCGTCGGCGACCTGGACGGCCAGGTGCACCCAGACGACGTCGCCGTCGCCGCGCACGAGCCGGGCCTCGCACGTGCCGCGGCTCTCCTCCCCGGCGAGGAGCCGCTCGACGAGTGCCGCGCACACGGGTCGGTCGTCGGGGTGCACGAGGTCGACGAGGGTGGCGCCCATGAGGTCGGACCAGCGCAGGTCGAGCAGGGACTGCAGCGCGGCGTTGACCTCGACGAGGGTGCCGGCGCGGGGTCCGGCGCCCAGCGCGACGGCCATCCCGACGGGGGCGTCGTCGAACGCGGAGCGGAACCGCGCCTGGGTCTCGAAGAGCGCCTCGGTGGCGACGTCGACCTGCTCGGCGAGCACGCCGAGCTCGATGCCCATCGCGGCGCGCGTGGCCATGGCCCCGAGGAAGTCCCGCTCGCCCGGGTCGGGCTCCAGGGGGACGCGGGCGTCGGCGAGCAGCACCATCGCGAGCACCCCGAGGGTGCCGTAGACGCCCTGGAGGGACCACAGCAGCACGCCGTGCGCACCGAGGTCCGCGAGGGCGTCGCGCAGGGCGGGCGGCGAGCCGACGGCGCGCAGCAGGTCGGGGACGGCGCGGGCCGCGTGGTGGCCGGGCGCGAGGCCGTCGGCGAGCTCGGCGAGGCCGAGGTCGAGGTCCGGCCCGGCGGCGTCGAGCGCGTCCTGCAGGCGTGCCCGGACGTCGGGGTCGGGGTGCTGCACCCGGCCCGCGTCGAAGGGCGCGCCGGCGCCGACGCGCGCGAGGACGAGGGTGCTCGCGTAGGTGGCGAGCGAGGCGGCGACGGCCTCGCCGAGCGGCGCCCCGCGCAGGGTCCCGTCGGCGGTCAGGGCCGCGACGGCGGTGACGCGCCGGTCGAGCACCCGTTGCGCCGAGACGTCGGCGCCCAGCACGAGGGTGCCGCGCACGGGCCCGTCGGCGCCGTCGAGCACGGGCAGGACGACGACGTCGAGGACCTCGGCACCGTCGACGAGCTCGAACCGGCGCCCGCGGTCCCCGGCGAGCACGTCGCGGACCGCGTCGAGCAGGGCGGCCGGCCCGGCGACCGGCTCGCCCGGCCGGACCACCCAGGGTGCCGTCCCGGCGGGCGCGGTGCGGTGCGCGAGCCGTCCGCCGACGAAGCGCGCGCGGGCGTCGGCGTCGGTGGCGAGCACGATCATCCGCGCACGGGCCGCCAGGTACGGCAGCGGGTCGTCGAGCACCGCGTCGACGCCGGCGGTGGCGACGACGGGCAGGGTCGGGTCGCCCACGACGCCGCGCGCGTGCTCCGGCCCGGGCTCGCCCATGGGCCCACCTCCGTCCGGGTGCGCCCCCTGCGCCGACCCGCGGGGCCCGCACCTGTGCGGGCCCGTCCCGGGCAGTGTCCCACCGCGGGCCCGGACACGGGCAGACGTCCTGGACGACGCCCGGGTGACGTACCGGGTGAACCTGGCCCGGGAGAGCGGTTCCGCGGGTGCACGGGGGTGTGACTCGACGCATCATCGACCTGACATCTCGCGACGAAGCCTGGAAGGGGTCACCGATGCACGTCGTCGACGGATCCGAGGCCTGTGCCCGACCCGCAGGGTGCAGCCGGTGAACGGCGGCCCCGGTTCCGGAGCGGCGGACACCGCCCTGGTGCACGTGCGCGAGGTGGTCGTGCGCGCCCTCGACGACCTGCGCCGGCGCAGCGGCCTCGACAGCTGGATGCTCGCCCACCGCGACGGCGACCAGCAGGTCGTGCTGCACGCCGTCGGCGCCGCCCTCGCACCCCCCGGCACCCCGGTCCCGTGGGACGAGACGTTCTGCGCGCTCCGCGCGGACGACGGCGCGCCCCAGGTGGCGGGCGACGTCACCCAGGTACCCGCGTACGCGTCCCTGGCCGCGCGCCGCTCGCCCGAGGTCCGGGCCGTCGTGACCGTGCCCGTCGTCTCGCCCGACGGCGAGCAGGTGGGCGACCTGTGCGGCCTGGGCACCCGCACGGTGCCCGACCTCGAGCAGCACCGGGAGGCCGTCGAGCTCCAGGCCGCGCTGATCGGCTCGCTCGTCGCCTTCGAGCGGCACGTCATGCGTGACCGCCGACGGGCGGAGCAGGCCGAGCGCGCCGCCCGCACCGACCCCCTGACCGGCCTGGGCAACCGACGCACCTGGGACGACGCGGTCGAGGACGAGGATGCCCGGGCCGCCGTGCTCGGCACCCCCGTGGGCGTCGTCGTCGCCGACCTCGACGGGCTCAAGCACCTGAACGACGCCGAGGGCCACGCCGCGGGCGACACCGCGCTGCGGGCCGCCGCCCAGGCCCTGCTGGACGTCACCGACGCGGAGCACCTGGCCGCGCGGCTCGGCGGCGACGAGCTCGGCCTGCTGCTGCCCGAGACGGACGCGGCCGGGACCGCGGACGTCGTGCAGCGCCTGCGCGCCGCGTGGCGGGCCGCCGGGGTCGAGGTGTCCGTGGGCTGGGCCGTGCGCGACGCCGGCCGGGGCCTGCGGGACGCCTGGCGCGAGGCCGACGCGGTCATGTACGCGGACAAGGGCCGGCGGCACGCCGACGCCCGGCACGCCGCCCCCGTGGTCCCCCGGGCGGGCGACGCCCCCGCCCGGCCGCTCGTCGACCACGACCAGGTGGTCCGCGCCCTGCGGACCGACCCGACGGGCGACACCGCCGGCGACGTCGACGCGCTCCTCGAGCTCGTCACCGCCCAGCTCGGCCTGGACGTCGCCTACGTCAACGAGCGCCGCGACGACCACTGGCGCATCCGCAACGTGCACGCCGACCCCACCGCCGACCTCGAGGCCGGCGACCTGTCGGAGACCACCAACAGCTACTGCGAGCTGCTCGTCACCGGTCAGATCCCCGCCGCCGTCCAGGACTCCCACGACGTCCCCGCGCTCGCCGCGCTGCCCGCGACGGCGGACCTGGGGATCACCGCGTACGTGGGCACGCCCCTGCACCGCAGCGACGGCTCCCTCTACGGCACCCTCTGCGCGTACGCGCACGACGCCGAGCCCGCGCTGGGCGAGCGCGACGCCGGGGTGCTGCGGGTCGTCGGCGGGCTCGTCATGAGCATCGTCGAGCGCCACGACCGCGAGGACCGGTTCCGGCACGACCTCCTCGAGCGCCTCGACGGCCTCGCCGCCGCGGGCGGGCCCCGGATGGTCTTCCAGCCCGTGGTCGCGCTCGCCGACGGGCGCGTCGTCGGGCACGAGGCGCTCAGCCGCTTCCCCACCGGCGACCCGGCGGAGTGGTTCGCCACCGCGCGGGCCGCCGGGCTCGAGGAGGACCTCGAGCTCACCGCCGTCCGGTCGGCGCTGACGCGGCTGGGCGACGTCCCCGGGTTCCTCGCCGTCAACGTCTCCGCCCGCACCGCAGGGCTGCCGGCGCTGGGCCGGGCGGTCGGCGGCTGCGACCCCGCGCGGGTCGTGCTGGAGCTGACCGAGCACACGCCCGTCGACGACTACCCGGCGCTGCGCCGCACCCTCGCGCCCCTGCGACGGGCGGGCGTGCGGATCGCCGTGGACGACGTCGGCGCGGGGTTCGCGAGCATGCGGCACGTGCTGGAGCTCGTGCCGGACGTGCTCAAGCTGGACATCAGCCTCGTCCGCAACATCGCGACGGACTCCTCGCGCCAGGCGCTGGCCGCGTCGATGCTCGCGTTCGCCGACAAGACCGGTGCGCAGGTCGTGGCCGAGGGCATCGAGACGGCCGACGAGCTGGACTACCTGCGGACCATGGGCGTGGGCCTGGGGCAGGGCTACCACCTGGGCCGCCCCGCACCGCTCGCCGCGTGACGGCCACGCCGCGGCGCGCGGCGGGACGGACGGCGGGTCAGCCGGGCGGGGGCTCGCGGCGCAGCAGCTCCCACACCGACGGCAGCAGCACGAGCGCGGCGACGGTGTACGCGAAGTCCTCGACGGGGGCGACGCCGATGCGCCAGCCCAGGATCCGGGCCGGGTCGTAGCCCACGAGCCCGGCTCCGACGAGCACGTTGTCGAACACCGCGGTGAGCAGCATCATCACCGCGCCGGCGGCCAGCAGCACGGGGACGTGCGGCCGGGCACCACGCCGGCGGGCCCGGTGCACGGCCGCCGCGGCGACGAGCACCACCGGGACGAAGAACACGGTGTTGACCAGGGCGTACGTCATCAGCGGCGCACCGCCTCGGACGCCGCGGCGCGCCGGTCGCCGGTGAGCACCCGGTGCGCACCGGCCACCGCGAGCATCGTCGACCAGCACAGCAGCACCAGGAAGAAGACCTCCTCCAGCGGCAGCTCCGGGCCGATCAGCACCCCCGTCATCAGGTGCGAGCCGTGGCCGCGGAAGAAGATCCCCGTCGCGATGCCGACCACGTCCCACACGAGGAAGAAGCCGACGCCGACCGCGAGCACGACGAGCGCCCGGCGCCGGTCGCGCCACACGAACAGCCGCCACCGGCGGTCCATCAGCGCCATGCACCCCAGCGAGACCAGCAGGCACGTCAGGTAGACCAGCCCCACCCCGCGTCCTCCTCCGTCGCCGACCACGCGGCAGGGCGACCCGCCCTGCCGGACAGACGGTAACCCGCGCCGGCCGCCGCAGCGGACGGCGGCCCCGCCCGGCCCGTCGGGTCTCCTCAGGATCTGCTCAGGTCCCGCGCCGTCAGTCGGGCAGCGCCGGCAGGGCGGGCTCGTCGAGCCATCGCCGCAGCAGGTCCGCGACGTCGGCGGCCCGGGCGGGGCCCGCGACGGCCAGCGCGTGGGCGCGGAAGTCGTCGGTGGTCACGGCCCGGCCGGCCTGCGTCCGCGTCCACCCGCGCAGCAGGGCGTCGCCGGCCGCCCGCCCGAGCAGGCAGTCCAGCGCGTGCAGGGTCAGCGCGCCGCGCTTGTAGACGCGGTCGTCGAAGATCCGGTCGTAGCCGGGGTCGGACAGCACGAGGTCCTGCGGGCGGCGGCGCAGGCGCGCGTGCCAGCCGTGCGCGAGCGCGTCGACGCCCGTCCCGCCCGACGCCTGCGACCACCGCCACTCGGCGTAGCAGGCCGGGCCCTCGTTGAGCCAGATGTGCTGCCAGGACGCCACGCGCACGCTGTTGCCGAACCACTGGTGCGCGAGCTCGTGCGGGACCAGCCGGGCGTCCTCGCCGCGCGCGTGCAGGTGGTTGGCGCCGAAGATCCCCATGCCCTGGGCCTCGAGCGGGATCTCCAGGGTGTCGGGCGTGACCACGAGCGTGTACGCGTCGAACGGGTACGGCCCGAACACCTGCACGTGGTGGTCCATGATCGCGCCGTGCCCGGCGAACGCCCGGCGCGCCTCGGCGGCCCGCGGGCCCGCGGTGACCAGCAGCTGCGGCACCGGCCCGTCGACGAGGCGGTGCTCGTCGTACCGGCCCACCTGCACGGTCGCGAGGTACGTGGCCGTGGGCACGCGCTGCTCGTAGACCCACGTCGTGGTGCCGGCACGGGCGGTCACGGACGTCAGGACGCCGTGCGCGACGGCCCGGTACGGCTTCTCGACGCTGACGGCCGTGCGGTACGTGGCCGCGAGGTCGGGGCGGTCGACGCACGGGAACCACGAGGGGGCGCCGGTGGGCTGGTTCGCGACCAGCACGCCGTCGTCGAGCTCCTCCCAGCCGACCGGGCCCCAGGGGCTGCGCACGGGCACCGGCCGGCCGGAGTAGTCGACGGTCACCGTCAGGGGCTCGCCGGCCGGGGCCGCGCCGGCCAGGCGCAGGCGCAGCAGCCCGTCGCGGTGCGCGGAGCGGACGAGGACCGCACCGGCCACCGTGACCCCGCCGACGCGCGGGCCCCGCAGCTCGAGCACGACCTCGTCCACGTCGGCGAGCGGCACGACCGTGAGCACGGCCCGCGCCGTCAGCCGGTTGGTCGCCACCCGGTAGCGCAGGTCGAGGTCGTAGTGCTGCACGTGCACGTCGGGCGACCCGCGCCAGGGGCGGTAGGGGTCGGTGCGGGCTGCCGTCATGCGGCGGACGGGTCGGACGTCCAGGGGGCGATGGGGTTGCCGACCCACCGCGACCCGGCGGGCACGTGCTCGCCGCGCAGCACCAGCGACGCGGGTCCGACGGTCGCGCCGGCGCCCACGCGCGCGGCGGGCAGCACCACGCCGTGCGGGCCGAGGGTGGCGCCGGCGTCGAGGCGGGCCACGTCCAGGCTCATCACCCGGTCGTGGAAGAGGTGGGTCTGCACGACGCACCCGGTGCCGACGGTCGCGCCGTCGCCGAGCTCGACGAGGTCGGCCTCGGGCAGCCAGTAGCTCTGGCACCACACGCCGCGCCCGATGCGCGCACCCATCCCTCGCAGCCACCACACCAGGGCGACGGTACCGGTGCCCGGGTCCGCCAGGAACGGCGCGGCGACGAGCTCGGTGAAGGTGTCCGCGAGCTCGCCGCGCCACACCGGCCCGCTCCACAGCGGGTGGTCACCCGTGCGGAAGCGGCCCGCGAGCAGCCACTTCGCGACGATCGTCACGATCCCGGCGAGCACGCCCGCGCCGACGAGGACCACGCCGCCGAGCCCGGCGGCCGCCCCCCAGCCGGCCTCGCGCACCAGCACCTGCAGGGTGAGCAGCACCCCGAGGCCCAGCAGCGCGACCACCGCCGCGGGCACCACGCGCGCGGCCTCGACCGCGCCGCGGGCGACCCGCAGCCGCGTCGGCGGCTCGTAGGTGCGGCCCGGGTCGTCGAGCGTCGCGGCCCGCGGCAGCAGCACCGGCGGGGACCCGATCCAGCTCGAGCCGGCGCGGGCCCGGCGCGGCGTGGCGGACAGCACCGCGACGAGGCCGTTCTTCGGCACCGTGCGCCCGGGCGCGGTCATGCCGGAGTTGCCGACGAACGCCCGGCGCCCGACCTTCGCGACCGCGACCCGCACCCAGCCGCCGCCGAGCTCGTAGGGCGCGACCATCGTGTCGTCGGCGAGGAACGCGCCGTCCTTGAGCCGCATCATCGACGGCAGCCCGATGACGGTGGAGATCTCCGTGCCGTGGCCCACGCGCGCGCCGAGCAGCCGCAGCCACGCGGGCGTCGCCACGGACGAGTACAGCGGGAACAGGATGGTGCGGGCCGCGTCCATCAGCCGCTCGACCGTCCACGCCTGCAGCGCGGCCCGCGAGCGCGAGGAGTGGAAGCCCTCGCGCAGCCCGGCGCCGGCCGCGCGCACGGCGGCCACGACGAGCAGCGCGTAGGTCGCGTAGGCGGCCAGCAGCGCGGGGACCAGCGCGACGAGGGCACCGCGGGCGACGTCGGCGAGCGTCGTGGCGTCGTGCACGGCCCAGCCCACGACGAGGAGGCCGACGCCCACGGCCAGCACGGGCAGGACCGCGACGAGGGCGCCCGCGGCGGCGATGGCGACGAGCCACAGGGCGGGCGGCAGGCCGTCGGGGCGGTGCGCGGGCCAGGGGTGGCGGGCCTCGCGCACGCGCCGGGCGGGCGATCCGGACCAGTACTCGTCGTCGCCTGTGCGCCCGTGCACGGCGGACCCGGCGGCGACGTCCGTGCCCCGGCCCACGCGGGCGCCCGGGTAGAGGACGCTGCGGGCCCCGACGGTCGCGTCGGCGCCGATCTCGATGCGGCCCACGTGCAGCACGTCGCCGTCGACCCAGTGCCCGGCGAGGTCGACCTCCGGCTCGACGGCGCACCGCGGGCCGAGGGTGAGCAGGCCGGTGACGGGCGGGGCGGCGTGCAGGTCGACGTCGGCGCCGACGCGCACGCCCAGCGCGCGGGCGTACAGGCCGACGAACGGCGCGGTCGCGGGGGTGAGGGCGCCGACGCCGTCGGCGACGCGCTCGGCGGCCCACACGCGCAGGTGCACGGACCCGCCGCGGGGGTACGTGCCGGGCGTCACGCCGCGCAGCAGGACGCGGGCGACGAGCGCGGGCACGCCGAGGCGGCCGAGCGGGCTGACGGTGAGCACCCACCCGGTCAGCACCGCCCACCACGGCACGGGCAGCGCCCACGCGGGGGCCCACGCCCAGGTCACCACGAGGTTGACCGCCGCGAGCGCCGTCAGCCAGCGCAGGGCGACGAGGGTGCGGACGGCCAGCACGACGAGGAGCTGGAGCACCTGGGCGGCGCGGGGCACGGGGGTCACCGCGCGGACGGCGGCGGGGGCGGCGTCGGCGGGGGCGAGGGTGTCCAGGTGCGCGGCGAGCTCGCCGACCGTGGGGTTCTCGTAGACGGCGGCGACGGTGACGGCCGGGTACCGGGCGCGCAGCGCGGAGACCAGCTGGGCGGCGGTCAGCGACGAGCCGCCCTGGGCGAAGAACTCGTCGTCGGGGTCGGTGGGGCGCACGCCCACGACGCCGGCCCACTGCTCGGCGACCCACGCGGCGGTGCCCGTGAGCGTCCCGGCGGGGGTGTCGAGGTCGGCCAGGGGCCAGGGCAGGGCGTCGCGGTCGACCTTCCCCGAGGTGCGGGTGGGGATCTCGTCGACGGCCGCGACGAGCGGGACCATGGAGCCGGGCAGGAGCTCGCGCAGGCGGGCGGGCAGGTCGCCGGCGCGGGTGCCGGGGGTGAGGACGACGTACCCGACGAGCAGGGCCGCGCCGGCGGCGGTGCGGCGCACGGCGGCCGCGGAGGCCACGACCCCGTCGAGGGACGCCAGCGCGGCGTCGACCTCGGCGAGCTCGATGCGGTGCCCGTTGACCTTGACCTGGTCGTCGGCGCGCCCGACGAACAGCAGACCGGCCTCGTCGCGGACCACGAGGTCGCCGGTGCGGTAGGCCCGCCCGGGGCCCAGCGCGGGGTGCGGGGCGAACCGCTGGGCGTCGAGCGTGGCGTCGAGGTAGCGGGCCACGCCCACACCGCCGATGACGAGCTCACCGGTCTGCCCGTCCTCGACCTCCGTGCCGTCGAGGCCGACGACCGCGAGGTCCCACCCGTCCAGCGGCAGCCCGATCCGCACGGGCCCGTCGGGCTCGAGCAGGGCCGCGCACGCGACGACCGTGGCCTCGGTCGGCCCGTACGTGTTCCACGTCTGCCGGTGCGGCCGCCACAGGCGCTCGGCGAGCTCCGGCGGCACGGCCTCGCCGCCGAAGATCAGCAGCCGCACCGCGTCGAGCGCGTCGACGGGCCACAGGCCGGCGAGCGTCGGCACGGTCGAGACCACGGTGATCTCCCGCTCGACGAGCCACGGCCCCAGCTCCAGGCCGGCCCGCACGAGGGCCCGCGGCGCCGGCACGAGGGTCGCGCCCGAGCGCCACGCGAGCCACATCTCCTCGCACGACGCGTCGAACGCCACCGACAGCCCCGCCAGCACCCGGTCGCCCGGGCCGAGCGGCGCGTCGGGCAGGAACAGCCGGGCCTCCGCGTCGACGAACGCGGCGGCGCTGCGGTGCGAGACGGCCACGCCCTTGGGCCGTCCCGTCGACCCGGACGTGAAGATGACCCAGGCGTCGTGCTCGGGCGTCGGCGGCGTCGGGCGGCCCCCGCGCACGGGCCGCGGCGGCGGGCCGAGCACCCGTCCGTCCGGGCCCACCGGCTCGGGCCCGTCGCCCAGCACCACGGCGACCCCGGCCTCCGCGAAGACCGCGCGGGCCCGCTCGTCGGGCTCGTCGGCGTCCACCGGCACGTACGCCGCGCCCGCGTGCAGCACCGCGAGCACCGACACGTACAGCCCGACGGTCCCCGACGACGCCCGGACCCCGACCCGTGCACCGGGCACCACGCCCACCGCCGCCAGCCGGCGGGCCCGGGCCGCGACCGCCTCGGCCAGGGCCGCGTACGTCAGTTCCTCGTCGCCGTCGTCGATCGCGACGGCCGACGGGTGGGCGGCCACGGTCGCGGCGAACACGTCCACGAGGGTGCGGGCGTCCGCCGCCCGGTCCCCCGCGCGCAGCGCCCCGCCCCTGACCCGACCGTCCTCGCTGCTCACGCCCACCCCTCCCGGCCCGCGACCACGTGCCGCGTGCGCCGCCGCATGGTGACGATCCCAGGTGAACGGCCGCTACGCCCCGGTGAACACGCGGGGTCGCACCCTCCGGTGCGGGCCGGGCAGAGGGCCGGTCACGCCCGGCGGGCCGCCGCGATCGCGTCCGCAGCACGGATCAGGCCCAGGTGGCTGAACGCCTGCGGGAAGTTGCCGATCAGCCGCCCGGCGCCGGGGTCGTACTCCTCGCTCAGCAGTCCGAGGTCGTTCGCGTAGCCGACGAGCTGGTCCATCAGCGCCTCGGCGTCGTCCAGCCGGCCGCTGAGCGCGTGCTGCTCGACGAGCCAGAAGCAGCAGATCAGGAACGGGTGCTCCTCGCCCTCCAGGCCGTCGATGCCCGTGTCGGTCCGGTACCGGTGCAGGAGGCCGTGCTCGTCGAGCAGCTCGGACTCGATGCGGGCGACGGTCGACAGCATGCGCGGGTCGTCGTAGTCGAGGTACCCGGTGTGCGGCAGCTGCAGCAGCGAGGCGTCGACGTCGGTGCCGTCGTAGGTCTGGGTGAAGCTGTCGACCTCGGTGCTGAACCCCCGGCTGTCGATCTCCTCGCGGAGCACCTCACGCAGCTCGCGCCACCGCTCCACCGGCCCGTCCAGGCCGTGCTGCTCGACCGCGCGCACGCCCCGGTCGAACGCCGCCCACATCATCGCCCGACCGTGCGTGAAGTAGTGCACGTCGCCGCGCATCTCCCAGATGCCGTGGTCCTGGCGCTCGAGGTTGACCTCGCAGTACCGCAGGAGGCTCTTCTGCAGCCCCCAGGAGTACTCGTCGTCGGCGTCCCCCGCGACGGCGCGCAGCAGCCAGTCCCGCCACAGCCGCGCCCCCTCGGTCAGGCCGTGCGCGACGGCCACCTCGATGGTCAGGGCCGCGTCCCGCAGCCACACGAACCGGTAGTCCCAGTTGCGCTCCCCGCCGATCCCCTCCGGCAGGGACGCGGTCGGGGCGGCGACGATCCCGCCGGTCTCGCTGTGCGTCAGGGCCCGCAGCACCAGCAGCGACCGCAGCACGACCGCGGCGTGGTCGGTCTCGACCGTGACCCGGGCCGACCACCCCGACCACAGCTCGAGCGTCTCCGCGAGCGCCTGGTCGACGTCGACGGGGTCCGGCAGGTCCGACCAGGACGGGAACCAGGTCAGGTCCCAGTCGAGGACGTCGCCCTCCTCCAGCCGGAACGTCCCCGTCAGCCGGGGCGCCCGCGCACCCGCCTCGCCGCCGTCGTCCGTCCCGGCGAACGCGCCGGGCTGCTCGGCGGCGTCGTGGCGCACGCCGCCCTCGTCCTCGGCGCCGGCCCAGGTGAGCTGCGGCCCGGTGACCAGCAGCCCGTCGGGCCCGGCGAGCGACAGCAGGGCCGGGGAGCCCGCGTGCTCCACGACCCGCACCCACGGGGTCGCCCGCGCGTAGTCGAAGCGCAGCCGCAGGTCGTGCTGGATCTGCGCGGAGCCGTCGAGGCACTCCACGCGGCGCACGAGGTCGGCCCGGCCCGTGCCGGGCGGGAGGAGGTCCGTGACCCGGAGCGTCCCCGTCGGCGTCCGCCAGATCGTCTCGAGCACGAAGGTCTGCGGGACGTACCGGCGCTCGACGACCTCGCCGTCGACCGCCGAGAGCTTCCAGCGGCCGTCGTCCTCGTCGCCCAGCACGGCGCAGAACACGGCCGCGGAGTCGAAGCGTGGCAGGCACAGCCAGTCGATGCTCCCGTCCCGGGAGACGAGCGGACCGGTGCGCAGGTCGGACAGCAGGGCGTAGTCCTCGAGGGGGGTGCTCACCCCGCCATGTCTACGTGCCGGCCGGCCGACCCGCAGGACGAGGGCTCGGGCGGACGGCCCGGGACGCGCCGTGCGGAGCTGTTCCGCAACCCGTCAGAAGCGGCCGCCGCCGCCGCGTCGCCCGGTGCTCCGGCTCGAGCTGCTGCGGCGCGCGGGCGACGACGAGCGGCGGGAGGTGCTCGTGCTGCGGCGCGACGAGCCGGAGGACCGGCGGGTCGAGCCGCCACTGCTCCGGCCGCCGCCGGAGCCGCCCCAGGTGGAGCCCGTGGACCAGCCGCCGCCGAAGGTCGTCGGCGCGGCGGCCCGGCGGGCGGCGTCGAGGTCGGCGCGCGCCGCGCGGTGGGCCTCGGCGAGCAGGGCGACGGCCCGGTCCGCCACCGCCGCGGCGGTCACGGGGTCGACCGGTGCGGCGGCGTGCGCCTCGACCAGCAGGCGCTGCCCCTCGGCGAACCGCGTGCGTGCGCCCGCGCCGACGGCGGACCGCTGCGTGGCGAGCAGGTCGGCCGCGGAGCGCGCCGACGCGTCGGCCTGCGCGAGCAGCACGGGCAGCCGCTCGCGGGCGCGCGCCAGGGCCTCGGCCTGCGCACGGGCCGGCGCCAGGAGCGCGTCGAGCCGGGCCTCGGCGTCGGCGAGGCGGTGCAGGGCGGCGGGCGGGTCGCCGGCGGTGCGGGACGCCTGCGCGTGCGCGACGGCCGCGCGGGCGTCGGCGACGGCGGCGCCGACCTGCGGGTCCGTGGGGGCGAGGCGGGCGGCGTCGTCGACGTCGGAGCTGATCGACGTGACGGCCGCGTCGATGCGGGCGGGGGCGGCGGCCAGGTCGGCGGCGAGGTGGTCGACCGCGTCGAGGAGCGCCGCGGCGCCGGCCAGCGCGCCCTCGGCGTCACCGGCGCGGAGCACGGCCGCCGGGCGGTCGGCGTCGAGGACCGCCCGGCCCTGCGCGACGGCGTCGCGGGCGTGCGCGACCTGCGCGGCGGCGGTGCCCGCGTGGTCGGCGACCGGGGCGACGACGCTCGCGGCGTGGGCGGCGGCGATCCGCTGCAGCACGGTGCGGGCGGTCGCGGTGCGCGCGTCGAGGGCGTCGGCGCGGGCGGCGAGCTCGTCGAGCACCTGGGGCGCGCGGGCGTGCAGGTCGCGCAGCCGGGCGAGAGCGTCGGTCTGGGCGTCGAGGACGTCGTCGACCTGGTCGCACAGCGCGAGCACCTGCGTCAGGCGTGCGTGCTGCTCGGCGTCGGGCAGGTCGGCGCCGTCGTCGAGGGCGTGCCGTGCCTCGAACGCCCGGGTCAGCAGCGCCCGCGCCTCGTCGAGGGCCGCGACGAACGGGCCGACGGCGTCCGGGCCGAGCTGGGCGTCGGCGAACCCGAGCTCGGTGGCGCTGGCCTGCACGGCGTCGTCGGCCGCGACGAGCGCCTGCCCCGCGCGGGCCTCGAGCTCGTCGAGGTCCTCCGCGGCGGCGCGGCGGCGGCGCCACGCGACGACCGCCCACGCCGCACCCGCCAGGAGGACCACGGCGGCGAGGAGCCCGAGCAGCACCCGGCCCGCACGCCCCTCCCCCGCGACCTCCGCCTGGTACCCCTCGGCGGCGGCGACCGCGGCGCCCGCCCAGTCGTCCTCGCGCAGCGCGGGCTCGATGCGGTCGGTCTGCACACGGTCGAGCTGGGCGTCGGTGAGCCCGATCGCGTCGTCGACGGACACCTGGTACCGGCGGGACTCCACGGCGACCGCCAGCAGCACGTCGTCGCGGCCCAGGTCCGACGCCTGCGCGGTCGCGTCGGCCCACGCGGCGGGGTCGAGGTCGTCGAACGTGTCGACGTAGACGACGAACAGCTGGTACGGCGTGCGGTCCGCGAGGGCGTCGACGGCGGCCCGGACCTCGTCGGTGCGGCCGTCGAGGACGCCGGCCTCGTCGGTGACCTCGTCCACGAGGTCCAGCGGCGGCGCGGCCACCGCAGCACCGGGTGCCAGCAGCGCACCGGCCGCGACCGCGACGGCACCGGCCCGCAGCGCCCGGGCCGACCAGGTCGTGCGGGCCGCCCGGGTCGGTGACGTCCAGCACGGTGACGTCCGGGCCGGTGACGTCCGGGCCGGTCCGGTGCCCGTCGTCGGCGGGGCGGGCGTCGCTGGGCGCATGGGGGCGGACCTCCGGGTCGACGACCGCGCGCGGTGCGCGACCGCCGTCAGGATCCCGCCCCGACGTCCGCCTGCCAAACCCGGCGCCGACGGTCGCCGGGGCCCACGGGGCCCGGGGACGACCGTGGGCCCGCCGACGACGTCGACGGGCCCACGGGAGAGGTGCTGCTCAGCCGGCGGCGACGAGCGCCTCGGGGGCGCGCACGGCCGACGCCTGCGTGGGGACGAACCCGACCAGCGGGCCGCGGGCGGCCCGGGCCGCGCGGGCGGCGACCTCGGCGAAGTACTCCTGGCGGCGGCGGTCGGCGACACCGCCGGGGCGGTCCGACTTCTCGACCAGGTGCGGGTCCAGGTGCGTGTTCATGCCGTCGCGCAGCATGCTCAGGGCCTGCGAGCGCATCTGGCTGATCCGCGACTGCGTGACGCCGAGCTCGTCGGCGACGTCGGCGCAGGTGCGGTCGTGGAAGAACAGGCCCTCGACGACGACCCGCAGGTTCTCGGGCAGGCTCGTCACGGCGGCGCGCAGGTACTCCAGGCGCTCGCCCTGGATGGCGACGTCCTCGGGCAGGAGCGCGTCGTCGACCGGGTCGTACGCCTCCTCGGTGACGATCGCGTCGATGCTCAGCAGGCGGGTCTGGGCGATGTCGCGGGCGGCCGTGACCTGGTCGACGGCCATGCCGGTGGCCTGGGCGACCTCCTCACGGGTGGGCGTACGGCCCAGCGTGCTCGACAGGACGTCGGCGGCCTGCACGACCGTCTTGGCCCGGGTGCGGGCGCCGCGGGAGATCCAGTCCATCGAGCGCAGCTCGTCGATGAGCGCACCGCGGACGCGCAGGGCGGCGTAGCGGGCGAACGGGACGTTCGTCGACGGGTCGTACGCCCGGGCGGCCCGGACCAGGGCCAGGTGGCCGGCGGAGATGAGGTCCTGCCGCTGCACGTGCGCCGGCATGCGGCTGAGCAGGGCGTTCACCTCGTGCGTGACCACGGGCATCGTCGTGACGACGAGCTGCTCGAGGTCTGCGGGCATGGCGGAGGCAGTGGTCGTGGTCATCGCGATCACGCCCCGCGGTTCGGCGTGGGCAGCGAGGTGCCGGCGGCGCGGGACGCCGCCATGGCGGCCCACGCGGACAGACGCTCGGCGGAGGGGCGCAGGACGTTCTGCGCGGAGTTCTGGGGGTGGCCAGCGGCCGGGTGCAGCTCCATCGGAGTCTCCCTCTGTTCGGTAGCCCGGCTGACCTCTGGGGTCCCGTGGCTTTGCGTCCCCACCTCGCGATGGGTTTGCCGTTTCGCAGTGCTCGATCAACGTACGGCACGCGGTCGGCCCCGCCAACCCCCTCTGGGTGAAACCACCCACGGATCTGCCGAAAATCCTTAACTCCGCGACACGGGCGGACGCCCGCGAAATCGCTTGCCGGAGCAATTCCGGACGTTCTGCACCCCTCGGACCTGCGCCGATGCCAGGATGCTCCCGTGCACGCCCCCTCACGCCCGTCCTGGCAACCTTCACCCGCTCCCGCCCGCATGCTGGGACGCGCCCTCTCCTGCGCCGTCGTCGTCGGCCTCGCGGTCGTCGTGCCCGGCACCGCCGCGTCCGCGATCGACTCGACCGAGGGCCTGCGGGTCCAGGACGGCACGACGTACCGGCTGGACCTCGCGGGGTCCGTCGTGCACGTCGAGCACGTCGCGACGATCACCCACGAGATGTCCGCGGAGTACTACTTCCCCGACCACTGGGTGCCCGTGATGGCCGGCGCCGTGGGCGTGACGGCGACCCGCGACGACGGCACGGTGCTGCCGGTGACGATGGAGCCGGGCGACGACGTCGTCCGCTGGGCCGCCGTGGACCTGCGGCCGGACCTGCAGGCGGGGCAGACCCAGACGGTGCGGGTGACGTACGACCTGCCGGCCCAGGAGCCGCGCAACCCGTCGTTCGCCCAGGTCAACCCCGCGTACGCGACGTTCCCGCTGTTCACCGCGGCCGACCCCGGGCTCGGCTCGGTGCGGGTGGAGGTCCCCGCGGGCGTGGACGCGTCCGTGGTCGGAGACGGCCTGCAGCGCACGGTCGACGACGACGGCACGCAGGTGTGGACGGCGGACGCGATCGAGGACAGCACCTGGTGGGCGAACGTCGTGGCGCGCGACGACGCCGAGCTGGTGGAGGAGCTGGTGTTCTTCAACGACATCGGCGTCACGGTGCAGGCGTGGCCGGGCGACACCGCGTGGCTTGACCTCACGACCGACCTGGTGGAGCGGGGCCTGCCGGTGCTGCGCGAGACCATCGGCCGGCCGTGGGGCACGGACGGGCGGCTGACCGTCGTGGAGACCTCCACGCCGTACGTGTACGGCTACGGCGGCTGGTACCAGCACGAGGAGTCCCTCATCGAGGTCGGCGACGCCCTCGACGCGCACGTCGTGCTGCACGAGATGTCGCACGCCTGGTTCAACCACGAGCTGTTCGACGGCCGGTGGATCAACGAGGCCCTCGCCGACGAGGTCGCGGCGGTCACGATGGCCGAGCTCGGCATGGAGCGCCCCCTGCCCGCCCCCGTCGACACCGGGTCGGCGGCGGCGCTGCCGCTGAACGCGTGGGAGGACGCCGACCTCGGGGCCCCTGACGCGGAGGAGACCGAGGAGTACGGGTACGGCGCCTCGTTCTGGCTCGGGCACGCGCTCGTCGAGGAGATCGGCGTCGAGGCGACCGGGGAGGTGCTCGCCGCCGCGTGGGACCGCGACCCCACGTACCCGGCCGACACCGACGAGTCGCGCCACCCGCACGCGATCGGCTGGCAGGGCTTCCTCGACCTGCTCGAGGGCGTCGGCGGCTCGACGCGCGCGACGCAGCTGTACCGGGACCTGGTGGTGACCGACGAGCAGCAGGCGCTGCTGGACGAACGGGCGCAGGCACGCGAGGCGTACGCCGCGCTGGTCGAGCGCGGCGCCGGCTGGGCGCCGCCGGCGGCGCTGCGGGACGCCATGGCGGCCTGGCGGTTCGACGACGCGCAGGCCCTGACGCGGCGGGTCACCAAGCTGCTGTCGGCGCGCGAGGCCCTCGACGCCGACCTGGCCGCGATCGACGTGACCACCCCGGCGTCGTTGCAGCGGACGTTCGAGACGAGCACCGACCTCGCGGCGCTGCACGGCACGCTCGTCGACGTGCGGGGCGCCGCACGGTCCGTGGCGCGCGCCGACGCCGCCCGCGCGGAGGCAGGCCCGCTGGCGGTGGTGGGGCTGGCGCTGCACGACGTCGACGGTGACGTCGCCGCGGCCCGCACCGCGCTCGCCGCCGGCGACTGGGAGGGCGCCGCCCGGGCGGCCGACGCCGCCGACGCCGGTGCGTCCGGCGCCGCCCGCGACGGCGGTCTGCTGGTGGTGCTGCTCGTGGCCCTCGCCGCCGCGGCGTCGTCCTCGGTGGTCGTGGTGCGCCGTCGTCGGCGCGCGGCGCTCTCCGCGGCCGGCACCGTGACCGGAAATGACGCCGCGTCCACGGCGTCCGCGGGGGACGATGGGGGCATGAGCCAGACCCTGAGCACCCTGACCGCCGACCTCACCACCGCCATGAAGGCCCGCGACGAGCTGCGCCGCGACACCCTGCGCCAGGTCATCGCGGCCGTGCGCACCGAGGCGAAGGCCGGTGACGTCGAGCGCGAGCTCGGCGAGGACGAGGTGCTGCAGGTCCTGGCGCGCGAGGTCAAGAAGCGCCGCGACACCGCCGAGACGTACACGCAGGTCGGTGCGACGGACCGGGCCGCGCGCGAGACCGCCGAGGCGGAGGTCATCTCGACCTACCTGCCCGCCCGCCTGACCGAGGCGGAGCTGGAGGCCCTGGTCCGCGACGCGGTGGCCGAGGTCGGCGCGACGAGCATGCGCGACATGGGCGCGGTGATGAAGGTCGCCACCGAGCGCGCGGGCACGTCCGCCGACGGCCGCACGCTGTCGACGATGGTCCGGCAGGCCCTGGCCGGCTGACGGCCGCGACCGGCGCCGCCCGCGAGGCCGACCTCGCGGGCGGCGCCGGTGCTGCGTGCGCCCACGGCCGGCCTGCCCGGGCGAGCGGCAGGCCGCGCCGGTCGGGAGGCGGGCCGCTCAGGAGGTCAGCGTGAGGAGCCCCAGCGCGGCGACCGCGACGCCGAGGACCACCGAGACGGCGACCAGCACCACGTGCACGACGAGGAAGCGGGTGGCGCGCCCGTCCGCGTCGCGCGCCCGCGGGTCCTTGGCGACCCGCTGGAGGAACCGGGGCCAGACGACGAGGTTCCAGACCCCGGCGACGACGAGCAGGGACGACCACGCGACAGGGAGCTCCACAGGCGCCGATGCTGGCACACCCGTGCACGGTCGGCGGGCGCGGCCCGCGGCACGGCCGCGACGACGCAGGTCAGACCCTCATCAGACCCTCATCGGCAAAGCCGCCGACGCACGCCTGTGCACGGTTACGGTCGAACCACCGCCTTCCGGACGTCGCACTGACCCGGGGCGGGTGCCGGCAGATCCCCTCCTGCCGTGACGCGCACGGGACGCGCCCGCGTGACGGGCCTCCCGTTCGACGAAAGGTGACAACCAGATGAGACGACCCCTTGCCCTGCGACTCCTCGCGACGGGCGCCACGATGGCCGTGGTCGCCGGCGTGGGCGTGAGCACGCTCGTCGCCACCGGTGCGCAGGCCGCCCCGGGCGGCGCCACCGGCTACGCGTCGCAGAACGGCGGCACCACCGGCGGCGCCGGCGGGAAGACGGTCCGGGCGACCACGGGCACGCAGATCCACGAGGCCCTGTGCTCGCGGGCCAGCGCCAGCACCCCGATCATCATCGAGGTCGCGGGCACGATCACCCCGGCGAACACCGCGAAGGTCTCGGGCAGCAGCTGCAACACCGCGGCCGGCGTCATCGAGCTCAAGCAGATCAGCAACGTGTCGATCGTCGGCGTGGGCACCTCGGCGGTGTTCAACGAGATCGGGATCCACATCCGCGAGTCCAGCAACATCATCATCCAGAACGTCACGGTCAAGAACGTCAAGAAGTCGGGCTCGCCGATCTCCAACGGCGGTGACGCGATCTCGATGGAGACGAACGTCCGCAACGTGTGGGTCGACCACTCCACGCTCGAGGCGTCGGGCGGCGAGTCCGAGGGCTTCGACGGCCTGTTCGACATGAAGTCGAACACGCAGTACGTCACGCTGTCGTACTCGATCCTGCGCAACTCGGGCCGTGGTGGGCTCATCGGCTCCTCGGAGACGGACCGCACCAACACGTTCATCACGTTCCACCACAACCTGTACGAGAACATCGACTCGCGTGCGCCGCTGCTGCGCGGCGGTGTGGCGCACATGTACAACAACCACTACGTGTCGCTGAACGAGTCGGGCATCAACTCCCGCGCCGGCGCCAAGGCCAAGGTGGAGAACAACTACTTCGAGGACTCGAAGGACGTGCTGGGCACGTTCTACACCGCGGAGGCCGGCACCTGGCAGGTCGCGGGCAACATCTTCGACAACGTGACCTGGACGGCGAAGAGCGCCGAGAACAACCCGGCCGGCCCGAACCCGACGTCGACGACCACCGTGACGATCCCCTACGCGTACACGATGGACTCCGGCAGCTGCGTGCCGACGACCGTCCGCCAGACGGCGGGCGCGGGCAAGAACCTCGCGGTCTCGAACGGCGCCTGCAGCCCGACGACGACGGCGCCGACCCCGACCGCCACGGCCACGGCCACCCCGAAGCCGACGGCCACCGCGACGGCGACCGCTGCGCCCACGACGCCCACCACGGGCACGAACCTCAGCCTGGGCGCCGGCGCCGACGGGTCGGGCCGCGCGTCCGGCACGAGCTACGCCAACGTGACGGACGGCTCGACCAGCACCTACTGGTCGCCCTCGTCCTCGACCGGGCGCGTCTCGGTCAAGTGGGACACGGCCAAGACGATCGGCCGCGTCGTTGTCAAGCAGGCGTCGGGCGGCGGGACGGTCACCGCGTGGCGCGTCGTGAACAACGACACGGGCAAGGTGCTCGCCTCGGGCACCGGCACCCCGTCGACGATCACGTTCACCGCGACGTCGCTGAAGAAGGTCAACCTCGAGATCACGGGGGCCACCGGCACGCCGCGCGTCGCCGAGGTCGAGACCTACGCGAAGTGACGCGTCGGCGCCCCGCGCGGGCGCCGACCCCGGCCGCCGTCCCTGACGGCAGCCACCCCTGACAGCCGCGGGCGGGACCTGCGGGAGCCGCGCACCGGCCCCGCACCCCGCCCGCGGCTGTCGTCACGATCGGCCCGCCACCGGCGGCCTGCCCATGAACGGTGGACGTCCACCAGGGGTGGACACGGAGGTGGCGAGACGCTCACCGGCACGCTCGGGGCGCTCGGTGCCGGCGGCACGGGCAGCGGTGGAGCGGTACCGGGCTCAGGGCACGGGGTCGGTGGTGACGCGCGCGATGTGCAGGGCCAGGTACGACAGCTCGTCCTCGGTGAGCGTGGCGCCGAGGCGCAGCTCGACGAGGGAGCCGAGCAGGTCCGCGCACCGCGCCGCGTCCGGGTACGACTCCCGGATCGCAGCACCCACGGCCGAGTGCCGCTGGTCCGCGAGCTGGCGCCGCTGGTGGATCCGCACGAACAGGTAGCGCAGGTGGGTCACGAACCGGCCGACGTTGACGCTGCCGGCGTCCAGCGGCCGGTCGAGCTGCTGGGCGATGACGTCGAGGAACTGCTGGATCAGCCCCGTCATGGTGTAGCTGTACGAGAGGTCGCCTGCGGAGAACCCGGCGTTGACCAGGTGCAGGGTCAGGCCGACGGCCTCGCTCGCCGGCAGGGGGACGTCGACCTGGGCGTTGATCGACGCGACGAGGGCCTGCCCCTGCGCGTACTCCTGGGGGTACAGGTGCGAGACCTCGGCCAGCAGGGGGTACTCCAGGTGCTGGCCGGCGGCCGCGCGGGCGAGGGCCGCCGCGACGTGGTCGGCCATCGCGACGACGACGGCCGCGTTGGCCGCGAGCCGGTCCAGCCCGGCGTCGGCGAGGGCCTGCCCGACGATCTGCACGGTCTCCGGGGGCAGACCGGCGAGCTGGGCGGCCATCCGGTCCGGGTCGTGGTCGTCGACCGGACGGAAGGTGCGCACCACCTTCGCGGGGTCCACCGGGTCCCCCGGCCGGGTCTGGAAGCCCAGACCCCGGCCGGTGAGGATGACCTCGGTGCCGTCGTCCGCGCGGGCGAGGACGACGTTGTTGTTGAAGACGCGCAGGATGTTCATCGGGCAGGCCTGGCTCGCTCCGTCGGGGTCGGGACCCTCAGGGGACCACGTCGACGACGACGTCACCCGGGACCACGGGGCCCGCGGGTCGCGGCGTCACCCCCGTGAGGGCGCGGGTGTTGATGACCGTCACGAGGGTCGTGGTGTCGTACCCGGCGGCGCGCACGGCGGCGACGTCGACGGTCCCGAGCACCTGACCGGCGGTGACGCGGTCACCCTTGGTGACGGTCGACGTGAAGCCGTCGCCGGCCATGTTCACGGTGTCGATGCCGACGTGCACGAGCACCTCGACGGCGTCGTCGGTCTTGATGCCGTAGGCGTGCCGGCTGTCGGGCAGCGTGATGAGCGTGCCGGTGACCGGCGCGAGCACGTCGAGCGTGGCCGCGTCGTCGGCGGGCACGACGCCCACGCCGTCGCCCAGGGCCTTGGACGAGAAGACCGCGTCCTTCACCTCGGCGAGCGGGACCAGGGTGCCGGCCAGCGGCGCGAGGAGCGTCGCGGTGGGCGCGGCGTCGGCCGGCGGGGTCGGGGCCGGCGCACCGGCGGACGCCTCGAGCGCGCGGTCGGCGTCGGCCTGCAGGCGCGCCTCGGCGGCCTCGGCCTTCTGCTCGGCCGTGCGGTAGTCGGAGACGACGACGAGCACCATCGACACCGCGAACGCCGCTGCGACCGCGATCGCGTAGAGCGCCATCGGCTCGAACACCGGGATCGTCAGCAGCGACGTGAAGGCGAAGATGCTGGTGTTCACGCCGCCGAAGATGCCGATGATCAGACCACCGGTGAGGCAGCCGACGAGCATGCGCGGGTAGATCCGCTTGTAGCGCAGGTGGATGCCGTACAGCGAGGGCTCGGAGATGCCGCCGAGGAGGCCGGCCGCGAGCGCACCGGTCGCGGTCTGGCGCATCTGCACGTCCTTGTCACGCCAGGACAGGAACAGCACGCCGGCGGTGGCGCCGAAGCACGCGAAGTTCCACGCACCCATGGGGCCCTGGATGAAGTCGTACCCGAGGGTGCCGATGTTCATGAGCATCAGCGCGTTGAGCGGCCAGTGCAGACCCAGCGGGACCAGGAAGGGGTACAGCAGGGGGATGATGATCGCGAACGCGATGGGGGCGTTGCCGTTGAGCCACGCCAGGCCGCTGCCCAGGCCCGAGCCGAGCCAGATGCCGAGCGGGCCGATGAGGAACGCGGTCACCGGGATCATGACGACCATCGAGAAGAACGGCACGAAGACCATCTGGATGTTCTCGGGGAAGACCCGCTTGAGCATCTTGTAGACCACCGCGAGCACCGCGACCATGATCAGCGGCACGAACACCTGGCCGCCGTAGTCGTTGAGCTGCAGCGGCAGCCCGAAGACGTCCGCGACGCAGGAGTCGGTGCCGAGGGTCGCGTTGGTCGTGCAGACCGTGTCGGCGAAGACCGTCGGGTCCGACAGGCTGATGAAGTTCGGCGTCATCAGCGCACCCATGACGGTGGCGCCGACCCACGGGTCGATCTCGAGCTTCTTGGCCGCGTTGTACGCGACCATGATCGGCAGGAAGTAGAAGACCGAGCGCCACATCGCGTCGACGAACACCCAGCCCGCGGGCTTGTCGGCGGCACGGAAGTCGACCACGCCGAGCGCGTCGAGCACCGCGGTGAACGCGATGATCAGCGAGGCACCGAGCAGCACGCCCAGCAGCGGGCGGAACGAGTCGGACAGGTACTCGAAGAACGCGTCGAGCCACGCCACCTTGCCGCGCGCCTTGGCCCGCGCCGCGGCCTTGACGTCGGCGTCCGACTGCCCGGCGGCGCCGACACCCTTCATCGACGGCAGGTTGACGATCTGGGTGTACACGGACTGCACCGCGCCCCCGACCACGACCTGGTACCGGTCGCCGGACTGCGGCACGGCGCCCATGACGCCGGGCACCTTCTCGAGGGTCGCGCGGTCGACGACCGACGCGTCCTTCAGCTCGAAGCGCAGGCGGGTCGCACAGTGGGTGAGGCTGAGGACGTTGGCGGGGCCACCGACGGCGGCCACGATCTCCTCGGCCCTGTCACGCGTCGTCGCGGACGTCATGCTGGTTCTCCTCGTGGGACGGGGACCACCGGTGTCGGGGCACGAAAAAAGGCCTGAGCCGCATCACTGCGACTCAGGCCTTGCCCCGCAACGATGGCGGGTAACAACCCTGGGATGAGCTCTCGCTCGGGGAAGACGGTAGCACCGCGCCCCCGCCCCCTCCCCCGGGACCTTCGTCGCGCGACCCGTGACGGCCGACGACCCGGCGCGTACGGTCGGGAGCATGTGCCGCAACATCACGACCCTGCGCGGGCTCGAGCCGCCCGCCACGGCGGACGAGATCGAGGCCGCCGCCGTCCAGTACGTCCGCAAGGTGACGGGGGTGACCAAGGTCAGCGCCGCGACGCAGGAGGCGTTCGACGCCGCCGTCGCCGCGGTGGTCGCCGCGACCACCCAGGTGCTCGCCGACCTGCCCGAACGGCGCACGCCGCCCCCGACGGTGCCGCCGCTGCGCCGCGAGGACGTCGCCGCCCGCGTCGCGGCCCGGCTGGCCGCGCGCGAGGAGCACGAGCGTCAGCACGCCCTGGGCATACCGCACACCCACTGAGCGCACCCGGCGGTCGCGAGCGTCGGCGTCCGCCGGACGGATGACCGCGGGCGTCGGATCGGCCACGGCGTGGTGACGGAACGACAACGGCCCCGCGGCGGGTGGCACGGGGCGCCTACGGTGCGCAGATGTCGACGACCGCGCCAGCAGCGCGCACCCGGTGGCGCCACGCGGCGGTCGCGCTCGTCCTGCTCACCGGCGCGGGGGCGACGCTGGCGACCACGCCACCGCTGGAACGCTGCCCCGACCCGCCGGCCGACGGGGCCGTGAGCGACTTCTACGGTCCGCAGGAGTACGAGACGGGGCTGGCCCGGGTCGCGTCCCCCCGGGAGTTCAGCCTCGACGGGTTCCCCGTGGTGCAGACGGACGTGAGCGGGCCCGCGTGCGTGACCGCCGACGACGGCTCCGTGACGGTGCGCGTCGATCTCCGCCTGGACCTCGACGAGCCCGGCCCGGTGCCGGACGAGGTGCTGGGCACGCTGACCGTGCGCGACGGGCAGGGGCGATCCTGGTCGCCGGCGGAGGTCAGCGCGCGGGAGCGGCTGGCACCGCGCTCCGAGGGCGGCGACCCGACACCGTCGACGGCGACGGTCACCTTCGCGCTGCCGGTCGACGTCGAGCCCCCGGTGTCGCTGCACCTGGGCGGGTGGGGCGGCCTGGACGGCGCACCCCTGGAGGAGCTGTCGCTGGACGAGCCGACCGAGACGCCGCCATGACCGCCGGCCACCGGGCGAGCGGGCACGTGCGCGGCGACCTGGTGCTGCACCCGGTCGCCCTCGTCGGCCTCGCGGTCCTGCTGCTCAACGACCACGTGCTCAAGGCCGCCGCCCCGGGGTGGGTGACGGGCAAGCTCTCCGACGTCGCCGGGCTGGCGTTCTTCCCGTTCCTGCTGCTGGCGGTCCGCGAGGTCCTGCTCCGACGGCGGCCGACCGTCCGGTCGGCCGCCGCGGCGGCGGCGCTCACCGCGGCCGTGTTCGCCGCGGTCAAGCTCTCCCCGGGGGTCCGGGGGCTCTACGTCGACGTGGTCGGCGTCCTGCGCCTCCCCGCCGACGCCCTGCTCGGGGGCGCGGGCGCACCGGTGCCCGTCGTCGTCCAGCCCGACGCCACCGACGTCCCTGCCGTCGTGGCGTGCGTGGCGGTCGTGCTCGTCCTGCGGCGCGATCGCGCCAGGAGCGCCACGGCGGCTCGTCAGCCGGCGATGGCGTCGAGGTCGGCGAGGTCCTCCTCGGACAGCTCGGTCGCGGCCCCGGCGATGTTCTCCCGCAGGTGGGTCACGGAGGACGTGCCGGGGATCAGCAGGATGTTCGGCGACCGCTGCAGCAGCCAGGCCAGGGCCACCGCCATGGTCGTGACGCCGAGCCGGTCGGCGACCGCCGAGAGCGCGGACGACTGGAGCGGGGTGAACCCGCCCAGGGGGAAGAACGGCACGTAGGCGATGCCGTCGCGTGCGAGGTCGTCGACGAGGTCGTCGTCGTGACGGACCGCCAGGTTGTACATGTTCTGCACGCACACGACCGGGACGACGGACCGCGCCTCGGCGACCTGCTCGGCCGTGACGTTGCTGAGCCCGACGTGCCGGACGCGCCCCTCCTGCTGGAGCTCGGCGAGGGTCTCGAGCGCCTCGGTGACCGGGCCGGGCTGCGGGCCGCGGGCGTCGCCCATGCGCAGGTTCACCAGGTCGAGCTGCTCGACGCCGAGCCCGTCGAGGTTGTCCTGGACCTGCCGGCGCAGGTCCTGCGGGCGGCGGGCCGTGGGCCACCCGCCCTGCGCGTCACGGGTCGCGCCCACCTTGGTCGCCACGACCAGGGACGCGGGGTACGGGTGCAGGGCCTGGCGGATCAGGGCGTTCGTGACGCGGGGGCCGTAGGCGTCGCTGGTGTCGACGTGCGTGATGCCGGCGTCGACCGCGGCGCGCAGGACGGCCAGCGCACCGTCGGGGTCGGCGGGCGGGCCCACGACCCCCGGCCCGGCGAGCTGCATCGCGCCGTAGCCGAAGCGGGTCACGGTCCGGTCGCCCAGGGTCCAGGTGCCGCCGGGGAGCGCGGTGAGGGTGGTCATGGTCGTCCTCTCGTCGTCGGGGCTGGCGCCGCACCGGCGCCGTGGACCACACTGCAGGCAGCTGCTCGACCGGATCTCGGACAAG
Source organism: Cellulomonas oligotrophica (assembly GCF_013409875.1). GTDB lineage: Bacteria > Actinomycetota > Actinomycetes > Actinomycetales > Cellulomonadaceae > Cellulomonas > Cellulomonas oligotrophica. The sequence goes on from NZ_JACCBK010000001.1 coordinate 1,475,043, forward strand.
TGGGTCACCCTGGTGCTGTGCGGCCTGGCGGGCGACACCGCGCCCGGCGACGGTGGGGGCGGCACCGGCCCGGCGCCGATGCGCTACTCGCAGCTGTCCCGCCTGCTGGCCGGCGCGAGCCAGAAGATGCTCACCCAGACCCTGCGGGCCCTGGAGGCCGACGGCCTCGTGACCCGGACCGTGACCCCCACCGTCCCCGTCACCGTGACCTACGCGCTGACCGACCTCGGGCTGTCCCTGCACCAGGCGGTCCGCCCGCTGCGCACCTGGGCGCAGACCCACATGGACGAGGTCGCCGCCCACCGCGCGAGCCTCGAGGAGCAGGCCGCGACCTGACCGGCGGAGCCGGTACCTGTAGACGTACTTACAGTAAACGTGTCTACAGGTTCTGCTCCGGCGCGCATGCACCGCCTCCGTCGTCGCGCGAGGATGCTGCGCGTGGAGAACCCCGCTGACCAGACGATCGCCCTGCCTGTCGGGTGGCGCGCCCTGACCCCCGGGCCGTCGGACGTGCCTGACCTGCACGCCCTGCGCGCCGCGCACGAGACCGCCGCCCGCGGCACCACCGGGGCCGGGCTCGCCGACGTCGAGACCGAGGTCGTCGGCGACGGGGCCGCCGTGCGCACCCACCTGCTGGTCCGGGACGCCGCCGGTGCCGCGCGCGGCTGGGCCACGGTGCACGACCGCGCCGCCGGGCGCGTCCTCGTCGCCGCCCTCGTCGACCCCGCGCTCGACGGCCCCGAGGCCGACGCGCTCGCCGCGGCGCTGCTCGCGTGGGCCGAGGGCACCGCGGCCGAGGTCGCCCGCGGCCGGGACCTGACGGCCACGCAGCTCGACAGCGGGGCGTTCGAGCCGGACGCCCGCCAGCAGCGCTGGCTCGCCGCCGCCGGGTACACGCGTGTGCGCACGTGGCTGCAGATGAGCCGCCCCGTGCAGGACGACGACCGCGGACCGGCCGCGGAGCCCGCGCCCGGCGCCGTCGTGCGGCCGGTGCGGCGCGCGGCCGACGGCATGCCGGACGAGGCCGACCTCGTGGCCGTGCACGACGTGCTGGAGCAGGCGTTCGCCGACCACTTCAACCACCACGAGGAGACCTTCGACGAGTTCCTCGACCGCCTCCGCGCCGACCCCGGGCACCGGTGGGACCACTGGTGGCTCGGCGAGCTCGTCGACGGTGACGTGCACCGGCCCGCCGGCGCCCTGGTGGCCGGGGCCAGCCTCGACGCCGACGGCACGCCCGTCGGCAGCTACGTCGAGTACCTCGGCGTGCTGCGCACGGCCCGCGGCCGCGGGCTGGCCAGCGCACTGCTCGACGCCGTCGTGACCGACGCCGCGGAGCGCGGCCGCCGCTCGGTGGGCCTGGAGGTCGACGCCGACTCCCCCACGGGCGCCGCCGACCTGTACCGGTCGCTGGGCTTCGAGACGAAGTACGTCACGCAGTCCTGGCACCGCGAGATCACGCTCGGGACGCCCTGACGGGGCATCGGACGTCCGGCACGACGACGCCGGGCATCCCCGGGGGGCGGGCCCGCCCGCGGTCAGGCAGGGGTGAGCCGGTAGTGCAGCCGGAGCACGGGCAGGGGCCCGAGCGCGAGGTCGTGGTCGGTGCGGAGCACACCCTCGTCGTCGACGTGCACGTGGAAGCGCTCGTGCACGGGGATGCGCCGCGCCCAGCACCCCGCCGCCGTCTCGACCACGAGGTACGCGCCCTGCCCGCCCCACCCGGCGCGCGCCGAGCGCAGCTCCAGCGCCCCGCCCGCGCCGACGCGCGGGGACAGCAGGACGACGAGCCGCCCGTGCGGCAGCGGGAACGCGACCCGCACGGCGGTGCCCCGCCCGTCGCCGAGCGGCACGGTGCCGTAGAGGCCGCTGAACACGACGGCACCGGTGGAGCGCAGGCGGCGCAGCCACAGCGCGCCGACCTGCGCGCCGTCGCGGTGCAGCGGGGTGACGGCGCTGGTCATGCCGTGCGCGACGTCGAGCGGGCGCAGCGGCAGCGCGAGCTGCTCCAGGCGCCGGGAGAACAGCGTGCCGACCAGCCAGCCGAACGGCCACGCCCACGGCGACCACGCCACCCACGCGTCGAGCCGCCACCGGCTGGTCCGCTCGTAGAAGTCCCGGACCTGCGGGGCGAGGTCCGCGGCGGCGAACCCGGGGCCGTCGAGCGCCGCCATCGACGCCAGCAGGCCCGCCGTGCCGGCGTCGTCACCGACGGTCGCGCCCAGCCGAGCCGCCTCGTCGGCGAGCCACGAGTCGCCGATGACGTCCGGCCGACCGACCGGCCCCTGCAACCACTCCGCCCGGGCGAGATCGACCCGCCGCCCGGTCGCACGGACCCAGCGCTGGGTCACCCCGTCCATCCAGCTGCCGCTCACGGCCCCAGCCTGCCGTGCCGCGGCCCCGGTGCGGTCAGGCGCGCGGCGCCCGGACCGCACCGGGCCCGGTCACGCGAGCTCGACGCGGTCGGCCTGCGGGCCGCGGTCGCTCTGCCGCACCTCGTACCGCACGCGGTCGCCCTCCTCGAGGGCGTCGACGCCGCGGACCACCGAGACGTGCACGAACAGGTCGTCGCCCCCGGCGTCGGGGCGGATGAACCCGAACCCGCGGTCCGCGTCGTAGCGGGCCACGACACCGTGGCCGCCCCGGGCGGGCGGGCCGGAGCGCGACGGGCGGGCCGCCCCGCGCCCCCGGGCCGGCGCAGCCGGTGCCCGCCGGGGCCCGTTGCCCCGGACCAGCTCGACGTTCTGGGCCTGCGGACCCTTCTCGCCCTGCACGACGTCGAACGCGATCCGGTCGCCCTCGACCAGCTCGGTGACGCCGCGCGGCAGGGTCCGGGCGTGCACGAACACGTCCTCGCCGGGTGCGTCGGGCGTCGCGAACCCGAAGCCCTTGTCCGCGTCGTACCAGGTCACGGTGCCGTCGGCGCCGTCGGCCTCCGCGGCCGCGGGCCGGCCGGCGTCGGCGCCCAGCGGCAGGAGGTGGTCCGCCTGCGGGCCCTTCTCGCCGTCGACGACGAGGAACGCGACGCGCTGCCGCTCCGCGATGACGCCGCCACCGACGATCGCCGAGCTGTGCACGAAGATCTCCGCGTCACCGCCGTCGGGCGTGATGAACCCGTACCCCTTGGCCGGCTCGTACCAGGACACGGTGCCGAGCACGCCCAACGGGGCGTCCGACGCCACGTCCCCGGTGATGCGCACGTTGCGCGCCTGCGGCCCGCGGTCGCCCTCGCCGATCGCGAACTCCACGGCCTGCCCCTCGCGGAGCACACGCGTGCCGTCACCCCCGACGATCTCGGACGCGTGCACGAACAGGTCGTCGGCGCCGTCCTCGAGAGCGAGGAAGCCGAAACCTCGCTCGGCGTCGAACCAGCGGACGGTCCCCTGGGGCACGGTGAACTCCTCGTCAAGACTGCGGATGATGCCCCCAGTCTCGCAGGACCGCGCGACGACCAGCGCCGCCCGAGCCCCGGGGACCTGCGCAGTGTGAGCACATGCACACGACCAGGGAGGGGCGCGCCGCACAGGCGCACCACCATCTGCAGACCCGCTGCCGCGGCGGTCGCGCGCGACCGATCGACCCGCCGGTCGGCGCTCAGGGACGCAGAAGCAGGTTCATCTGCTCGACCACCGTCTGCGCAGATCGCAGAGCATGCGCGGTCTTGTCCGCGGGAAGGGCCCCCGTGCCGTACTGGGCCGCATCCTTGATGTCGAGGAGGTAGGACAACGCACGGACGGCCGGTCCCGCGTTACGCACTTGGCGGAGCAGGTCCACCGCCTGGTGATGGTCCTGGCCGCGTGAGCGCTGCTTGAGCGCGTGCCCGCAGATCGCGTCGCCGGCCGCGATGCCGGCGAGGACCGCGAGAGAGACGGAGACGGACCGGTAGCTCGTCTCCTCCTCCTCGGCGACCAGCTGGGCGACTTCGAGGAACTTGCGTGCAGCCTCCGCCCGGACCCGCACCTCACCAGGCGTCATGGCCGCCACGCGACCGGTGCTGCGCGGGGTCATGCGACCGACTCCTTGGTCTCGGTGATGAGGTCCGGCCCGAACACGAGGTCCGCGTCCCGGACCCACGACGCGAAGATGGGGTCACCCGACTCGGCGGCCGTCCGCACCTGGCGCCGGGTGCGGACGTCGAGATGCGCACGGTTCCCCGTCCACCGCTTGACGTGCACGTGCAGCGCCTCGCTGAGGTCGTCGACCTGCGGGTCGTCGACGTCGCGGCCGTCCGGCAGGACGAGCAGCAGGTCGACGTCGGAGTCGGGCCCGGCCTCGCCGCGCGCCACGGATCCGTAGATGGCGAGGGCGAAGAGCGGCCCGTCCCACGGGCATTCGCGGACGAGGTCGCGCAACCGGTCCCGCAGGTCGCGGTAGGGGTTGAACGTGGCCAGTGCCGCGGTCAGGGCGGGGTAGGCCAGGTGCTCTCGGTTGACCTGGTAGATGGCGGTGTTCCCGGCGACGGTACGCGTGACGATGCCCTGGTCGGCGAGACGGTCGAGCGCGTAGCGCACGCCGTTGCGTGAGCCCGTACCCGCTCGCGCGTGCACGTCGCCGGCGGTCTGCGGTGCGTCCACGGCGTACAGCTGCCGCAGCGCCACACCTTCGAGCCCGGGCATAAGCGCCTCCGTAGGCGTCCTCCAGTCCATCACACCTCCCGTCAGAATATTGACGAGCGTACATCGGAGTGCACAACCGTGCAGTTTTTTGACAGGAGCGGCGACACAGCGGGCCCACGAACCGTGAGACCAAGCGCCTCGCCATGGGTGGCACGCCCCACCTGCGGCGACACGGTGGAATCCCGCCCTGGGGCCCCGGTCGGCCGTTAGGTTGGGAGGCATGCCTGGGGAGGACGCAGCAGCGCGGCTGCATGCCGAGCAGCGCGCACGCGTCCTGATCGACGCCCAGCTGGTCGCTGCGGGATGGGCCGTGCAGGACGCCCGGGAGCTCAACCTCTTCGCCGGGCAGGGCGTGGCGGTGCGCGAGGTGGTGATGGCTGCCGGGCACGGCCGCGCGGACTACCTGCTGTACGTCGACAAGTGCGTCGTCGGTGTCATCGAGGCCAAGCCCGAGGGCACGACGCTCTCGGGCGTCGAGTGGCAGTCCGCGATGTACGCCACCGGGCTCCCCGAGTCGCACGCCAGGCGTGCCCACACCGTGGCGGGGCGGCTGCCGTTCGTGTTCGAGGCCTCCGGCAGCGAGACCCACTTCACCAACGGCTACGACCCTGATCCTCGCGCTCGGCGCCTGTTCTCCTTCCCCCGCCCGCAGACCCTGGCCCGCGCGCTGCGCGATGCCGCCCAGGACCCCGCGGCGCCCACGTGGCGTGCCAAGGTCCGGACCCTGCCGGGGCTCGACACCGCGCCGCTGCGGCCAGCGCAGATCGCCGCGATCACCGGCCTGGAGAAGTCCCTGGCCGAGCAGCGCTTCTCCCGGTCCCTCATCCAGATGGCCACCGGCGCCGGCAAGACGTACACCGCGGTCACGGCGGCGTACCGGCTGCTCAAGCACGGCGGGTTCGCGCGTGTGCTGTTCCTCGTCGACCGCAACAACCTCGCCGACCAGACGCTCGCCGAGTTCGGCAACTACCGCACCCCCGACGACGGGCGCCGCTTCACCGAGCTCTACACCGTCGACAAGCTGTCCTCGGCCGGCATGCTCGCCAGCTCCAACGTCGTGATCTCGACCATCCAGCGGGTGCACCGCGTCCTGTCCGGAGGGGAGGCACCGGAGTACGACGACCCGGCGCTGGACGGCTGGACCCCCGACGCCCCGGTCACCGTGAGCTACAGCCCCGCGCTGCCGCCGGAGACGTTCGACCTGGTCGTCGTCGACGAGGCGCACCGCTCGATCTACGGCGTGTGGCGCTCGGTGCTGGAGTACTTCGACGCCCACGTCGTCGGCCTTACGGCCACGCCCGGCAAGCAGACGTTCGCGTTCTTCCAGCAGAACCTCGTCAGCGAGTACACCTACCCGCAGTCCGTGGCCGACCGGGTCAACGTCGACTTCGACATCTACCGCATCCGCACCGAGAAGACCGAGCAGGGCGGCACCATCGAGGCGGGCACGGTCGTGCCCAAGGTCGACCGCCGCACCCGTCAGGAGCGGTACGAGACCCTCGACGAGGACCTCGACTACACCCCGACCCAGCTCGACCGCGCCGTCACCGCCCGCGGGCAGATCCGTACCGTGCTGGAGACGTTCCGTGACCGGCTGTTCACGGAGATCTTCCCTGGCCGCTCGACCGTCCCCAAGACCCTGATCTTCTGCAAGGACGACGCCCACGCCGAGGAGGTCGTCACCCTGGCGCGCGAGGTCTTCGGCAAGGGCAACGACTTCGCCGCGAAGATCACCTACGCCGCGCAGGACCCCAAGGGCCACCTGCAGGCGTTCCGCACCTCTGCCTCGCTGCGCATCGCGGTGACGGTGGACATGATCGCCACCGGCACGGACGTCAAGCCGCTGGAGTGCGTGTTCTTCCTGCGCGACGTGCGCAGCGCCCAGTACTTCGAGCAGATGAAGGGTCGCGGCGCCCGCACCATCGCCCCGGCCGACTTTCAGGCCGTCACCCCTGATGCCGACGTCAAGACCCGGTTCGTCATCGTCGACGCCGTCGGCGTCACCGAGCACGACTTCGTGGAGGCACCCCTCAACCGCGACAGGAGCATCTCCCTCAAGAAGCTCCTGGACCGCGCCGGGACCCTCACCATCACCGAGGCCGAGACGGCCACCCTGGCCTCCCGCCTGGCGGCCCTTGAGCTTCAGCTCACCCCCGACGAGCGCACCGAGCTCGACACCGTCGCCGGCACACCCCTCCGCAACGTCATCCGCGGCCTCATCGACGCCGTCGACCCCGACCGCCAGGCCGACGCCCTGGCCGCATCACCCGGCGCCGACCGGGAGGACGTCATCGCCGCGCTCGTCGAGAGAGCAGTCGAGCCGCTCGCCGCGAACCCCGCGCTGCGCGCCCGCATCGTCGAGCTGCGCCAGGCGCACGACCGCGTCATCGACGAGAACGCCGACACCCTCATCGACGCCTATGGCGTCGTCGACCCCGACCGCGCCCGCTCCCTCGTCGAGTCCTGGCGCGCGTACCTCGACGAGCACCGCAGCGAGATCACGGCCATCCAGCTGCTCGCCGACGCCAAGGCCCGCACCGTCCCGTTCGCCAGCATCAAGGAGCTCGCCGACCGCATCGCGCGCCCTCCCCACAACTGGACCGTCGACGTCGTGTGGGCCGCGTACGAGGCCGTCGACGCCGGCCGCGTCCGCCACAACGACCGCGGCCGCCTCACCGACCTGGTCTCCCTGCTGCGCTACACCCTCGGCGCGGAGACCGAGCTGGTCCCCTACGGCGACCGCGTCCGCGAGCGCTACGCCGGCTGGCTGCGCCAGCAGGAACAGGCCGGCACCACGTACAGTCCCGCCGAGCGCTGGTGGCTCGACCACATCGCCGACGTCATCGCCGCCTCAGCCGGCATCACCGACGACGACCTCGACACCGCCCCCTTCACCGAACGCGGCGGCATCGACGGCGCCATCCGCGACCTCGGCGGCCAGCGCGCCGTCGACCTCCTGCACACCCTCAACGAGGAGCTCACCGCGTGACTCGCAAGGCCCCCTGGCCGCAACACCCCCTCGGTGCCCTCGTGGACGTCCTGGACGGCCGAAGGGTTCCCGTGAACGCGGCGGAGCGAGCGCGTAGGCCGGGGCACGTCCCCTACTACGGCGCGGCTGGCCAGGTCGGCTGGATCGATCTGCCACTGTTCGACGAAGACCTGCTCCTGCTTGGCGAGGACGGCGTGCAGTTCTTTGACCCCGCCAAGTCGAAGGCGTATCGCATCAGCGGCCCATCCTGGGTCAACAACCACGCACATGTTCTTCGAGCGCGCCGTGCAGTCGATTTGCGATACCTTGAGCACTATCTGAACTGGTTCGACTATCGGGGTTTCGCGAATGGCACAACCCGGCTCAAACTGACGCAAGCGGCGATGAAGCGCATCCCCGTGATGCTTCCAGAGATCGAAGAGCAGCGGCAGATCGTCGACATCCTCGAAGACCACCTCTCCCGCCTCGACGCCGCCAACGCGTACCTCGACGCCGCCCAGCGCAGGGTGACGTCCCTCGAAAAGTCGATCCTGCGCGAAGGGATCGAGTGCACGCCGGACCGCGTCGCGCTGGGCCGGCTGATTGCACGGGTCGAGGCGGGACGGTCCTTCGGAGGATCAGCGCCTCCTGCCGACCCCAGCGAGTGGGGCGTCGTCAAGGTGAGCGCGATGACATGGGGCGAGTTCCGGCAGGGCGAGAACAAGGCGGTACCAGCAGAACGCGCCGACCCGAGGTTCGAGATCAAGCAGGGCGACCTCTTGGTCAGCCGCGCCAACACCTCCGCGTACGTCGGCGCATCAGTCTTGGTGGGAGAGACGAGACGTCGCCTCCTGCTCTCCGACAAGAGCCTGCGACTCGTTCCCCACCCCGGTGTCGACGCAGAGTGGCTGCACCTCGCGCTCTCGGCACCGTCAGCTCGGAAGCAGATCTCTGACCACGCCACCGGGACCAAGGACTCGATGCGCAACATCTCGCAGGCGTCCTTGCTTGCCGTCGAGGTGCCGAACATTTCGCTCGACGAGCAGCTCGCTCAGGTCAAGCACGTGAGGGCAGCGCAGTCAGCGGTCAACCGACTGTCGTCCGAGGTGCGAACGTCTGCAGCAAGGACGCAGACTGCCCGTCGGTCGCTGCTCGCGGCAGCCTTCTCCGGTCGCTTGACCGGCCGCTCATCAGACCTCGATCACACAGGAGAGCTGGTCTTCTCGTGAACAGCACCTGGGGCGTCCACAACGACACGCTCACCACCGAGCTGCTGGACGGCGGCTTCGTCAGCATCGGCTGGGACGACCTTCCAGATCTTCGGACCATTCCCGATGGCCGCGACGGGCTCAAGGCCGCGCTGGCGGCGGTGTTCCCCGACAAGAAGCCGCAGGCGATCGCCAGTTGGGCGGGGACGCTCCTGCGCTTCCGGGACGAGATGCAGGTAGGAGATCTGGTCGTCGCGCCGTACCGGCCGAGCAGCACCATCAACCTCGGCGTGGTCACCGGCCCCTACACCTACGACGCGTCTGCACCGACGCACGGCCATCGTCGGCCGGTGACGTGGCGCAAGGTCAGTGTCTCGCGGACGGTCTTCACGCAGGCAGCGCTCTACGAGATCGGATCGCTCCTCACGGTCTTCCGGATCAAGGGCCACAGCGACGAGTTCCGGGCTGCGCTGGACGCGAAGACTGACTCGGTGGAGGACGTGACTAGGCTCGTCGACGCGGTCGCCGAGACGGCCGCGTCGGACGGTGAGTCCACCGACGAGCCGCGGGCCTCGCGGATCGAGCGGCACACGCGCGACTACGTGCTGGAGGCCCTGCACACGGAGCTGAGCCACGCCGACTTCGAGGAGTTCACCGCGGACCTGCTCCGCGCTGTGGGCTACCAGGCCCGGGTCACGCCGTACAGCCAGGACGGCGGCGTCGACGTCATCGCGCACCGCGACCCGCTGGGCGTGGAGCCGCCGCTCATCAAGGTCCAGTGCAAGCACCACACCGGCACCGTGGGCGCTCCCGAGGTGCAGCAGCTCATCGGGACCCAGGGCGCCAACGAGCTGTCGCTGTTCGTGACGCTTGGCGCCTACAGCCGCGACGCGGTCGGCATCGAGCGGACCCGCAGCGGTCTGCGACTGCTCACCGGCGAGGACGTCGTCACGCTCGTCCTCCAGCACTACGCCGCGCTGCCCCAGCGGTGGCGCTCGCTCATCCCGCTGACCTCGGTCCTCGTCGTCGACGACTCCGCCGACAGCTGACCTCCCCTCGCACGAACCCCCGGAAGGACCACCTGTGGCTGACGCACGTCGCCTCGTCGACAAGCTCTGGTCGTACTGCAACGTCCTGCGGGACGACGGCGTCGGCACGCTGGAGTACACCGAGCAGCTGACCTACCTGCTCTTCCTCAAGATGGCGCACGAGCGCGCCACGCGGGCCATCCGGCCGGAGAAGATCGTGCCGGACGAGTTCTCCTGGCAGAAGCTGCTCGACGCCGACGGGGTGCAGCTCGAGTACGAATACACGCGCATCCTGCTCGGGCTCGCGCAGCAGCCCGGCACGCTGGGGACGATCTTCCGCAAGGCCCAGAACCGCATCCAGGACCCGGCCAAGCTCAAGCGGCTGATCCACGACCTCATCGACGCCGAGCAGTGGTCTCAGGCCGGTGTCGACATCAAGGGCGACGCCTACGAGTCGCTGCTCTCCAAGGGTGCCGAGGACATCAAGTCCGGCGCCGGCCAGTACTTCACGCCGCGACCCCTGATCCAGGCCATGGTCGACTGCGTCGACCCCGCGCCGGACGACACGGTCACCGACCCGGCCGCAGGCACCGGCGGGTTCCTGCTCGCCGCCCACGAGCACGCATCGCGGAATGCCGCCGATCTCGACCCCACGCAGCGCACACACCTGCGCGACAGATTCGTCCACGGCGTCGAGCTGGTCGACGGCACCGCACGCCTGGCCGCGATGAACCTGCTGCTGCACGGCATCGGCCAGCCCGACGGGGGCTCCCTCATCGAGGTCAAGGACTCCCTGATCGCCGACCCCGGCCGCCGCTGGACCGTCGTACTGTCCAACCCGCCGTTCGGCCGCAAGTCCTCGCTCACGATGGTCGGCGCCGACGGGCGCGAGGCCCGTGAGGACCGCGAGATCGAGCGCCAGGACTTCGTCGTCACCACGTCGAACAAGCAGCTGAACTTCCTCCAGCACATCATGACGGTGCTGGAGATCAACGGGCGCGCAGCCGTCGTGCTCCCCGACAACGTGCTGTTCGAGGGCGGCGCTGGCGAGACCCTGCGCCGCCGCCTCCTGCGCGACTTCGACCTGCACACGATGCTCCGCCTGCCCACCGGGATCTTCTACGCCCAGGGCGTCAAGGCCAACGTGCTGTTCTTCGACAAGAAGCCCGCCGCGGAACGCCCCTGGACCGAGAAGCTGTGGGTGTACGACCTGCGCACCAACCAGCACTTCACGCTCAAGCAGAACCCGCTCTCCCGGTCCCACCTCGACGACTTCGTCGCCTGCTACGCACCCGGGCAGGATCGATCGACGCGCACCGAGACCGAGCGCTTCCACGCCTTCGGCTACGAGGAGCTCACCACCCGCGACAAGGCGAACCTCGACATCACCTGGCTGCGCGACGAGTCCCTGGAAGACCTCGACAACCTGCCGGCACCCGAGGTCATCGCCCGGGAGATCGTCGAGGACCTGACCGCCGCCCTGGCCGAGTTCGAGGCGGTTGCCGCCGCTCTCGAGAACGGCGCAGCATTACGGTGACCCTCGACTACGCGTACCCGCACGAGACCGCACGCCGAGCACTGGCGGACACGGGCGCCACGGTCCGGGACATCGATCTCGCGCACGAGGTCCGCGACGAGCTGGACCTCCCCGGCGCTCCGGACGACCGTCTTCTCGTCTTCACCGCGGGGAGCCTCGTCGAGGCGGCTCGACGGATCGCTGGCCACGCCGTGACGCGTAGGCAGGCGCAGGCGGCCCGCCAGGCAGAGGTCACGTCACGGCTGCTGGGACACCAACGCTGCCACGACGTCATCGAGGAGCTTCTCACCGAGCGCGACTCACTGATCGCGGCGGTGCGCTCAGCGCAGATGCACTGCTCCAACGACCTCTTCCTCGGCGAGCACGGGGAGCACTACGTCATGCTGAATGCCTTCCTCGAGGCCCTCCGGCCACGGATCGACCCGCACCACCGGTGGGGAACGGGCATCGAGGAGACGTGCTCCTCCTGCCGAGGTCAATGGATCCACCACGACGACGACTGCGAAGAACTCGCCGAGGCTGAAGCGATCGAGGAGCGCGCCGAGCACGAGGTGAAGTCCCACGGGCGGTGCAGCGAGATCATGGACGAGCTGTTGGCCCAGATCGAGTGCCAGTACACGCACATCGACAGCGTCGCGGCGCACGCGCTCCGGCACGCGTCCCACGAGGACGGCCTGGGCGAGGTCGTAGACCCGCGACGGGTGCTCACCGTGCTGGCAATGGAGCAGCCGTGCGCGTCCGTGCCGTGCCACACGCGGACGGCGGCCATCCGCCTCCCGGTCGAGGAGCTCGACTACTGCGACGACGAAGCCGGGGACCACGTCACGCCCCACCGCGCCTGCCGATGGCTCGTGCAGTGACCACACGACCCAGATCGGACCACGCGCATGGCTAAGCGACGCCGCGACCACGAGGCCGGCTACGTGCTGGACCTCATCGATTCCCTGCTGGACGAGCCCAGTGCCCGCGAGCACCGGTTCGACTGGCTGCGCGGTGACCCAGGGAAGTCCGGCAGGACGGTGCGACTGCCGGTCGACGCCTACTGGCCCGACCGCGCGCTCGTCGTCGAGGTGTACGAGCGGCAGCACGACGAGGCGGTCGCCCACTTCGACAAGCCGGACCGGCTGACCGTCAGCGGGGTGCACCGCGGCGAGCAGCGGCGCCTCTACGACGAGCGCCGCCGCACGCTCGTCCCCGCGCACGGACTGACCCTCCTGATCGTCAGGACGTCCCAGCTGACCGTGGACGCCCGCGGCCGGCTTGTTCGGGACGTCGAGTCGGACACCGCGACCCTGCGCACGCTTGTCGAGGGCGCGCTCGCCGCACCCGGTCGCGTCCACGAGAACACCCCGACGTGATCGTCGCGTCCGCGTAGGCTGGCGACCGGACGCGGCCCTTCCGACCAGGACCTTCCCGAAGCGCCGGGACGCCCCTCGGTCGTGAAGGACTCGCCCCGGGCCTCTCGGACATGGGAAAATTAGCCCCTTCCAGCGAGAAGGCGGCTATTGGCGGACTCGCGATCGCGATCACTCGGGACGCCCCGAGCCCAAGTGGAACGAGTTCGCCCCAGCGGGGAACGTCGGAGCGGCAGCGACCTGGCGCAGTCGCCGATCTCAGGCGAGGCGCTCGCGAGAGGCCATGGCCGCTCGGACGGCAAGACGAGCTAGGCCTGCGCGTAGCCGAGGAATTGGCGGTGCGGCCTGCGGCTCACACTCCAACGCGCTGGTGCGCTCGGTGGCGCCGCGCGTCGAGTACAACTCGTGAGGACGAGCGTGTGCCGCGCCCGCGAGACCGCCACGAAGAACGTCATCGGCGCGCTGGTCGCGTCGAAGTACATCTCGTGCTCGACAGCCATGACGACAACCGCGTCGAACTCCAGGCCCTTCGCCTTGTGGACGGTAAGGATCCGCACGGCGCCTTCGCCGAGGAACCCCCGCAGGGCACCGGCCACGTCACCGGCTGCGGCGATCAGCCGGTCCAATTCTTCCACGAATCGAGTGATCCGCTCTTCCATTCGGTCACCTTGCTGATAGGCGGGCGCAAGGCCGATCAGCACATCGTCAGTGACAACCTGCCGGAACCGGGCGATCACGTTAGCGACGTCGGTGTCACCTCCGGCCACGTCGCGACGACACTCCGCGATGAATGTACGCAGGTCGAGGTAGCGCTTGCTGTCGTCCGCCTCTGGTGCGCCCCATGCCAGCGCGCTGTCCATCAGCCGCGCATACGCACTGGACCGGTTCTCGTCGTACACAACGCAAAGCAGATCGGCGAGGAGCGCGCACACGGGTTCGGAAGCGAGGTCTTGGAGCTCGTTCTCTAGGCGGAACGGGATCTGGCGCGTGCCCAGTTCGCGCTGCAGGTCGACGGTGTAGAGGTGCGGCTGGATGGCGGAGAAGACCGCGATCTCTTCGCCGGGTACGCCTTGCGCGAGCCAGGACTCGATGTGGTCGGCGATGTTGCGCGCCTCTGCCAGCTCGTCGTTGTAGTGGCAGACCTCGATCGCGCCGCCATCTCCGATGATGTCGTCGTCGGGAACCGCTGCGGATGGCTGGAGGTCTCTGACCATCCTGTTCTGCATCCGCCGCAGCACTGGGTCGGACCGCCGGTTCTGGAAGAGCGTGAGTTGCCGTGCTTCGAAATCCGCCTCGTAGCGATGGACGATCCGCTCGTCCGCACCGGCGAAGCCCATGATCCGCTGTTTAGCGTCGCCGACGGCAATGAGCTGCGCGCCAGTGCCGAAGAAAGCCTCGCGTATCAGCGCGTATTGATCTGGGGTGCAGTCCTGGAACTCGTCGAGGAAAACGAACGCGTACGTGCTGCCCACAGCCGTCCGCGCGACGCGACTGTCGTGGAGGATCTTGGTGGCCAAGGGCGCCATCTGGTGAAACGCGATCTGCTGGTGCGGGATCGGTCGAGAGCTGACGACTTCGTAGTCGGCCGGCAGGCTGTCGTCGCCTGTCAGCACGGGCCTGAAGATGTCGATGATGCGCTTGGCGAAGGCGTGGAAGGTCAAGCTGTCCGTCCGGGCGGCCAGCGCCGGCGGGCAGCGTCGACTCACCCTGTCCTTGAGGTTCTTGGCGGCGTCGACCTTGAACGAGATCGCCAGGATGCGGCGGGGGTAGCGGCACACGCCGGTGCGCAGCAGGAAGTCCGCGCGCTGCGCGAGTAGTTCTGTCTTGCCTGCACCCGGCCCGGCGGTGACGAGCAGATTGCCCGCGATGCTGGTCGCCGCCGCGAACGCCCCGGTCTCGAGGTTCAGTTCGTCAGCTGGTGTCCACTGGTCGGGTGCGATCACGCCGGGAGCTCCTTGAGTCGCTCGACGACGTGGGCACACAGGCGCGCGAGCTCAGGGGGCATGCCCGTCCTGAGTTCTTCGTTGGTCATCGCCGCGAGGGCGGCAAGATGGTGCGCTGGCTTGCTACCGAGCTTGAATATGCGGTGGTAGTGCGCGAACAGCTGCTGCTCCGCGTCGGTGTACTCGTCCGCCGAGCCGTTCTTGCCCAGGACGGCCGCGATCACCTTCTCGGTCACCTCGTCGTCCCCGGCGACCACGCCGTCGTCGTACTGGTCCGGTCGGTCACGCAGCATCGAGAAGTCCAGGTCCAACGGCGAGGAGTAGAAGATGGCGTGACGCTCGAGCTTCGATCGCCAGCGCGTGCCGTCGTCGTCGCGGATCGAGCTCGTGGCGTCGATGGCGTCGATGTCCTCCTGTGTGATGTCGACGGAGGGGTTGTACAGGCGTAGCTGGGTCGCGGCGTACTTCACGCGCCCCCACCCTCCCTGGTGTCGCCCGAGGTCAAGGTCGAGCAATGTCACGTAGGGGATCTCGAGCCCACTCAGCAGTCGCCAGAAGTGGTTGACGTGCCGGCCTCCGAGGGGCACGACAGAGACTGACGCGGCGTCGAGCGTCAGGTCGTGCGCGGTCAGACAACGGGGCAGCACAACCTCCTCGCTGTCACCTTCACCTAGCACGACCAGCCGCGAGAAGTACAACTCGGGGTATGCGTGCAGAGCCTCGCGGACGAACTTGTGGGCGTCAAGCGCCTGGTCGGGCATCCGCACCGGCTTGACCCGAGACACACGCTGTTCGTCCAAGCGCAAGTAGCGCACCTGCTCAGGTTGCACCCGACGCATCAGAGCCGGGGAGTGCGTCGCGACCACGGCCTGGGCGTCGGATGCTTCTGAGACCGTCTCCAGTGCGCGCACGACACGACCCAGCAGATGTGGAGACAAGCTGTTCTCGGGCTCTTCGACCGCGAACAGGGTGAACACTGCGGGGTTCAGCTCACTGACGTCGAACACTGGCTGGTCGTCATTGAGCGCTGCGCGGCCGACGGCGTGCGCGGCCAGAGCGAGCGTGACGTACAGCAGCGACTGCTGGCCGTCGCTCAGCCGGGAAAAGTCGACCACGGGCTCGTCCGGCCCGGGCGAGAACTGCAGAGTCACGTGCCGCAGGACGCCTTCGAGTTCGCCGCCGAGGAACGCGAGGGACGACGTTGCGAGGTGCGGGCCCGTGTGCAGCGAACCCCAGTGAGTCAGGACTTGCTCACTGACGGCTTGCACGGCGGGATTCGTGGCGACCGCGGCGCTGATCTGCTCCGACAGTTCCTTCAGACTTGCGCGTTCTTCCTGCCAATCGACGGCCCGAAGCAGCCGACCGAGCAGCGCGGTTGACGCGAACGACACATGGTCGGACGGATCTCGCCGTGCAGGCACGTAGTGGACCTGGATGAACTTCTGGTCGTGGTAATTGACTGGGATGGATCGGGTCGGTTCCTCGTCGGTCCCGACCTCCACGACGTGCTCCAGGCTTGGGCGGACGTCGCCGTTGCTCTCGAGGGTCGCGGTGAGCCGGAAACGGAGCCGGGGGACGGTGTCCCCTTCCAGCAGCCGCATGTGGTTGAACCACGCGGCGATGGCATGCTTCGACGGCTCGTCTGCCTCCAGTTCGTTGAACCGGAAGTCGGCCTCAATCCACAGAGTTCGTTCCCGCCCTGGCGTCGGCTCCTCGTCGTGCGGGATGTGGAAGTCGGACGGAAGGACGGTGCGGACGGCGCGCTCGGTGCCGAACATCTTCGCGAGCGCGTGCAGGAAGGCCGTCTTGCCGCTGCCGTTCGGCCCGATGACACACGTGAAGGGCTCGAACGACATCGAGACCGGTTCCGGCCCTACCGATCGGAAGCCGCTGATTCGAACCCGCTCAAGACGCACAGTGCTCCAACCGATCGCACATGTCGCACGCCCGGACGAGCGCCATTTGACTGTAGCCTGACGCGCTCGTCGCGGGCCAGGTGCTGCCTCGCCGGCGCAGCGTTCTGGTCGCGCGCTGCCCCGCGCCCCCGAGACGGAGAGGGACGAGGGCAGCCGCCCGACCAATGGCCTCTCAGCGGCTCTCCGCGGCGGCCGAGATGGGGTCCAGGGCGCCACTCAGCGCCTCCCAGCCAGTGCCTCTCGGGCGCATCTCGCTCGCTCGAGGATCGAGCGCCAGGTAGAGGAAGCTCTGCGGTACCGGCAACGTCGGGTCCAGGTCGGCGAGGGCGATAGAGCGAGACAGCCGGCGGGCGTCACGGACCAGGAGACCGACAGCCTGGTTCGAGCCTCGGTAGTAGTCGCGGTAGCCAGCGCGCCCGATGCCAGCATGAGACTTGTGCCGCTCCCACACGGCGGTGGGACTGCCGACGTCGTACCCAGCAATCTCGAAGACGCCGACGACGCGGCCGACTGGAAGTGTCGCATAGATGAGGACCGTCGTGACGTCGGGCGCGAGCCGTCGCTTACGAAACTCCACGAGCTTGGTGCCCTCAAGGATCGCGTCGGCGAACGGTGGCCGGATGGACATCACTGCGACTCGGCCAGCTGCTGGTGTAGCCACGCTCGCCCTCCACTTCGTACCTGGGTGATGCTCTGCGGGGGTCCGTTGAGGGCCCCCATGATCTCAAGTGTCCGGCGCGAGATTGGCGGGTCCAGCAGTCGGTCCTGCCGGAAGATCATCGCGTGCAGCTCGCCATGCTCGGCGGCCATCTGGGCCAGGTCACCGGGAGTGTAGACGGTGCGTCGACCAACGAACCGCCGGATGACCTCTGGGTCACTCGAGACGCAGACATCCTCCACCACGCCGACGACCGTGACGGCCTGGAGGTCGACGGACCTGTAGAGGAGCAGGGCGTCCCCTGCGGCGACAAGGCGGGAGCGAGTCCCGCTGACGTACGCCTTGCGCAGGGCGTTGCCATAGGGGCGACGCCCGACCCACAGGTCGAGGCCGATGTGGAAGTCGGGGAAGAGCGCGTCGTGCCACACCGGTAGGACGGGGACGACGAAGAAGCGCGAGTTCGGGTGGATGAACGGGGGGCCGTGCCGGCGGTGCGCTTCGAGTGGGTCGGTGACTCCAACGTCCACGGGCCGCCGGTGTTTCGCGAGGACGAGTTCGTCGTTCGGGCCCCCCGGGGTGCCGTGTGGTGAGAACCCGAAGGCATCGAGAAGCTCGATGAGGCGCTCATGCTTCGGGTAGGCAGTGACGTAAACCGTGTCGTACTCGCCAGTGTGCAGGTACCCAAAGAGCGTCTTGAGGAGCAACTCGCCGTAGGAACGGCCCATCGCCTGATCGGCCACCTTGAAAGTGGAGAGCTTGAGCACGCGGCCCGGGAGTCCGACATCGCCATCGCCCTCTTTCTCGTCCTTGACAATCATTACCGCGCCGTAGGAGC
The DNA here is from genome assembly GCF_013409875.1 of Cellulomonas oligotrophica. Lineage (GTDB taxonomy): Bacteria > Actinomycetota > Actinomycetes > Actinomycetales > Cellulomonadaceae > Cellulomonas > Cellulomonas oligotrophica. The sequence goes on from NZ_JACCBK010000001.1 coordinate 1,493,107, forward strand.
CGTCGTCGGAACGAATCACCCAAGCAGGTCTGCCCGGAGCGGAGCACGTCCGCCGAAGCCAGTCGTCGAAGCCGTCGTAGTCCCTGCGGAGGGAGGCAAAGATGGGATCGGCTGCGTTGAGGCTGTAGGTCTTGACCGGCTCGACGGCGGGAGGTGGATCGCTTGTCTTGGGCGAGAGCCGCCGCAGGAAGGCGGCGGCTTCGACGACCGTAAAGATTCGATCTCCAAGCCCGGCGCGCACGCCACGGCGTCGCAATTTGACGTCGTCGCTGACGAGGAAGTCAATAGCGCCGACCCACAGCGTCGCTAGGAGCACCAGGTCAACGTCGTCGTTCGAGTTCCGACCCGGGGGCGGGGGCGCCTCGCCGAGGGTCGAAAGCAACTCCGGTGCAGCGGCGATCTTTTCCAGCGTGCGGTACTTGCGCGACAGGGCCCGGTTGGCGGCCCGTCGCTCGAGACGTGGATCGCGGTCGAAGTCGAGCTCGATGGCGGCGGAGAGGAAGAAGGCGTGCCCGCCTTCCTGAGCCAATCGCACGAGTTCAGCGGCCTCCGGGAGCGCCGCTTCGAACGATGGCGATGTCGGTTCGAGCGCGATGAAGGCGTTCGTGTCGAGGAGCAGCGCGAAGCGAGCGCTCGCATGCTCGCTCGCCGAACTCACGTCTCGATCATCTCAATGTACGCCGTTCATCTCGACGGACACGCCGGAGTGGGATGCTGACACTCAAGGCTTACCGCCTGAGGGCAGTCGTCACCTCGCCGTGCGCCAAGCCGAACAGCCGCGCCGGTAGGCTGCAACCGGGTCGGCGGGAGGCGCGGACGCGTCAGACTCCTCCCCCGTCTTCACCCAGGGATGTACGGGCTAGATGGCCGAACGCCCCGGGCCTCTAGCTCAACTGGCAGAGCAGCGGACTTTTAATCCGCGGGTTGTGGGTTCGATCCCCACGGGGCCCACCCTCGCGCCGGGCGCCGCCACCGGCGAACCCCCGGGGGCGCACGTGCGGTGGAGCAGTCGGGAGGTGGTCGGGATGGTGACGTCGAGGACGCTGGCCGGGCCGTGCCGCGCGTGGCCGGAGGAGAGCACCTTCATCCGCGAGGTGCTGGACCGGATCGGCGACAAGTGGACGGTGCTGGTCGTCACCACGCTCTCCGACGAGCCACTGCGGTACTCGGACCTGCAGGCGAGCGTCCCCGGCATCTCGCAGCGGATGCTCACGGTCACGCTCAAGGCCCTGGAGCGTGACGGGCTGCTCACGCGCACCGCGTTCGCGGAGGTGCCGCCCCGGGTGGTGTACGAGCTGACGGACCTGGGGCGCTCGCTCGCGGACGCGGTGATGGCGCTGGCGGCGTGGGCGGCGACGCACCACGAGCAGGTCGCGGCGAGCCGCGCGGCCCACGCGCGCAGCGGCGTCGGCCGGGAGAAGACGCGGCACGCCCTCGCCCGGCCGACGGGACCGGCTACTTCCTGACGACCAGCTCGTGCGTGCCACGGGTGCGGTGCAGGTCCCAGTACAGGGGCGCGATCTCCCGGGGCGGGAGGAAGTCGAGCCCTGGCACGACCGCCTCCTCGCCGATCATCAGCGCGATCGCGACGTGGGCGACGTGGATGCCGGTCCCGTCGAGGGCGGCGCCGAGGTTGAGCGCCCAGTTGCGCAACGCGGCCGCGCCGGCGGTGACGTTCCCGTACTGCGCGACGGGGTAGAGCGATCCGGCACCGGTCGTGAAGATCAGCGTGCCGGCACCGGCTGCCTGCAGCTCGGGCAGCACCACCTCCGTGGCGGCCATCGCCCCGTACAGGTAGTACTCGACCTGAGGCTGCACGTTCTCCGGGGTGGCGTCGCGGACGTCCACGGGGGCCAGCGGTCCGGCCGAGGCGTCGGCGGGCGAGTACTCCAGCACGTCGATGCCGCCGAAGCGCTCCTTGGCGGCGGTGAGCGCGCGGCGCAGGGCGGGGCGGTCGAGCACGTCGGCCGGGAAGCCGGCGGCGGTGATGCCGTCGGCCGCGAGATCGGCGACGAGGGCGTCGAGCTTGGCCGCGTTGCGCGCGACGAGCGCGACGCTGAAGCCTTCGGCGCCGAACCGGCGGGCGATGGCGAGTCCGAGACCGGGGCCGGCCCCGACGATGGCGATGGTGGGCATGGCGCTCCTCTGGTCGGTGGTGGATTCTTGACCGCCGTGCGCTCACATCACGATGAGTGCGTAGCAGCATCCTGAGTACGTCGCGCGCGGCGTACAAAAGGCACCTGGGGGTGCCTCACCGGGGCAGGGCCGCAGCCCCACGCGCGGGCGCCGATGCCCGCCTCGTCCGTGTGGGCTCGCGCGGGGCTGCCGCGCCACGGCTGGCGGAGAACGTTCTCCCAAATCGTTTCAGCGGTCTTCACCCCGACTCTGCGGCCTGGCAGTGTGAAGGTTCACAACCGCAGCACGCTGCGGGGCGGGTGGTTCCGCAACGGTGCCGATCACCCGCGCCCGGGCAGCGCCGCCTGCGTCCGCTCTGATGACTCGAAGGAGAGCACCATGAGACCAGCACGTGCCCCCGGGGGCTCCGCCCGGGTGGGGGGCCGGCGGAGACTGACCGCGGCCCTCGTCGCCACGGCAACCGCCCTGTCGGCCGGAGCGCTGGCGGTCGTCGCCGCACCGGCGGCGTCGGCGGCGACGGTCGACACCAACGCGTCGTACGTGCTGGTCAACCGCGGCAGCGGCAAGGCCCTCGACGTGTACAACCTCTCGACCGCCGACGGCGGGCGCATCACGCAGTGGACGCGCAACGACCAGGCCCAGCAGCAGTGGCAGTTCGTGGACTCCGGCGACGGGTACTACCGGATCAAGTCCCGGCACTCGGGCAAGGTGCTCGACGTCTACAACTGGTCGACCGCGGACGGCGCGTCGATCCTGCAGTACACGGACCGCAACCAGGCCAACCAGCAGTTCCGGCTGCAGGACTCGGCCAACGGCACGGTCACGCTGATCAACCGGCAGTCGAACAAGGCCGTCGAGGTGCAGGGCGCGTCCACCGCGGACGGCGCGAACATCGTGCAGTACACCAGCTGGGGCGGCGCCAACCAGCAGTGGCAGCTCGTGCGGGTCGGCGGCGGCGGCACCACGCCGACGCCGTCGCCGACGACCACGACCCCGCCGCCGGGCGGCACCTGCACGCTGCCGTCGTCGTACCGGTGGACCTCGTCGGGCCCGCTCGCGCAGCCGCGGTCCGGCTGGGCGTCCCTCAAGGACTTCACGGTCGCGCCGTACAACGGGCAGCAGCTCGTGTACGCCACGACGCACGACAACGGGTCCTCGTGGGGCTCGATGAAGTTCGGGCTGTTCTCGAACTACTCGCAGATGGGCTCGGCGAGCCAGAACTCGATGCCGTTCACCGCGGTCGCGCCGTCGCTGTTCTACTTCGCCCCGAAGAACATCTGGGTGATGGCGTACCAGTGGGGCGGCCCGTCGTTCTCGTACCGGACGTCGACGAACCCCGACAACGTGAACGGCTGGTCGGCGCACCAGACCCTGTTCACCGGCACGATCACCAACTCGGGCACCGGGCCGATCGACCAGGCGCTCATCGGTGACGACCAGAACATGTACCTGTTCTTCGCCGGCGACAACGGCCGCATCTACCGGGCCAGCATGCCGATCGGGAACTTCCCGGGCAGCTTCGGGTCGGCGTACCAGACGATCATGACCGACACCACGAACAACCTGTTCGAGGCCGTGCAGGTCTACAAGATCCAGGGCCAGCAGCGGTACCTGATGATCGTCGAGGCGATCGGCTCGCAGGGTCGGTACTTCCGGTCCTTCACCGCCACGAGCCTGGGCGGCACGTGGACCCCGCAGGCGGCGACGGAGAGCAACCCGTTCGCCGGCAAGGCCAACAGCGGCGCCACGTGGACCAACGACATCAGCCACGGCGAGCTGCTGCGGGTGAGCGCGGACCAGACCATGACGGTCGACCCCTGCAACCTGCAGCTGCTCTACCAGGGCCGTGACCCGAGCTCGGGCGGCGACTACGGCCGCCTGCCGTACCGGCCGGGCCTGCTGACGCTGCAGCGCTAGCCGCACCGCACGCCCCTCACGCACCGTCCCGTCCGGCGGCGCGTGGGGGGCGTCGTGCTGCGCGGGGAGCCGGTTCCGGGCGATCGGTTCAGCAGTGGGCGAACAGATGCTCGGAATGTGCCGGCGGTGGCCGATGGTTCAGATGGCAGAACGCGCGGTGCCGTCATCCGGACGAGCGTCGCTCGCCGAGCAGCGAGACGAGGAGTCCGCCCATGAGCACCACGACCGCCGACGCCCCCACCGCCCCCGCCGTCCTCACCCGCGAGGACCGCTGCGACCGCTGCGGCGCCCAGGCCTTCGTCCGCGCCACGCTCGGCGGCAGCGACGGGACGGCGCTGCACTTCTGCGGGCACCACTTCCGCGCCCACGAGCTCAAGCTGGTGGCCGCGGGCGCGACGATCCTCGACGAGCGGCACCGCATCGACGAGCGCGCCTGACGCACCGGCGACCGGCTGGGGCCCCTGCGCAGGGGCCTCAGCCGGTCGCTCGCAGCGCCACGGAGAGGCGGGCGAGCCCGTACTCGAAGGCCTCGTCCAGGTCACCCCCGAGCCGGAACGCGCCGGAGAGCTCCATGGTGAGGAACCCGGTCGCCCACGCCGTGACGAGGCGGGCCGCCTCGAGGGCGTCGGCCTCCCCCACGAGGTCGGCCGCGATGCGCAGCACCGGCGCACTGACGCGGGCGAGGTGCTCGGGGTCGGGACCTCCGGACAGGAGCAGCCGGAACCCCTGCGGCCGCTCGTGCGCGAACGCGCGGTAGGCGCGCGCGACCCCGGCCACGGTGCCGTCCGAGGCCGTGAGCCGGTCGGCGAGGTCGTCGACCGTCGCTCCCGCCACGAGGGCCAGCAGGGCGTCACGGTCGCGCACCCGCTTGTACAGCGACGGCGCCCGGACCCCCACCGCCTCGGCGACCGCCTGCATGGTGAGGCGCGCCTCCCCCTGGGCTTCAAGCACGTCGCGGCCGGCGGCCACGATCTGGGCGAGGGACGTGCGCTCCGGCGTGGGCATCGACGCTCCTGAAGGCTATTGACGTTAGCCATGATGGCTACGTACCGTAGCCATTACTACCACGCGTCCGTCCGGAGAGGCACGCCCATGAAGATCGGCCCGCACCTGCACCGCATCGGCAACGACGTCGTCGCCGCCTACCTGGTCGACACCCCCGACGGTGTCACGGTCGTCGACGCCGGCCTGGCGGGCCACTGGACCGACCTGCTCCGCGAGCTCGCCGCCATGGGCCGCACCCTCGCCGACGTGCGCGGCGTGGTCCTGACCCACGGGGACACCGACCACCTCGGCTTCGCCGAGCGCCTGCGCCGCGAGCAGGGCGTGCCCGTCTACGTGCACGCCGCCGACGCCGACCGCGCACGGGGCGGCGACAAGCCGCGACCCACCGTCGGGCGGTGGCGGCCCGCCGCGGTCCTCGGCTTCCTCGCCCACGCCCTGCGCAAGGGCGGCCTGCGCACCACGTACCTCACCGAGGTCGTCGAGGTGGGCGACGGTGACGTCCTGCCGCTGCCCGGGGCCCCGCGCGTCGTCGGGATGCCGGGGCACTCCCCCGGGAGCATCGCCGTGCACGTGCCCGTCGCGGACGCCGTGATGGTCGGCGACGCGCTCACCACGCGCGACGTGCTGACCGGACGCACCGGGCTCCGGCCGGCCCCGTTCACCGACGACCCGGCGCAGGCGCTCGACTCGCTCGCACGGCTCGCCGGGCTCGGGGCGACGTGGGTCCTGCCCGGGCACGGCGCACCGTGGCGCGGGGACCTGGCCGCCGTGCAGGAGGAGGTGCGCCGCGCCGCCGCCGGTCACGGGGGCTGACGCCACGAGGCACCATGTGTCCTCGACGGACGACCGGGCGGAGGGGACGTGGTGCACGACGGGGCGGCGGAGCGCGTGCTCCCGGGGCTGGACGAGCACCAGACCGCTGCCGTCCTCGCGCCCCCGGGGCCCGTGCGGATCATGGCCGGCGCCGGGACCGGCAAGACCCGCACCCTCACGCACCGCATCGCGTACCAGCACCTGACCGGGGCGGTGCCGGCCGACGCGGTGCTCGCGCTGACGCACTCGACGAAGGCCGCGGGCGAGCTGCGGGACCGGCTGGGCAGGTTGGGGGTCGGCGCCGTCCAGGCCCGCACGTTCCACGCGGCCGCGCTGCGGCAGCTGCGCTACTTCTGGCGCGCGACGGGCCTGCCCGGGGACGGTCCGGTGCTGCTGGACGCCGACGGAGGAGCGACGTTCTACCGCTACCTGCGCGCCGCCCTGGGTGCGGTGCTGCGGACCCCGGGCCGTGACGTCGACGCCGCCCTGGTCACCGACCTGGCGACCGAGCTGGCGTGGGCCGCCGCGCGCGACCTGACGCCCGAGGAGTACGAGGCGCAGGCGGCCGGCGCCGGGCGGCGGCCCGGCATGGCGGTCCCGACCGTCGCCGGGGCGATGCGCCGGTACGCGGCGGCGAAGCGCGACGCCGGCGTGCTCGACTTCGCGGACCTCCTCGCGTTCTGCGCGCGGCTGCTCGAGCAGGACGCCGACGTGGCGGCCGCCGTGCGCCGGCAGTACACCGCGTTCGCCGTCGACGAGTACCAGGACACCGACCCGGCGCAGCAGCGGCTGCTCGACGCGTGGCTCGGCGGGCGGGACGAGCTGGTCGTGGTCGGCGACGCCCGGCAGGCCGTCTACGCGTTCAAGGGCGCGGACACCGCGCTGCTGCGGGACTTCACGGTGCGGTTCCCGCACGCCGTGACCGTCGACCTGGTGCAGGACCACCGCTCGACCACGCAGGTCGTCGACGCCGCGAACCGGTTGATGGCCGGCCGCCCCGAGGCCGCCGGGCCACCGCTGGTCGGCATGCGCGGCGACGGGCCCGCCCCCGTGGTCCTGCGGTGCGACGACGAGGACGCGCAGATCGTCGCGACCGTGCAGCGCTGGCTGCGCGCCGGGGTGCCCGCGCACGAGATCGCGGTCCTGCACCGCTTCAACGCCCAGGCCGTCCCGATCACCGCGGCGCTGCGCGACGCCGGCGTCCCCGTGACCGCCGGCGACGGCACGCGGTACTTCGAGCGGCGCGAGATCGCGCAGGTGCTGACCGCGCTGCGCCGGCGGGCGTCGGAGGCGCCCGACGACGATCCGGCCCCGGCCCTGCACGCCGCGCTGGCCCGGGCCGGCTACGACCCGGACGACCCGCCGGACGGCACCGGCGCCGCCCGCGAGCGCTGGGACGCCCTGCACGCCCTGGGCGCGCTGGTGGCGGGGCTGCCGGAGCACCTGACCCGGACGCTGCGCGCCCTGTCGGCCGACCTGGACCGCCGCGCCGCCGAGGACCACGCACCGCCGGGACGCGGGGCCGTCACGGTCACGACCATCCACCGCGCCAAGGGCCTGGAGTGGGAGGCGTGCGTCGTCGCCCGCGCGACCGACGGCTCCCTGCCGTCGGTGTACGCGACGACGCCCGCCGAGCTCGCCGAGGAGCGTCGCCTGGCATACGTCGCGACGACGCGGGCGCGGCGGCACCTCGTCGCGACCTGGGCCGCGGGCCGGCGCGGCGGCCGGCCCGCCCGGCGGTCGCCGTTCCTCGACGCGCTCGCGCCGGCACCGACCCGCCCGGTCGGTGCGTCGGCGTCCGCGCGGCCCGTCGCCCCGGACCGCGTGGCGAGGGGCCCGGCCGCGGCGGCAGGTGCGCCGTTCACCGCCGGGCAGCGGGTCACGCACGACCGTCACGGGCTGGGCCGCGTCGTCGACGTCCGCGGGGCGCGGGTGACGGTGGACTTCGGGGCGGACGGTCGGCGGACGCTCACGCCGGACGGCCGGCTCGTCGCCCTCTGAGGGCGTCGCCCCGGGCCGTCCCGGGGCCGACCACCGGCGGGTGATGACGTCGCGTGCGACAATGGTCAGGATCCCGACGCACCCGCGAGCACCGCGCCCGCCCGTGCACGCCCGCAGCACTCCTCCCCCGGCCGCCGCGCCGACGTCCCCGCCTGCTGCGGTGCCACGCCCCTGGGGGCACCCGCCCGGCCCGCGCACCGGGCCCCGGTCGCCCTTCTCGGGCACCGTCTCGCGCCCTGCCCGCCGCACCGAACGGAGAGCCCGTGCCCGCCACTCTCGCCGCACCCGTCGAACCCCTCGAGCTGGACGCCCCCGACGCGTCGTTCGTCCTGGCCCCGGACGAGGACGACGCGCCCGCCGCGATCGTCGTCAACGCCGGCGCCACCGCAGACCCCGTCAAGGACTACCTGCGGATCATCGGCCGGGTCGCCCTGCTCAACGCCGAGCAGGAGGTCGACATCGCCCGGCGCATCGAGGCCGGTGAGTTCGCCGCGTACCTCATCGCGCACGACGAGGAGCACCCGGGCACGACGCGCCGCGAGCTGGACCTCATCGCCGCCGACGGGCGCCGCGCGAAGGCGCACCTCATCGAGGCGAACCTGCGCCTGGTGGTGTCGATCGCCAAGAAGTACACGGGCCGCGGCATGCTCTTCATGGACCTCATCCAGGAGGGCAACGCGGGCCTGATCCGCGCGGTCGAGAAGTTCGACTACACCAAGGGCTTCAAGTTCTCGACGTACGCGACGTGGTGGATCCGCCAGGCCGTGACCCGCGGCATGGCCGACCAGGCGCGCACGATCCGCATCCCGGTGCACATGGTCGAGGTGATCAACAAGGTCGCGCGCCTGCAGCGGCAGATCTTCCAGGAGTCGGGCCGCGAGGCCACCCCGGAGGAGCTGGCCAAGGAGCTCGACCTGACGCCCGAGCGCGTCGTGGAGGTGCAGCGGTACGGGCGCGACCCGATCTCCCTGCACACCCCCCTCGGCGACGACGGCAGCAGCGAGTTCGGCGACCTGCTCGAGGACTCCGAGGCCGTGGCCCCCAGCGAGGCCGCGAGCTTCACGCTCCTGCAGGAGCAGCTGCACCAGGTGCTGGGCTCGCTCTCCGAGCGGGAGGCCGGTGTGGTGTCCATGCGGTTCGGCCTCGACGACGGCCAGCCGCGCACCCTCGACGAGATCGGCAAGGTCTACGGCGTCACGCGCGAGCGCATCCGCCAGATCGAGGCCAAGACGATGTCGAAGCTGCGGCACCCGTCCCGCTCCCAGGTCCTGCGCGACTACCTCGACTGACAGGCCCTGCCCGCTGAGCCGGAGGTCCTTGTTCTCGCTTGTCGCGACGAGCGAGAACAAGGGACGCGTTGTTCTCGCTTGTGCGCGCCGATCAGCGGCGGACCTGTCCGACCGCTCCGCCGCCCCTCAGGCGTCCTCGACGGAGAACGACGCGGCGCGGGCACCTGCCGGCGAGTCCTCCGGGACGGCGGTGCAGGTCAGGAGCCGGGCGCCGGTGGCGAGCTCGACCGTGGCCCGTACCGCCCACCAGCCCTGGTCGTCGCGCTCGACGCCGATGTCGACGGCGTCGGACTCGTCCAGCGGGAGGTCGAGGTGCACGGCGGCGGCCGTGAGGCACGCCTCGACGGCAGCTGCCGTGGGCGGGACCGCCTCGACGTCGGCGTCCGGGGTGGCGCATGCTGACAGCGTCATGCCCGCGAGCCCGAGGGCGACGATCCTGCGGGCGAGGGGGACGGGACGGACGCTGCGCGGCACGGCCTGACCGTAGCGGGCCGCGGGATGCGCTTTCACCCGTTCGCCCGTGCCCCGGCTCCGTCACCCGGCCGATCGGACGGACGACGCGATCCCTGCGACGAGGACCTGACGATGCCACGCCACGCCCCGCTCCCCCGTGCCGCCCGGACGCTGACGTCCTTCATCGCGCTCGCGACCGCCGCGCTGCTCGTGCTCGTGGCGCTCGCGCCCGCACCCGCCTTCGCGGGGACGCCGACGGACCGGCTGGCCGCCGGCACGACGCTGGCCGCGGGCCGGACGCTGACGTCGACGTCGGGCACGTACCGGCTGACGGTCGGGGCGGACGGCGACGTGACCGTGCGGCGCGGCAGCGGGCCGGTGCTGTGGCACACGGGCACGACCGGCAGCCCGGGCGCGCGGCTGGTGCAGCAGGCGTCCGGGGCGCTGGAGGTGCGGTCGAAGGCGGGTGCGCTGCTGTGGAGCACCGGGGTGCGCTCCGCGGGCGCGCGGTCGATCATCAAGCCGGACGGGCGCGTGTACACGATCAGCAAGGCGGGGGCGACGGTGTGGAAGAGCACCACCGACGGACCGGCGCTGCGCCGGGGCGCGGCCGCCGACCGCATGCCGTCGGGCGGCCTGCTGCTCGCCGGCGAGCACGTGGCGCAGGGCGACGTGCGGCTGACGATGCGCGCCGACGGGGACCTGGTGCTCACGCGGGACGCCACCGTGCTGTGGCGGACCGGCACCTCGCGGGCGGGCGCGTACGCCCGGGTGACCGCCGGGGGCGCCCTGGAGGTCGTCACGGGCACCACGGTGCTGTGGTCGTCGGGCACGCGCTCGGCCGGCGCGCGGCTCGTCGTGAAGGACCACGGACGCGTCTACGTGATCTCGACGGCCGGCGCGAGCGTCTGGTCGTCGCCGGCGGCGCCCACCGTCCGGGTGCCGGCCGTGGTGACGATGCCGCTGCCCGAGCCGCTGCCCGTGGTGGGCGGCCCGGGCGCCGGGGCGACGCTCGACGGCTCGACCGGCACCGAGCGGGTCTACCGCACGGTCCTGCAGGACGCGCCGCAGTACGCCGACCCGTCGTCGGACGCCGCCCGGGCCGCGCGCGCTGCGCGGTCGCAGGGCCGCACCGCCGACGCGGCGCTGCTGGAGAAGGCCGCGTCGGGCGGTGCCGCCCGCTGGCTCGGGACCGCCGACGGCACGACGAGCGTGCGCGCGTACACCGCCGCCGCGACGGCCGCGGGACGCACGCCCGTCCTCGTGCCCTACGCGATCCCCTACCGCGACTGCGGCAGCTACTCCGCGGGCGGGTTCGCGACGGCCGCGGAGTACCGGGCGTGGGTCGACGAGGTCGCGGCCGGCCTGCGCGGCTCCGCGGCGGTGGTCGTCGTCGAGCCGGACGCGCTGCTGCAGCTGGAGCGGTGCGGCGACCGCGCCGAGCGTCTCGCCCTGCTGCGGTACTCGGTCGACGCGTACGCGGCGGCGGGCGCCGAGGTGTACCTCGACGCCGCGACCAGCAACAGCTTCGGCTGGAGCGCGGACCAGCTGGAGGACATGGCGCTGCGCCTGCGGGCCGCGGGCGTCGACCGGGCGGCGGGCTTCGCGCTGAACACGTCGAACTTCCAGCCGACCGCGCACGAGGTCGCGTACGGCACGTACCTGTCGGCGCTGCTGGGCGGCCCGGCCTTCGTGGTGGACACCTCGCGCAACGGTCTCGGGCCGCAGGTCGGGCCCGACGGCACGGTCTGGTGCAACCCCGAGGGGCGGGCGCTGGGTGCGCGGCCCTCGGCGACGGGCACGGGTCCGCACGTCGCCGACCTGTGGGTCAAGACACCGGGACGGTCCGACGGCACGTGCGGCGGCGGCCCCGCGGCCGGGACGTTCTGGGAGCCGTACCTCCTCGGCCTGGCGGCCCGCGCGGCCTGGTGACCGCAGCCAGCTGCGCACCGGTTGCCGAATGTCTCTATTCTTGTGACACATGGTGGGCAGCCGCCCGCTTGTCAGGATGATCGAGACATCGAGCGACGGACATGATCTACGCCTACCCCGATCTCTCGCTGGAGGACCTCCGCGTCCTCGACGAGCTCGCCGACATGCGCGCCGAGCTGGCGGTCCACCTGCGTGTCCCCCGCCGATGGACCGGTCGGTTGCGCCGCACCGCCCTGGCGCGCGCCATCCAGGGGTCGAACAGCATCGAGGGCTACCACGTCGAGCTCGACGACGCGGACGCCTCGCTCGACGACGAAGAGCCGCTGAGCGCCGACCAGCGGACCTACGCCGAGATCCGCGGATACCGCCAGGCACTGGGGTACGTGCTGGCGATGGCTGACGACGACCACTTCGCGCTCGACGTCTCCGCCTTGCGGTCGATGCACTACATGATGCTCGCCCACGACCTCGCCAAGAGCCCCGGGCAGTACCGGCAGGGCGAGATCTTCGTGCAGGACGAGCGCACCGACCGCGTCGTCTACACCGGTCCGGATGCCGAGGTCGTCCCCGCGCTCATGGCCGAGCTCGTCGACGACATGAACCGGCCCGACGACGCCGACCCCCTGGTCCACGCGGCGATGGCGCACCTGAACCTCGTCATGATCCACCCCTTCCGGGACGGCAACGGCAGGATGGCGCGCGCCCTGCAGACGCTCGTCCTCGCCCGCCGCGGGGTCGCCGAGCCCGAGCTCGCCAGCATCGAGGAGTGGCTGGGCGCCCACACGGACGACTACTACGCGGTGCTGGCGGCGACGGGGCACGGCCGGTGGGACCCCACCGGCGACGCCTCGCTGTGGGTGAGCTTCAACCTGCGCGCGCACCACCTGCAGGCGCAGGCGGTGCGCGACCGGCTGCGCCGCGCGCAGCGCAGCTACGAGATCCTCGACGACGTCGTCTCGAGCCTCGGGCTGCCCGACCGCACCATCGACGCGCTCTACACGGCCCTCATCGGCTTCCGGCTGCGCCGCCCGACCTACGTGGACCAGGTGGCCGTGGACGAGAGGACCGCCAGCCGGGACTTCAAGGCACTCGTGGAGGGCGGGCTGCTCCGGCCGGTCGGCGCGACCCGGGGACGGCACTACGTCGCGGGGCCACGGCTCGACGACGTACGGGGACGTGTCGGCCCGGGCACCGCGCCACGGGACCCGTACCCCGAGCTGCGAGCAGAGCTGGCGCGCCGTGCGGCGCGGTCGCACGGCTGAGCACGAGAACTTCACCCGTCCGGCACACGGACGCGGAAACGCGCGACGGGTGCCGAGCGTTGACCATGCCACGCGGGGCCGCGGGGACGGCGCCGCGACGAGCGACGGACGGGAGCCGGTGTGAGCAGGTGGGCTCGGGTGCGGGCGCAGGTGGCGATGCTGCCGCGACCGGTACGGGTGGTCGCGGTCGCGACGATCGGCGGGACCGTGGTGCTGGCTGGTGTGGCGATGCTGGTGCTGCCCGGACCGGGGGTGCTGGTGATCTTCGCGGGGCTGGCGCTGCTGGCCACGGAGTTCGTGTGGGCCAAGCGCTGGCTCGACCGGGCGAAGAGCACCGCGCAGGCCGGGGTCGACAAGGGCAAGGAGGCCCTGCGCCGCAAGCGGGAGGCGCCCGCGGACGTCGTCGTGGTCGACGCGACGGCCGTCAGGCGGGAGGCGCCGCCGGCAGCGTGAGCCGGTAGAAGGCGCTCAACGGGTCGGGCCCGTACCCGGCGAACGGGCCGCAGGTCGTGAACCCGGCTCGCTCGTACAGGCGGCGGGCGGCGGCGAAGTACGGCTCCGACCCCGTCTCCAGGTGCAGGGTCCGGTAGCCGCGGGCCGTGGCCTCGGCGACGACGTGCGCGAGCATCGTCGCGCCGACGCCGCGGCCGCGGGACGCGGCGGCGGTCCGCATGGACTTCAGCTCCCCGGCGTCGGGAGCGAGCTGGTGGAGCGCGACGCAGCCGAGCAGCGCCCCGTCCGACGAGCGCGCCGTCCAGAACGTCATCGTCGGGCCCGTCAGCGCGGCGGGGTCGAGCGCGTGGACGGACTCCGCGGGCGAGGTGGCGTACATGTCGGCCAGGTGCTCGTGCAGCAGGGCGAGCACGTCGGGGCGGTGCGGGTCGTCGGTCGCGACGGCGACGGTCATGCGGGGCCTCCTCGCAGGTGGGGGCCCATCATCGCCCGGGCAGGCCGCTCGCGGGGGCGCCGTCCGGGGCTCGCGGTGCGTCGCTACGGGACGAGGGCGTGTGCGCCGCGCTGCGTGGGGAGCGTCGTCAGGGACGCGGCCGCACGGGGGCGGGGGACGTCGGCGGCGGGGGTCCGTCCGTCGAGGTCGTGCTCGCGCAGCACGCGGTCGTCGGCGTCGACCTCGAGGACGTGGACGGCACCGACACGCACGGCGCCGCAGGTGCCGAACCGCTGCGCGAGCTCGCCCAGCGCCTGCCGCACCGCGGTCAGCGACTCGCGGCGCAGGCGCAGCGGTGGGCCGTCCGGGGCCCCGGCACGGGTCAGGTCGACGACGGCGACGTACGGCACGGGGCACCTCCTGGGCCGGCGGGCGGCGGACGGGCGGCGGAGCCGCGCGACCGTTCTCGGGTCCCTCGCATCGGCAGCGACGGCCCGGACGTGAGGCGCGTCACGGGCACGGCGCGGGTGACTCCGGCACGTCGGGCGACGGACCTACGCTCGGGCGGTGCCCACCCCCTCGCCCGCCGGAGCCCCGCCCGCCGACGCGCCGATCGCCGGCCTGCTGACCTGGCTGGTGCGGCAGGGGGCGCGCCTGCCGGGCACCGCGGAGCTCGACGCCTTCACGGCCGTCGTCGCGGACGCGTGGTCGGCGCTGGGCCTGGAGGTCCACCGCGACCCCGTGCCGCTGACCGGCTGGGCGGCGACCGCGGGCACGCTGACCGTGCACCCGGCGGGACGCGGTGCGGCGGCCGCGCGCGTGCCCGTCGCGTCGGTCGCCCCGTGCTCCGCCGCGACGCCGCCGGAGGGTGTGCGGGGCCCCGTCGTGCGCGCCGGCGGGGGCGCGGTGCACGCCGGGACCTGCGCGGCGCGGTTGCCGTGGTGGACGTCGCCGCCCGTCCCGTGCCGGTCGGTCTGCTGGTGCGGGCCCTGGCCACGTCCCCGCCCACCTGGACGGCGCCCGCCGCGGTCGTGAACCCCGTGATCCCCGCCGAGCTGCTGGGCCGCCGGCTGCGGGCCCTCGTGCGACGCGGCGCGGTCGCGGTGGTGCTGGTGTGGCGCGGGCTGCCCGAGGACGTGGCGGCCGGCCAGTGGCTGCCGTTCACGCTGCCGGACCTGCCCGTGCCCGTGGTGCGGGTGGCGGGCGAGCACGCGGACGCGCTGGCCGACGGCGACGCGCACGTCACCGTGACGGCGACCCCGACGGGCCCGGCTCGCGGCGAGTCGGTGTGGTGCGTCGTGGAAGGGACCGGGACGTCGGACGAGACGGTGCTGGTGACGACGCACACCGACGGCCCCAACCCGCTGGAGGAGAACGGCCCCGTGGCGCTGGTGGGACTGGCGCGCGCGCTCGTGGCCGACCGGCCGCGCCGCACGCACGTGCTGGTGGCCGCGACGGGGCACCTGCGCATGCCCCAGCTGCCGCACCGCGGCCAGTGCACCGCGACCTGGCTGGCCGAGCACCGGTCGTGGTGGGACGGGGCGGCCGGGCACCGGCGTGCCGTCGCGGGCGTGGTCGTGGAGCACGTCGGGGCGCTCGACGACGACGGGGCGCCGGAGGTCGAGCTGGTGCACACCACCACCGCGCCGCTGGCCGCCCTCACCGCGACCGCGTTCGCGGCCCGTGCGCGCCCGCACCGGGCGCTGCTCGCCGCGCCGCGCAGCCTCGTGCACCTGGGCGAGGGCGAGCCGCTGCACGAGCACCGGATCCCTGCCGTGGCGTCGCTGGCGGTGCCGCGCCGGCTGCTGCAGCTCGCCGCACCGGACGACCCGCGGTGGCGTGGCCGCGTGGACGTCGCCCTGGCCGAGGACCAGGTCGCGGCCGTCGAGCGCGTGCTGCGTGCCGTGGACGCGACGCCGACCGGCGCGCTCGGCACGGTCCGGCGGCACCGGCCGTGGGAACGCGTGCGCGACGCGGCCCGCCTGCTCCGCTGGGTGCGCGGCGCCTGATCCGCCGCAGGCCCGACGCGGTCAGCGTCTGCCCGGCGAGGCTCGCCGGGATGTCAGGACGGCCCGCCGAGGCCGTGGAACGGCACACCCGCGACGGTGTCGACCGGCGCGGGCAGCACGTCGAGGCCGGCGGCCGCCTGCGCGACACCGCCGTCGGGGACAGGACCGACCCAGACGCGCCACAGGCCGTCCTGCCGGTGGACGGTGCCGTCGACCTCGAGGGCGGCCGGTGCCGCGTCGTCGACCTGCGCGGCGAGGGCGGGCACGTGCGCGGGCGGGACGAACCCGACCACGACGTTGCGCCACGCGAGCGTGAGCACGCCGGGGCGTCCGTGCCCGACCTCGAGGCGGGCACGGACGGGCGTGCGGACCGCGCGCTCGGGGGCCCGCAGCGCCGCCTCGAACGAGCGCTGCAGCGCGGGCGCCTCCGCCGCGAGGAACCCCTCGGCGACGTGACCGGGGACGGGCGTGCGGCGGCGCAGGGGTGCCATGGGGCCAGCGTGCCACGCCCGGGTGCGGCACGGCCCGGGCTCAGTCGCGCGCCTGCGCGGCCCGGTCGGCACGTCGGGCGAGCAGCAGGCCCAGGCCGACGACCGCGGAGGACGCGACCATGACCACCGCCATCGGCGTCATCGTGCTCTCGCCAGCGACGCCGACGAGCGGCGACACGAGCGCGGCGAGCAGGAACTGCGCGGCGCCGAGCAGCGCCGACGCAGAGCCGGAGGCGCCCGGTACCTGGGCCATCGCGAGCATCGTCGCGTTGCCGGCGACGAGGCCGAGGCCCACGACGACGAGGAGCAGCGCCCCGAGGACGGGCCACAGGCTCACCGCACCGGTGAGCGCGAGCACGAGGAGCACGAGCCCGCCGAGCCCCATGGCCGCGGCACCGGTGCGCACGAGCACGAGCGGGCCGGTGCGGCCCACGAGCCGCCCGGCGGTGGCGCTGGCGACGATGATCCCCACGGCGTTGACCGCGAAGGCGATCGAGTACTGCGTGGTGCTCAGCCCGAGCATGGTCTGCAGGACGAACGGCGAGGCCGAGATGTACGCGAAGAACGAGCCGAAGGAGAAGACGAAGACGAGCAGGTGGGCGACGTACCCGGGGGTGCGCAGCACGCGGGCGACGTCGGCCCGCAGGCGGGCGCCGCCGCCGGTGGAGCGCTGCTCGGGCGGCAGGGTCTCGTGCACGACGAGGGCCGCGCCGACGAGCATGAGCAGGGCGAGCGCGGTGAGCGCCCAGAACACCGACCGCCAGCCGAGGCTCGTGAACAGCACCGAGCCGACGAGCGGCGCGACGACGGGTGCGACGCCCTGGACGACCATGAGCAGGCTGAACGCCCGGGCGGCGGCGGCCCCGCGGGACACGTCGGTGACGACCGCACGGGCCAGCACGATGCCCGACGCACCGGCGAGGCCCTGCACGAAGCGCCCGGCGGTCAGGACGCCGATGCTGGGGGCGAGCGCGCACACGACCCCGGCGAGCACGGTGACCGCGGTGCCGAGGAGCAGGAGCCCGCGGCGCCCGCGCTGGTCGGACAGCGGCCCGACGACCAGCTGGCCCAGGCCCAGGCCGACGAGGAACGCGGTGAGCGTGAGCTGGATCCCCGACGCGGACGTGCCGAGCTCGGCGGCCATGGTGGGGAACGCCGGCAGGTACATGTCGGTCGCGAAGGGTGCGACGGACGTGAGCAGCGCGAGGGTGAGCAGCAGGCGGCCGGGCAGGCCCGGGGAGTCGTGGTCACCGCCGGCGGGCGCGCCGGACGTGCGGCCGGTCGGGGTCCGGTCCGTCACGGACAGGTCGGTCGTGGGGCGGGCGGGGGCGACGGGGTCGCTCGGGTGCGGGGGCACGGCAGCTCCTGGAGGGGTGGCGGCGCGGTCCCGCGCGTCGGCGACGGCGGGGCCGGCGCGGCGACGGTGCGGCGTTTCGGTATGTCGACATACCTATGATGCCAGACGCGTAGGGTGGTGCCGTGCCCGCCGTGCCCGCCGCGCCCCCGCCCCCCGACCCGCCGCTCGACCCGACCGTCCCGTCGGCCGCCGAGGACGCGTTCGCCGCCGCCCTGCACACCGTCGTCGTGCGCCTGCGCCGGCTCGGCGAGCACGGCGCCGGCCTCGACCTGCTCCCGATGTCCGAGGTCGAGGTGCTCTCCTGGGTCGCCGCGCACCCCGGCACCACCGTGACGCGCACGGCCCGCGCGCTGGGCCTGCAGCACTCCAACGTGAGCGCGACCGTCGCCCGCCTCGTGCGCCGCGAGCTGCTCGAGCGCCGGCCCGACCCGGACGACGCCCGCCGCGCCCTGCTGCACCCCACCCCCCGCGCGCGCTCGGACCGCGAGCGCATCGACGCCGCCTGGGCCCGCGACGTGCGGACGCTGCTCGCCGGCCTGGCCCCGGACGAGCGGGCCGCGCTGCTGGCGTCCGCGGCGGCGCTGGACCGCATCGCGCAGGAGTGGTCGGACGCCCGGCTGCGCGACGCACCGCCCGACCCGGAGCGCTGACCCCGGGCTCGGAGGCGGGCGCGCCCGTCCTAGGCTGGCCGCGTGACGCCCGAGCCCGCGCCGCCCGCCCCCGCCCCGCCCGCCGTGACGGGCACCGTCGTCGCAGCCTGCGTGGTGCACGCGCTGCGCCCCGACGAGAGCCCCGAGGGCGTCACGGCGATCGACAAGCGGCCGGTCGAGGGACCGGTGCGCGTCGGCGCCTACGGGCTGCGCGGCGACGTCCAGGCGTCGCGCCGCCACCACGGCGGGCTCGACAAGGCCGTGTACGCGTACGGGGAGGGCGACGCCCGGCACTGGGCGGACGAGCTGGGCCGGGAGCTGCCGCCCGGGTGGTTCGGCGAGAACCTGCGCGTGGCCGGCCTCGACCCCACGACGGCGCGCATCGGCGACCGGTGGCACGTCGGCGCGCACGTGGTGCTCGAGGTCACGGGGCCGCGGCGCCCGTGCGCGACCTTCGCGCGGTGGGTCGGCGGGGCCGACGAGCGCGGGTGGGTGCGCCGGTTCACGGAGGCGGGGCGCGTCGGGGCGTACCTGCGGGTGGTCCAGGGCGGCGACGTGACGGCCGGCGACCGCGTCGTCGTCGAGCCGGCCCCGCAGGACGCGCCGACCGTGGAGGACGTCTTCCGGGGCTGACCGTCGCGGGACCGGCGGCCCCGTCGCAGGTCGTCGACAGCCGACCGGACCGACCCGTCAGTTCAGGCGCGCGTCCGCCGGGGACGTCGACAGCAGCGCGAGGTCGCCGCCCTGGCGGCGCATGACGTGCCGCCACAGACCGTCCGCCGTGGGGGTCAGCACGTCCGAGGCCCGGGACGCGAGCACGAACCACGAGCGTTCGGCGAGCTCGGCGGCCAGCTGGCCGGCGCCCCAGCCGGCGTGCCCGGCGAAGATCCGCACGCCGACGACGCCCCGCAGCACCACGTCGGGGTCGGCGTCGAGGTCGACGAGCCCGAACGGGCCGACGACGCGGTGCACGCCACGCGGCGGGGGCAGGGCGGGGTCGAGCACCGCGACGCCCATCGCGGAGTCGAGGCCGACAGGTCCGCCCTGGAAGAGGGTCGCGGGGCGCGCGACCCGGTCGTGCCAGGGCGGCAGCACCCGGTCGACGGGCACGGGCATGGGGCGGTCCAGCACCACGCCCAGCGTGCCGTGGTCGCCGTGGTCGAGGACCAGGACGACGCTGCGGCCGAAGTGCGGGTCGACCAGGCGCGGGCGCGCGACGAGGAGACGTCCGACCATCTCCTCACCCGGCACGCGGCCATCATGGGTCGCGCGCGCGGTCGGCCGCGACCGCGCGGGCGCCCCGGCAGCGGGTGAACCCGCGGGGACCGGCGACGCTCAGCCGAGGCGCTCGGAGCGCACCCGGTCGCGCCCCTCGTCCTTGGCCCGGTACATCAGGCCGTCGACGCGCCGGAGCACGTCCTCCGGCGCCTCGTCGGGGAGCAGCTCGGTGACGCCGAAGCTCGCGGTCAGGACCGCGCCGAGGGTCATGCCCAGCTCGTGCGGCACGGTCTGGCGCAGCCGCTCGGCGAGCTGCACGGCGCGCCCGTGGTCGGCGCCGGGCGCCACCACGACGAACTCCTCGCCGCCGACGCGCGCGAGCAGGTCGCCGTCGCGCACGGCACGGCCCGCGACGTCCGCGACCGCCCGCAGCGCCTGGTCCCCCACGTCGTGCCCGTGGTCGTCGTTGACCCGCTTGAAGTGGTCGAGGTCGAAGTACACGACGGACACGGGGTGGTCGGGGCCGACCAGTCCGGACTGGTGCCGCAGCTCCTCGAGCAGGCGCCGACGGTTCGCGATGCCGGTGAGCTCGTCGAGGTACGCCATGTCGCGCATGCGCAGGGCCGCGCGGGCGGCCCGTTCCGCGTCGGCGCGCGCGGTCACGACGTGCTCCTTGGCGCGGGCCAGGATGAGCAGGAGGAAGAGCTGCACCCCCATGTACACGCCGAAGCGGACCGACCAGCCGACCTGCTCGGCACCGTCGGGGAAGGTGCTGAACGCCAGGACCAGGGCGAGGGTCGTGACCGTCAGGAGCACGCACCCGTGGACGAGGGCGGCCCGCGTGCGCTGGAAGAGGAAGGCGACCACGAGCACGATCCCCGTGCCGAGCAGGGGCATCGGGAACAGCGCGGCCCAGGCGGTCAGCGGGTCGGGCGCTGCGGCCACCCGCGCGACGGCCACGACGATCCACCACGTCTCCAGCACCGCGAGCGTCCCGAGGACCGCGGCCGGCACCCAGCGGGGGCGGCGGAGCAGGACCCAGGTGAGGACGGCCAGGTGCACCAGCAGCGGCGGGTAGCCCCAGCGGACCCAGAGGTCGTGCTCGTGCTCGACGACCCAGACCGCGACGAGCGCCGGCACGCACACCACGATGCCCAGCGCGAGGACGCGGCGGGCGAGGACGCTCAGGTCGTCGCCACGGCCGACCGTCACGAGCACGTCCACCGTCACCCCGGCACCGGCCGCTCGTGGTGCCGCGCGACACCAGGGGCGAGCGGCCCGGGGGCCAGTCTGTCGACCGTCGCGGGACAAAACGGTCCAGACCCGCCCTCTTCACCCGGTGCTTCACCCGTGCGGGTGCGCCCGCCCCCACGGGCGGCGGGACCTCACCCCACCAGGTCGGCGACCTCCGGGTCCGCACCGGCGAGGACGACGGCGCGCGCCGCGGCGGCGTCCGGGGCGCCGAGGGCGGACGCGGCGAGCGCCGCGCACCGCTCCCGGGTGTGCCGGCGCAGCGCGAACCGCACCGCGGGCACCGCGCCGGGCGACATCGACAGGCTGGTGACGCCGAGCCCGGCCAGGACGAGGGCCATGAGCGGGTCGGAGGCCGACTCCCCGCAGACGCCGACGGGCTTGCCGAGGTCCAGGCCCGCGCGGGCGGTCTCGGCGACGAGCCGCAGCACCGCCGGCTGCCACGGGTCGAGCAGGTCGGCGAGCTCGCCGCGCAGGCGGTCCGTGGCCATCGTGTACTGCGCGAGGTCGTTGGTGCCGAGGGAGACGAAGTCGACCTCGGCGAGGATCTCGCGGGCGAGCAGGGCGGCCGCGGGGACCTCGACCATGACGCCGACGGTCCCGACGCCGGCGGCGCGGGCGCGGGTCGCGACGTCACGGGCCTCCGCCGGTGTGGAGACCATGGGCGCCATGACCCACAGGGCCGGGTCGGGGCCGTCGGCCGTGGCGGCGGCGCGGCCGAGGGCGAGCAGCTGGCCGTCGACGAGCGCGGGGCTGGTCCGCACGAGGCGGTAGCCCCGCACCCCGAGCGCGGGGTTCTCCTCGTCGGGCTGCGTGGCGAACGCCAGCGGCTTGTCGGCACCCGCGTCGAGCGTGCGCACCACCGTCTTGCGACCGCCGAGCGCGGCGAGCGCGTCGCGGTAGGCCCGCTCCTGCTCCTCGAGGCCCGGGGCGTCCGTCCGTCCGAGGAACAGCACCTCGGTGCGGAACAGGCCGACGCCCTCGACCGCGGACGCCGCGGCGCGGTGCGCGTCCTCGACGGTGCCGATGTTGGCGAGCAGGGCGATCCGGTGCCCGTCGGCCGTGGCGCCGGGGGCGGTGTCCTGCGCGAGGGCGCGCTCGCGCGCGGCGCGGCGCCCGACGGCGTCCCGCGTGGCGGCGTCGGGCTCGACGACGAGGGTGCCGGCGCCGGCGTCGAGGGCGACGACCGTGCCGTCGGCCAGCGCGGTGACGCCCGTCGCCCGCACGAGGCACGGCAGCCCGAGCTGGCCCGCGACGATCGCGGTGTGCCCGGTGGGGCCGCCGAGCTCGGTGACGATGCCGACGACGAGGTCGAGGTCGAGCGCGGCGGTGTCCGCGGGCGACAGGTCGAGGGCCGCCACGACGGACGGGCGGTCGAGCGTGACGCCGGGCTCGGGCTCGCCGAGCAGGCGGGCGACGACGCGGTCGCGGACGCTGCGCAGGTCGGTGACCCGCTCGGCCATCAGCGGTCCCGCGGCGGCGAACATCTCGACGAACCGGCCGACCGCCCCCTCCACCGCGGTCGCGGGCCCCTGCCCGGCGTCGACGCGCGCGTGCGCGTCGGCACGCAGCGCCGGGTCGCGGGCGATGCTCGCGGCCGCGCCCAGCACGCCGGCGGCGGCACCCGTGGCGGCGGCGGCGCGGGCGACGAGGGTGCTCGCCACCTCGGCGAACGCGTCGTCGATCGCGGTGCGCGCGGCGGCCGGGTCGGCCGGCGCCGGCTCGTCGGCGGGCGCCGCCGGGGCGGCGCGCAGCACGGCGAGCGGGGCGACGACCGCCCCGCGGCCGGCACCGACACCCGTGATCACCGTGCCGGGCGCGACGGCGTCGGCCGGCGGGGCGGGCGTCGCGACGGTGCGCGGCGC
Organism: Cellulomonas oligotrophica; assembly: GCF_013409875.1. Taxonomy (GTDB): domain Bacteria; phylum Actinomycetota; class Actinomycetes; order Actinomycetales; family Cellulomonadaceae; genus Cellulomonas; species Cellulomonas oligotrophica. The sequence goes on from NZ_JACCBK010000001.1 coordinate 1,515,642, forward strand.
GGGGGCGACGTCGGTGCTCACTCCTGCGCGTCCAGGTCCTGCTCGAGCAGCGCGACGAGCGCGTCGAGCGCCGGCCCGGCGGCGGCGTCGTCGCTGGCCAGGACGACCTCCTCGCCGTGCCCGAGGCCCTGCGACATGACCATGAGGACGCTGGACGCGTCGACGCCCGGCTGGCCGGGGCGGGCCACCGTCACCGGGTGGCCGCAGTCGGCCGCGGCCTGCGTGAAGCGGGAGGCCGGCCGGGCGTGCAGGCCGGAGGCGGACGCGATGATGACTCGTCGTTCGAGCACGGGGACACTCCGTCGTCGTCGGCGGGCAGACCACCACGTCGGCCCGGGGATGCTCTGGGGGACCGTGCCGGGCGGGAAAAGAAAAAGACCCGAGAACACGCACCACCGGTGCGGTTCCTCGGGTCTTGCCTGATCGCGTCAGTCACAATCCACTGCGGTGCGCCGATCGTGCACCCGCGCCGCCCGGGCAGTCAAGTCACGCCCCGGGACCGCCCGCGACGCCGGGCGCACGGCCCGTCCAGGGACCGGCGTTGACGTCGAGCACCCGGGTGCGCCGCGCGGCGTCGACGGCGACGAGCGAGACGCTCGCGTTCTCCAGCGGACCGTGCCGCAACGGGTCCACGTCGGCGAGGTTGAGGCCCGAGGCGACCGCGAGGTACGCGGCGAGCGTGACGCCGTGGCTGACCACGAGGACGTCCCCGCCGTCGGGGTGCCGGGCGACGATCTCGCCGAACGCGTCGTCGACGCGCGTCCGGAACGCCGGACCGGTCTCGCCGCCGGCCAGCCCCTCGAAGGTGCCCCCGACGATCGACCCGAACATCGTGAACGGGTCGACCGTGGCGAACAGCTCCGCCTCCGAGGTCGCCTCGTAGTCGCCGAACCCGAACTCGCGCAGCCCGTCGAGCTCGACCGGGCGCACCGTGGGGTGCTCGGCGAGGAGGAGCTCGGTGGTGCGGACGGTGCGCCCCAGCGGGCTGGTGTACGCCGCGACGAACGGCACCTGTGCCAGCCACCGGGCGGTGGCCACGACGCCCTCCTCGCCGTCGGGCGTCAGCGGCGAGTCGCACCAGCCCTGCATGAGCCGCTCGACGTTGTAGACCGTGCGGCCGTGGCGCACCAGGTGCAGGCGCAGCTCGGCGTCGGTCGAGGAGGCGTCGGGGGCGTGCGGGTCGGCGGGCATGGTCCCGGAGCATAGGCACCCGGGCCGAGGACGGCCGTGCTCACGGCGCTGACCTGGGATGTTGGACAACTGCCCGCGGACGGGTCTATGTTCCGGCGCAGCAGTCAAGGCGCTGCGAAGTTCGGGATTGTGACGTCACAGGCAAGACCCAGACTTTGGCGCACCAGGTATCCGCACGTGCTCGTCACGTGGTCGGCCCTTCCTCGGTGCGGCGAGGTTTGGGTCTTTTTTGTTTCTCCGGACGGGCGCAGCGCCGGCTCCCCTGCGACGACGCAGGACCGGTGTCACCTTCAAGGAGGAATCGTGGCAGCAGCATCGAAGTACGAGACGACCGCCGACGCGGTCCTGGCCGCCGTCGGCGGGCCGGGGAACGTCGACTCCGTGACCCACTGCGCGACGCGTCTGCGCTTCCGGCTCAAGGACGCCGCGGCGGCGGACCGCGCCCGCGTCGAGCAGGCGCCGGGCGTGATCACCGTCGTGGAGTCCGGCGGGCAGTTCCAGGTCGTCATCGGCAACACGGTCAACAAGGTGTACGAGGCGCTGACCAGGAACGGCGATCTGAGCACGTCCTCGGACGGCGGCTCCGGCGGCGGCGTCATGGCCCGCGTCATCGACCTCGTCACCAGCATCTTCACCCCGTTCCTGTGGGTGCTCGCCGGCGCCGGCCTGCTCAAGGCACTGCTCGCGGTCGTCGCCGAGGTCAGCCCCGGTGCGGCGGCCACGACGACGTACGAGATCTTCTTCGTCGCCGCCGACGGGGTGTTCCAGTTCCTGCCCTTCTTCCTCGCCATCACCGCCGCGAAGAAGTTCAAGGCCAACCAGTGGGTGTCCGTCGCGATCGCCGCGGCCCTCGTGTACTCCGACACGGTCGCGGTCGTCGCCGGGCCGGACGGCGCGGACGTCACGCTCAACGCGTTCGTCGCCGGCGGCGGGGAGCTGACGTTCCTCGGCGTGCCGGTGGTGCTCATCAGCTACCTGCAGGGCGTCATCCCGATCATCCTCGCGGTCTACGCGCAGTCGAAGGTCGAGGCCCTGGCCAACCGGGTCCTGCCCGACGCGATCCGCAACTTCGTCGCCCCGATGATCACGCTCGCGGTCGTCGTGCCCGCGACGTTCCTGGCGATCGGCCCGGCCGCCGACTACCTCGGCCAGGGGCTGTCGTGGGCCGTGAACTCGCTGTGGTCGCTCAGCCCCGTCGTGGGTGGCGCCCTGCTGGGCGCCGGGTGGCAGATCTTCGTGATCTTCGGCCTGCACTGGGGCCTGGTGCCGCTGTTCGTGCAGGACATCTCGATGCAGGGCTACTCGCTGCTGACCGGCCCGCTGTTCGCCGCCGTCCTCGCCCAGGGCGCCGCCGCCGCGGCCGTCGCGATCAAGACCAAGAACTCCGACCTGCGGGGCGTCGCCGGCCCGGCGGCCCTGTCCGGGATCCTCGCGGGCATCACCGAGCCGGCCATCTACGGCGTGACCCTGCGCCTGAAGAAGCCGTTCGTCTACGCGTGCATCGGCGGCGCGGTCGGCGGCGCCATCGCCGCGGCCGGCGGCTCGGCGGCCGAGGGCTTCGTGGTCCCCGGCGGCATCTCCATCGCCGCGACCATCGGCGTCGGGAGCTTCGCGATGCAGCTGATCGGCACCGGCACGGCCATGGTCATCGCGTTCGTGCTGACCCTGACGCTCGGCTTCACCGACATCCCGCAGAAGGCCGCGCCCGAGGCCGGCACCCCGGACGGGCCCGCCTCCGACGGCGGACCGGCCCAGGTGCTGGCACCCGTCGCCGGCACGGCCGTCCCGCTCGGCGAGGTCGCGGACAAGGTGTTCTCGTCCGGCGCGCTGGGCGCCGGCGTGGGCGTCGTGCCGGCGGACGGCCACGTCGTCGCCCCCGTGAGCGGGCAGGTCGTCTCCGCGATGCCGCACGCCTACGGGCTGCGCGGCGACGACGGGGTCGAGGTGCTCGTGCACGTCGGCATCGACACCGTCCGGCTCGACGGGCGGGGCTTCTCCCCCGCCGTCCGGCAGGGCGAGCACGTCACCGCCGGCCAGCCGCTCGTCGACGTCGACCTGCCGACGCTGCGGTCCGCCGGGTACGACCCGACGACGGTGGTCCTCGTGACCAACAGCGCCGCCTACGCCGCGGTCGCGCTCACCACCGGCGCCGTCGCCGCGGGCGACCTGCTCGTGACCGTCGAGCCCGCCGCCGTCCCCGCCTGACCGGCGCCCGCACCTGACCCGCGCGGGCCGGCCCCACCGGGCCGGCCCGCGCACCCCGACCGAGGAGGACCCATGACCACCCCGTTCCCGCCCACGTTCCTGTGGGGCGGCGCGACCGCCGCGAACCAGATCGAGGGCGCGTACGACCAGGACGGCAAGGGCCTGTCCGTGCAGGACGTCCTGCCGCGCGGGATCTTCGGGCCCCGCACCGACGCCCCCACGCCGGACAACCTCAAGCTGCAGGCCATCGACTTCTACCACCGGTACGAGGACGACCTGGAGCTGCTGGCCGCGATGGGCCTGCGCACGTTCCGGTTCTCCGTCGCGTGGTCGCGGATCTTCCCGCACGGCGACGACGCCGAGCCGAACGAGGCCGGGCTGGCGTTCTACGACCGGGTGGTCGACACGTGCCTGCGCCTGGGCATGGAGCCGCTGGTGACGATCTCCCACTACGAGACCCCGCTGGCGCTGGCCGACAAGCACGACGGGTGGCGCAGCCGGGAGATGGTCGACCTGTACGTGCGGTACGCGCGCACCCTCGTCGAGCGGTACCGGGGGCGGGTGAAGTACTGGCTGACGTTCAACGAGATCAACTCGCTGTTCCACGCCCCGTTCATGAGCGCGGGCATCGCCACGCCCAAGGACGAGCTGACCGAGGCCGACCTCTACCAGGCCGCGCACCACGAGCTGGTGGCGTCGGCGCTGGCCACGCAGGTGATCCACGAGGTCGACCCCGACGCGCAGGTCGGCTGCATGGTCCTGGCGATGCCGGTGTACCCGCTGACGCCGGCGCCGGACGACGTCGTGGCCGCGATGCACGCCGACCACCGCAACCTGTTCTACGGCGACGTGCACGTGCGCGGCCGCTACCCCGGGTACGTGCTGCGCGACCTGCGCGAGCGCGGGATCGAGCTCGACATCACCGACGCCGACCGCGAGGCCCTCACCCACACGGTCGACTTCGTGTCGTTCTCGTACTACATGAGCATCTGCGAGACCGCCGCCCCGGTCGAGGCCGGCGAGGGCAACATCATGGGCGGCGTGCCCAACCCGCACCTGCCCGCCTCGGAGTGGGGGTGGCAGATCGACCCGCAGGGCCTGCGCGTCGTGCTCAACCAGTTCTGGGACCGCTGGCAGAAGCCGCTGTTCATCGTCGAGAACGGCCTCGGTGCGCGCGACGAGCTCGTCGAGGTCGACGGGCGGCTCACGGTGGTCGACGACTACCGGATCGCCTACCTGCGCGACCACCTCGTCCAGGTGGCCGAGGCCGTCGCGGACGGCGTCGAGGTCATGGGGTACACCCCGTGGGGCTGCATCGACCTGGTCTCGGCCTCCACCGCCCAGATGAGCAAGCGGTACGGGTTCGTCCACGTCGACCGCGACGACGACGGCACCGGCACCCTGACCCGCCGCACCAAGGCCTCGTACGACTGGTACCGCCAGGTGATCGCCACCGACGGCGCGAGCCTGCAGGACGGCTGACCCGGGGCACCCGGGTCGACGCAGGGGGCGAGGAGGGGACGGCGGCCGTGGCGCGGTGCGCGCGCGGCCGCCGTCCGCGAGAGTGGTCCCGCGCAGCGTGGCGCGGGGCCGGCAGCCGCACGGTGCGGTGCGGACGGCACGGGAGGTGCGGGCGTGAAGGTCGCGAAGGTGTTCAACAACTCGGTGGTGCTCGGCGTCGACGAGCAGGGCCGGGAGGTCGTGCTGTTCGGGCGCGGCGTGGGCTTCCAGGCCCGGGCGGGCGACGTCGTCGACCTCGAGCGCGTCGAGCGGCGGTTCACGCCCAGCGCGGCGGGCATCGACCGCATCGCCGCGTTCGTCGAGCAGATCCCCGCGGAGGAGGTCGACCTCACCGTCCGGATCGTCGCGGACGCGCGCGAGCAGCTCGGCAAGCACGTGACCGACGCCGTGCTGATCCCGCTGGCCGACCACCTGGTGTTCGCGCTGCGCCGGGCCGCCGAGGGCACCGCCGACGTCGACTACCCGCTGCGGTGGGAGGTCGCGCGGCTGTACCCCGCCGAGCTGGAGTTCGCCCGCGGTGCGCTGCGGACGATCGAGGCCGAGCGCGGCGTGCGACTCCCCCCGGGCGAGGCGGTGCCGATCGCGCTGCACCTGGTCAACGCGCAGTTCGGCGCGTCGCCCGACATGCAGACGACGGTCGAGATGACGCAGGTGCTGACCCGCACCCTCGCCCTGGTGCACGAGCGGTTCGGCCTGGAGCTGGACGAGGACTCCCCCGCCGTCGCCCGGTTCGTGCTGCACCTGAGGTACCTCATCGTCCGGCAGCGGCGCGGCCAGACCATGGCCGACAAGGTCGCGGGGATGTTCGACGCGGTCCGGGACGGTGCGCCCGAGGAGTACGAGGTGGCCCGCGACGTCGCCGAGCTCCTCGCCGAGCGCTTCGGCTGGGACGTCGGCGACGAGGAGCGCGTCTACCTCACGCTGCACATCGCCCGGCTGCGCGCCGCGGGCGCCGAGCAGACCCAGGCGGGGCAGGCGTGAGCGCGGACGCGCTCGGCGCCGCGATCGTCGGCCTCGCCGGCGGTGCGGGCAACGTGCGCGCGGTGTCGCACTGCTGGAGCCGGCTGCGGCTCGACCTCGTCGACCCCGCGGCGGCCGACCGCGCAGGGCTGGCCGCGCTCGCCGACGTCCTGCTCGTCGTCGACGCGGCCGGCGAGCTCCAGGTCGCGCTGCGCACGGGCCTCCTCGAGACCCACGCCGCGGTCGCCGCACTGCTGGCGGACGCACGCTGACCGCTTCCCCGGGGCGCGGGTCGTCCGCTCATGGTCCGCCACGCGACTGCCGATGGGACAGGTGCGCGTCCGGCCCGGACGTGACCGTCGGCGAGAGGTCCGGCCCGTGACGTCTCGGCTGCCCGTGGACCGGGGCGCCTACCTGCGGCTGCGACGCCGTGCCCGGCTGCTGACCGTGGCCGCGGTGCTGCCGCTGGCACTCGGTGCCGCCAACGTCGTCGCCGCGGCCCTCTCGGACGACCCCACGGTCCACCGGCTGGGCGCGTGGTGGTTCTTCCAGTCGGCGCTCTGGCTGATCGGCGCGGGCTGGGTGGTGCAGCGGGCGTGGCGCCGCAGCCGCGCCGCGCAGCCGCACGTGCAGCAGCTGGGCGACCTCGGTGCCGCCCGGCCGTCCGACGAGGCCCTCGGCGTACCGGGGCTCAGCACACCTGCACCACCGCACCTCGGCCTGTCCGGGCAGGTCAGGCCGTCACCGCGCTGGTGAGGGGCTCGTCCCGGCGAGGCGGGCGTGCCAGGCGTCCCAGGCGTCGAGCCGCGCCTGGTCGGCGCGGTCGCCGACCTGGGCGTGCAGGTCCGCCAGCCGCGCGCGGGTGACCTCCCGCGCAGCGGCGGGGTCGACGTCCGCGCCGACGGACAGCGCCCAGCGCGGCACCAGGTGCGCGCCGCGCCGGGTCTTGCTCTCGAGCGCCTCGCCGCCCAGGTCGACCCACGTGCACCCGGCCTCGAGCGCGATCCGCACGGGCTCGTAGAAGTACGTCGCGAAGTACGCACCCGTCGCGGCGGCGACGTCGTACCGCAGGCCGCTCACGCGCATCGCCACCCCCGAGCCCCACCGGTAGCCGAGCGCGAACGCCACGGCCTCACCGTCGAGCCGGGCGACGACCGCGAACGCGTGCCGGGCGAGGTCGCCGTGGGCGCACAGCCGCAGGTACGCCGCGGCACCCTCGGCGGAGCCGTCGTGCCCGTGGTGCGCCTGCACCTGCCCCAGCAGGGGCGCGACCTCGTCGACCACCTCCGCCAGCCCCGACGTGGTCACCCGGACGCCCGAGGCCTCGATCCGCCGCAGGTCGCGGCGCACGCCGGAGCGGCTGGTGCGCGACAGGGACGCGAGGTGGTCCTCGGGCGTCGTCATCCCGCGCAGGTCGATCGCGGCGGTGACCATGCCGAGCACCGGCACGGGGCGGCCGGGCAGCACGCCCGCCGCGACGACGTCGGCCGCCTCCTCGCCGGTCAGGTGCGGCAGCAGCGCGGCGTCGTGGCCGAGGGCGTCGAGCAGGGCGCGCACGGGTGCGCGGCGCGCGGCCGCGGATGCACCGGGCGCGGCGGGCAGGTGGCCGGCGTACCCCGAGCAGCCGCCGAGCAGCGTGAACGCCTCGACGGGCGTGCGCAGGGCGTCCTCGTAGAGCCACGCGTGCGTGTAGCGGGGGTTGGTCGCGTCGCTCCGGGCGTCGTAGGCCAGCGCCGCGGCGGACCCGTCGTCGGACCACGCCACGTGCGGGTGCATGCCGCCGCGCTCGGCGAACGCCCGCAGCCACGGTCCGCCGGTGTAGAAGCTCTCGGCGTTCAGCGCGTCCCAGGCGGCGTCGAGGCCGGTCGTGCGGACGTCTGTCACAGCCACGGCGAGACGAGCAGGCCGACGAGGATGCTGCCGAGGAAGGCCACGCCCAGGTAGAACGCGAACACGCGGCCGTTGACGACGGAGCGGACGGCGACCATCGCGGGGACGGTCGTGGTGGCACCGGCGAGCAGGAACGTCACGCCCGCGGCCGGGAGCATGCCCTGCGCGAGCAGCCCCTGCACCACCGGGATCGCGGCGACCCCGTTGAGGTACAGCGGCGTGCCCAGCGCCGCGGCGAGCGGGATCGCGGCGACGCCGTCGGCGCCGAGCAGGGACGAGACGAGCGAGGTCGGCACGTAGCGGACGACGAGGGCCATCGCGACGAGCGCGAGCAGCAGCCACCCGCCGAGCCCGCGGGCGTCGCGCAGCACGTCGCGGCCGAACCGGCGCCAGTCGATCAGACGCGCGTTGCGGGCGATCATCGTGCGCCACGGGGTGCCGTCGTCGTCCGCCCACGGGTCCTCGGCGGGTGCCGCGCAGCCCGGGTCGCAGGCGGCCGCGGCGGCGGGCGCCTCGACGCCCGTGCCGCAGGCCGCACCGGACGCGGCCGGGGCGTCGGCGGGCGACCCGCCGTCCGCAACGGCGGGCGCGCCCGCGGTGGCGGGCACGGGCACGGGCCGGGCGACGGCCGCCTCGGCCCGGGCGACGGAGGGGCGCAGGGGCTGGGCGAACAGCCCGCGCCGCTCGAGGACCAGCACGACGAGGCCCGCACCGACGCTGAGCAGCAGGGCGCCCACCAGGCGGGCGGTCGCCACGTCGATGCCGAGCGCGGCGGCCGACAGGGCGAAGATCTCCGGGTCCATCGCGGGCGAGGCCACCCAGAACGCCATGACCGCGGACAGCGGCACGCCCGAACGCAGCAGCCGGCTGATCAGCGGGATCACGGTGAACGAGCAGAACGGGCTGAGCGCCCCCACGGCCGCCGTGGTAAGCACGGCGACGACGCCGTGCCGGGCGAACGCGCGCTTGGCCAGCACGTCGAGGTTCAGGTGCTGCACGAGCACCCCGAGCACGACCGCGAGGAGGAACCAGGGGGCAAGCTCCAGCGCGGCCATGACCACGAAGGACACGACCTGCGACACCTCTTCCCACACCGTCGCCATGGTCGTGCGCTCCTTCGTGTCAGCCGGCGAGCCACCCGGGGCTGACCGCTTCGGACCGTGCCCGGAATCGACCCATGACCATGTCGGCCGCGGTCGGGAACCGCTCGAGGCAGCTCCGGTTCACGGAGTGATATGTCTGCGTGCCCTCACGGCGTCGCAGGACGAATCCCACGTCGTGCAGGACCTTGAGGTGGTGCGAGGTGGTCGACTGCTTCAGACCGAGTGCGGCGACGATGTCGCCGACATTCATCTCGCGCTCCCCGGAGGCGAGGAGATTGAGAATGCGCATCCGTGTCGGGTCGGCCAACGAGTGGAACCAGGTCGCGAACAGCTCGGCCTGCTCCTCGGTCAGCCGGACGGTGTCATTCATGCGTCCAAGTTTATGCGCCTCCTGCTGCCGGGAGACGGGCGCCGACGGCGCCGGCCTCGGGACCGGGGACCTGCCCACGGGCGGGGTCGCGGCGCGCGCGCACCAGCACCGGGCGTCCGTGCAGGGTGGCGATCAGCGCCGCCCCGACGCCCGCCCCCACGAGCTGCGCGAGCACGTACGGGCCCACCGAGGCGACGTCGATCCCCGCGAACGTGTCGGTGAACGCGCGCCCGACGGTGACCGCGGGGTTCGCGAAGCTCGTCGACGCGGTGAACCAGTACGCGGCGCCGATGTAGCAGCCGACGGCGGCCGGCACCCACGCCTGGCGGTTCGTCCACAGCAGGCCGAGGACCACGACGACGAGCCCCGCGGTCGCGACGACCTCCGCCAGCCACAGCGGCGGCCCGGTCCGCACGGTCGACGACAGCTGCACCGCCGGCAGCCCGAACATCAGGTGCGCGAGCACGGTCCCCCCGACGGCGCCGACGACCTGCGCGACCGCGTACGTCACGATCTCGGCCGGCCGCGCGCGCCACTCGCCCGTGGCCGCGAGCACGAGCGTGACCGCGGGGTTGAGGTGCGCACCCGACACGGGTCCGAGCACGGCGATCAGCACGACGAGCGCGAGCGCGGTCGTGGTGCTGTTCTGCAGCAGCTGGAGGCCGACGTCCGTCGGGGACAGCCGGGTGGCGGCGATGCCGGAGCCCACCACGACGGTGACGAGCGTGCCCGTGCCGACGAGCTCGGCCAGGGCGCGGCGCGCGAGCGGGACGTCCGTCATCGCCGGGCCCGGACGATCGCGCCGTGCATGCCGTCGGCGACCTCGTGCGTGAACCGGACCTCCACGTCGCCGAACCCCGCGGCGTGGAGCAGGTCGCGGTACTCGGCGGCGGAGAGGGCCCCCGCCACGCAGTCGGCGTACGAGCCCCGCCGGGCGCGCTCGGCGGCGTCGAGGTGGTCCTCGGCGACGACGTCGGAGACCCCGACGCGGCCGCCGGGGCGCAGCACGCGGGCGATCTCGGCGAACACCGCCGGCTTGTCCTCGCTGAGGTTGATGACGCAGTTGGAGATGACGACGTCGACGCTCGCGTCGGGCAGCGGCAGCTCCTCGAGGTCGCCCTCGAGGAACTCGACGTTGTCGACGCCCGCCTCGGCGGCGTTCTGCCGCGCGAGCTCGAGCATCTCGGGCAGCGCGTCGACGCCGTACGCCGTCCCGGTCGGGCCGACCCGGCGGGCCGAGAGGATCACGTCGAGCCCGCCGCCCGAGCCGAGGTCGAGCACGACCTCGCCCGCACGCAGGTCGGCGACGGCCGTGGGGTTGCCGCAGCCGAGGCTGGCGAGCAGCGCGGTGTCGGGGACGGTGCCCGGGCCGAGGTCGGTGTAGAGCGCGGCGCCGATCACCTGCGGCGCGGTGGGTGCGCAGCACGCCCCGTCGAGGGCGGCGGTCGCGGCGGCGGCGTACTTCTCGCGGACGTCGTCGCGGACGCGGCTCGTGGTCATGGTCGCCTCCTCAGGCGTGCGCCGACGCGGCGGCGGGGACGCGGTGCACGGGTGTGGGGTACCCGGGCTTGAACGAGACGGCGGCGCCGTCGCGGACGGTCGTGCTGACGGCCAGCAGGTCGGCGGCCTGCACGGCGGCGGTGAGCATGGCGTCCATCTGCTCGGGCTCGCACTCCACCCGGGTGTTGAGCACGGCGGTGGCCTGCACGGCGGGCTCGTCGACCGTCTCGTCGAGGACGCTCCCGCCGCCGACCAGGCTGATCTTGACGTCGCCCGCCGGCGTGGTCGTCCGGAGCTTGACGTGGCCGACGACGTGCCCGCCGGCGTCGCACGCCTCCCGCAGCGTCTCCATGAGGGTGCGCGACCAGAGCTCGGCGTCGAACGTGTCGCCGTCGACGCCGGCCACGACGAAGCGCTGGTTGAGCCAGGCCAGCCCGGCCTCGGCGGCGGCGTACCGGTCGTAGTCGATGGGCACGTCCCACGCGGCGGCGGACTGCTGCGACCAGGCGTCCACGAGCGCGTCCAGCCCGTCGCCGGTGACCGACGAGCACGGCACGACCTGTGCCCGGGGGTAGCGCGCCCGCACGGCCTCGACCGCGGCGGCGGTGCGCGCCGGCCCGGCGACGTCGGCCTTGCTCACCGCGATCACGTCGGCCTCGGCGAGCTGGTGGTCGAACAGGTACGCGAGCTCGGAGTCCTCCCCGGCGGCCCACGCGGCGGAGAACGCCTGCAGGCGGAACGGGTCGACGACCGTGGTCAGCGGCGCGACGACGAGGGCGTCGCCGTAGATCTGCCGCAGCGGCCGCACGACCGTGGCCTGCAGGTCGGTACAGCTGCCGACGGCCTCGATCATCACGGTGTCGACGGTGCCGCCGGCCGCGATGCGGTCGACCAGCGCCGCGAGGTCGTCGAACCGGCAGCAGAAGCAGCCGCCCGTCACCTCGTCGACGAGCGCACCGCGCGACCGTGCCGTCGCGGTGTCGACGAGGTCGGTGCCCTGGTCGTTCGTGATCAGGGCGACCGTACGGCCGGACGACTCGAGCAGGCGGGCCGCGGCGACCATCGCGGTGGTCTTGCCGGCCCCGAGGAAGCCGGAGAGCGGGATCAGGGTCAGGCTCATCTCAGCTACCTCCGCAGCAGGAGTCGGTCGGGGCGGTGGTGCCGGCCGCGAGGGGCAGCAGCACCGGTGCCGACGCCGACGGCGCCGGGTCGTCGAACGCGGCGCGGCGGCGCTCGCCGAAGTCCGCGAGCAGCGCGGCCGCCCGCGGGCGCAGCGCCTCGTCGGCGAGCCACAGGGCCGTGGTGACCTCCCGGCTCGCGCACCCGCGCAGCGCCTTGGCCTCGTGCGCCCCGGAGCCCAGCTCCATCCAGCGCATCCCGGCGCCGTACGCGTCGCGCAGCGGCATGTCGAAGCAGAACGAGAAGTACAGCCCCGACCGGGTGCCGAGGGCCTCGTAGTCGAACCCGGCCCACTTGACGAACAGGCGCCGGCCCCGCGGGATCGCGACGCACGCGGCCACGACCTGCCCGTCGAGCAGCCCCAGGTACCCCCACGGCTCGGCGCCCGCGGCGAGCACCTCGCGCATCACGGTGCTGATGTGGTGCGGCTCCTCGCCGGCGCCGTTCTTCTCGCGGTTGAGGCAGACCAGCTCGGCGATGCGGTCGACGTACGGCTCCAGGCCCGCACCCTCGACGCGGCGCACCTGCAGGCCGGCCCGGGCCAGCGCCGTCTGGTCGGCCGTCATGCGCTGGCGGCGCTTGCGGGGCTGGCGCGCCACGTGGTCGGCGTAGGAGTCGGCGTCGAGCTCGAGGTGGTCGTCCAGCCCCCAGTACCCGACGGACCCGCCCGCGCCGCGGAACGCGTCGAGGATCTCCTCGTTGCCGCGCCGGTCGGGCACCCAGGGGGCCACGACGGCGCGGGCGCCCTGCTCGCGGGCCGCGTCGAGGACCTGGTCGGTCAACCGCCCCAGCAGCCCCGGCGACCAGAAGTTGTACGCGGCCTCGCTGCGGTACCCCAGGGGGCTGCCGACGACGACGGCGGGGAAGAACGCCTCGACGCCCCACGCGGCGACCTCGTCGCTGACGCCGCACGCGGTCTCGACGCCGCAGCAGACCTGCATGCCGTCGGGCCGCTCCCAGCCCAGGTAGGTGCGGGGGTCCCAGTCGACGGCCGGCGGCTCCTTGAACAGGTACGCCGGCAGCCACGCCTCCTCGCCGCGGGCCCGGGTCGCGACCCCGTGCAGGGGTGCGGCCGTGCCCGACAGCGCAGCGGTGGTCCCGCGCAGCCAGGCCCCGCTGAGGAACGGCCAGGTGTCGGGCGCGGCGGCGACGTCCTGCGCCCAGCCCTGCACCGCGACGTCCTCCGACGTCGCGGTGCGCACGCGTGCGGTCCCGGTCATCGTCTCCCCCTCAGCACTTCACGCAGCAGCGGACGGCACCGGCGTCGACGGCGTCGTCGCGCCGGTCCTGCCAGAGCGCGTCGACGCGGGGGTCGGCGTGCTCCCAGTCGAACCAGAAGCCCTTGTCGGTCAGGCGCACGTCCTGGATCCACGGCGACGCCAGCAGCGGGGACCCCTTGAAGAGCAGGAGGCGCGTCTGCAGCACGGTGGGGTGCGCGACGGCCGCGAGGCCCGTCTCGACGAGGAAGTCCTCGAACGTCAGCAGCTCGTCGTACTCGACCCAGGGCGTGAAGGGGATGAAGGTGGGCTGGAGCACGATCCCGAGGTCGCCGGCCGCGGCGATCGCGCGCCGCATGTCCTGGGTGTCGATGCCCTTGTCGAAGATCCGCAGGATCCGGTCGGACGGGAACTCCAGGGCCGACGTCACCGAGACCAGGCCGAGGTCGACGAGCCGGGCGAGCTCGTCGCCGTAGTCGAGGATGTGGTCGATGCGCGTGGTGAACTCGAACGTGACGTCCGGGCCGACCTCGGCGCGCACGCGGCGCATGACGGCCTCCCCCGCCGTGCGGGAGTTGAAGAACTCGGCGTCGATGAAGACGAAGTGGCGCACGCCCTGCTCCGCGAGCGCGAGCGCGTCGGCGACGACGGGCTCGACCTCGTAGGCGGCGACCCCGCCGTCGTACGCGCCGTACACCGAGCAGTAGGTGCAGCGGTGGTGGCAGCCGCGCGTGGTCTCGACGTTGCCGACCAGCCCGCGGGGGCTGTGGTGCGCCGGGTAGTGGACGATCGAGGGGAACAGGTCGCGCGCCGGTGCGGTGAACGCGAGCTTGCGGCGGGCGCCGCGCGGGGTGAGGCCGGCCCGGGTCATCGCGCCCGGGACGGCGCGCACGTCACCGCCCTCGGCGACGCGGCGCAGGTCCTCGGCCACGCGCTCGGGCTCCTCGAAGAGCACGGCGTCGGTGGTGCCGAGGAAGCGGGACGCGTTCATCTGCGCGTACTGGCCGAACGCGACGATCGTCGCCCGCGGGTACGCCTCGCGCAGGTGCGGGAGCGTGGTGAGCGCCCGTTCGAGGGCCTCGAACTGCTGGACGGACAGGAGCACGAGGCCGGGGTCGGCGTCCGGGGCCGCGCCGGGGCGCAGGTCCTGGTCCCACCCGTGCACCTCGTCGACCCCGGCCCCGCGCACCCCGGCGGCGGCGCAGGCCGCGGCCAGTGGTTGCAGCCCTGCTTCGTACGGTGACACCACCACGCATGACGACACGACAGCCATCCCCCCGACGACCTGCACGGACGCCGGTCGATCCATCGATCGACCGCGATGGATCGATGATGGTGGGAGCGGATCCACCCCGTCAAGACGTCGGGTCTGACCCGTTTCTCGCGGTCCGGAGCGGCGACGTCAGAGCGTCGTGGCCGCGCGGAACGCCGCCGCCGAGGCCGGCGAGGACGCGACCCGCCAGTCGGTCTCCTTGTCCTCGTCGAACCACACCAGCCCCGTGACGTCCGGCTGCGCGCCCGCCCAGGCGAACAGGTCCGTCACCCAGCGCGCCTTGTCGCCGCCCTTCTCGGTCGAGGCCGTCTCGCTGAGCAGCACGGGCCGCCCCGGCGCGACCGTGCGCAGCTCGCGCACCGTCGCGTCGAAGACCTGCGCCGGCGAGCGCCACACCTGGCCACGGACCGCCGTCCCCCAGTTGTAGCCGTCCAGGCCCACGACGTCGACGTGCGCGTCGCCCGGGTACACCGCCGCCAGCGGCGTCGACCTCGTGAACGACACGTTGGGCGACCACACGCGCGCCACCGTCGCCCCGCGCGAGCGCAGCAGCCCGTGCACCCGACGGTAGGTCGCGACGTACTGCGCGGCCGTGTTGCCGTTGACCCC
Source organism: Cellulomonas oligotrophica (assembly GCF_013409875.1). Classification (GTDB taxonomy): domain Bacteria; phylum Actinomycetota; class Actinomycetes; order Actinomycetales; family Cellulomonadaceae; genus Cellulomonas; species Cellulomonas oligotrophica. The sequence continues at coordinate 1,530,660 of NZ_JACCBK010000001.1, forward strand.
GACCGACCACGGGTAGTGCCTGGCGTTCATCTCGTGCGCGAACCGCAGGTGCACCGGGCCGCCGTACGCGGCGAGCGCGTCGCCCCAGCGCCGCACGTAGGCGTCGAAGTCCCCGGCGAGGAAGCGCGCCAGGGCGTACCGCTTCTGGTTCCTCGCCGACGGGTCCCACGGCTCCCAGGTCAGCACCGGCACCGCACCGGTCGCCGCGACCGCGGCCAGCTTCGCGACGTCGGGCTCCTCGCGGAACGACGCGTACCAGAGCAGGTACCGCGGTGCCGAGCCCCATGCCGCGACCCGCGCCGCGAGGGCCGCCCGGTCCAGCGGTCCCCACGGCACGGTGACCCCGAAGGGCACGGGCCGCACGGCCGGGCTCGCGGCGGACGCGGTCGCGGCGAGCAGGGCCGCCCCGCCCGCGACCGCGAGGAAGGAGCGTCGGGTCAGGTCCATGCCGGTCCCGTCGGCCGGTGGCGGGCGGCGATGAGCGACGCGCGGGGTGAGCGGTGCGGTGCCGTCATGGGGCGCGACGGACCGCGTCCCGCCCGGGCCGGTCGCCACGGGGGTGGCCGGGGATAGGTGCGCAGGCGGCGAGCGCGACGACGGCCGCACGCGGGGTGCTCGTCACGCTCGCGGCCGCGCAGTTCCTCATGACGCTCGACAGCTCGGTGATGAACGTGTCGATGGCGACGGTGGCCGCCGACCTCGGCACCACCATCACCGGGGTGCAGACCGCCATCACCCTGTACACGCTGGTGATGGCCACGACCATGCTCACCGGCGGGAAGATCGGCACGATCGTCGGCCGCTGACGGGCCTTCGCCCTGGGCTGCGTGATCTACGGCGCGGGGTCCCTCGTCACCGGGCTCGCGCCGAACCTGGCCGTGCTGCTGCTCGGGTGGTCGCTGCTCGAAGGTCTCGGTGCGGCGCTGATCATGCCCGCCGTCGTCGCCCTGGTCGCCGCGAACTTCACGCAGCGCGACCGGCCCCGCGCGTACGGCACGGTCGCGGCAGCCGGGGCGGTCGCCGTCGCCGTCGGCCCGCTGGTGGGCGGGGCCACCACCACCTACCTGTCCTGGCGGGTCGTGTTCTTCGCCGAGGTGGTGGTCGTCGCGCTGGTCCTCGTGCTGTCGCGCGCCGTCGCGGACGTGCCCGGCGACCGGACGGCGCGCCTCGACCTGGTCGGCACGGTGCTGTCCGTGCTCGGCCTGGGCACCGCCGTGCTCGGCGTGCTGCGGTCGAGCGAGTGGGGCTGGGTCGCACCGAAGCCCGGGGGGCCCGAGCTGCTCGGCCTGTCCCCCACGTTCTGGTGCCTGGTGGTCGGCGCGCTGGTCGTGTGGGTCTTCCTGCGCTGGGAGGCGCTGCTCGCCCGCCGCGGCGGCGACCCCCTGGTCCGGCTCGAGCTGTTCACGCACCCCGAGCTGACCGGCGGGCTGCTGATGTTCTTCCTGCAGTTCCTGCTGCAGGCGGGCATCTTCTTCGTGGTGCCGCTCTACCTCAGCGTGGTGCTGGAGCTCCCGGCCCTCGACACCGGCCTGCGGATCCTGCCGCTGTCCGTGACGCTGCTGCTCGCGGCCGCCGGCATCCCCCGGCTGTGGCCCCAGGCCTCCCCCCGCCGGGTCGTGCGCGTGGGCGTCGCGCTGCTGCTCCTCGGGATCCTCGTCCTCATGAGCGGCATCCGCCTCGACTCGTCGGCCGCCGTCGTCGCCGTGCCCCTGTCCCTCGTCGGGCTGGGTGTCGGGGCCCTGTCCTCCCAGCTCGGCGCCGTCACCGTGTCCGGGGTGCCCACCGAGCAGGGCGGCGAGGTCGGCGGGCTGCAGAACACCGCGACCAACCTCGGCGCGTCCCTCGGCACCGCGCTGGCCGGCTCGGTGCTCATCGCGGTGCTCTCGGCGACGCTGGCCGCCGGGGTGCAGGACAACCCCGACGTGCCGCAGGCGGTGCGCGACCGGGCCGGGGTCGAGCTCGCGGCCGGTGTCCCGTTCCTCTCCGACACCGCCCTCGAGCAGGCCCTCGCCGACGCCGAGGTCGCCGAGGGCACCGCGCGGGCCGTCGTCGCGGAGAACCGGGCGGCCCGCGTGGAGGGGCTCGACGCCGCGCTCGCCACGCTCGCGCTCGTCGCCGTGGGGGCGCTCTTCGCGACCGGGCGGGTGCCGGTCACGACCGGCGGCGGCCCCGTGCCCGGTCCGGCGGGGCGCCGGCGGAGCACCCCGGCCGGCTGAGCCGCCGACCGGCCGGTCAGCGTCCGACCATGGCCATGCCCGCGGCGTCGTACCGGTCGCCGTGCACCCCGACCCGCGAGGCCAGCGCGTCGAGCACGGCCACGTCGTCGGCGCTCAGCGCCACACCGGTCGCCCCCGCGTTCTCCGCCACCCGCTCGACCCGGCGCGTGCCCGGGATCGGCACGACCCACGGGTGCTGCGCCAGCAGCCACGCGAGCGCGACCTGCCCGGGCGTGGCACCCCGGACCGCCGCGACGTCGCGCACCCCCTGCAGCAGCGCCTCGTTCGCGGCCAGGTTCTCAGCCTCGAACCGCGGCACCCGGCGGCGGATGTCCCCCTCGGCGAACTGCGTGGACGTGCCGACGGTGCCGGTCAGGAACCCCTTGCCGAGCGGGCTGAACGGCACGAACCCGATGCCGAGCTCCGCGCAGGTCGCCAGCACTCCCCGCTCGGGGTCACGGGTCCACAGGGAGTACTCGCTCTGCACGGCCGTCACCGGGTGCACCGCGTGCGCCCGGCGGATCGTCTCCGCACCCGCCTCGGACAGGCCGAGGTGGCGGACCTTCCCCTCCTGCACGAGCTCGCCGACCGTGCCCGCGACGTCCTCGACCGGGACGTCGGGGTCGACGCGGTGCTGGTAGAACAGGTCGATCACGTCGGTCCGCAGGCGCCGCAGCGACGCCTCGGCCACCCGCCGGACCTGCTCGGGCCGGCTGTCGAGCCCCACCATCCGGCCGTCCTCGATGCGCCAGCCGAACTTCGTCGCCACGACGACCTGGTCGCGCACGGGTGCGAGCGCCTCGCCCACCAGCTCCTCGTTGACGTACGGCCCGTAGACCTCCGCGGTGTCGACGAACGTGACGCCGAGGTCCACCGCCGCGCGCAGCACGGCCACCATGTCCTCGCGCGTGCCGGGGTTGGGCCCGTAGCTCATCGACATGCCCATGGCGCCGAGGCCGATCGCGCTGACCTCGAGCCCCTCGCCGAGCGTCCTGGTGTGCATGCGTGCGTCCTTCCGTGCGTGGTGCGGTCCCGCCCGGTCGGGCCGGGCGACGACGGTCAGGGGTGGGTCGCGGCCGCCGGGCCGCCGGGCACGACGGCCTCGCCCGACGCGTCGGCGGTGGCCGCCCAGCTGGCGAGCACGCGCAGCGCGTCCGCCGTCGGCGACCCCGGCTCCGCCGTGTAGACGAGGAGCGTCAGCCCGGGCGCCGCGGCGATCGTCATCGAGTCGTACATGAGCTCGACGTCGCCGACGACGGGGTGGTGGATGCGCTTGCGCCCACCGGTGTGCACGTGCACGTGGTGCGCCGCCCAGCGGGAGCGGAACTCCTCGCTGCGCGTCGACAGCTCCCCCACGAGAGCCGTGAGCGCCTTGTCGAACGGGTCGCGCCCGGCCGCGAACCGCAGCACGCCGACCGTGTCGTCCGCCGCACGCTCCCAGTCGGCCCAGAAGCGCGTGGCGGCCGGGTCGAGGAACGCGAACCGCGCGTGGTTGGCGCGACGCGACGGGTCGGCGAACAGGGGTGCGTACAGCGCACGCCCGAGGGCGTTGGCGGCGAGGATGTCCAGCCGCTCGTCGCGCACCACGGCGGGCGCCTGGGTCAGGGCGTCGAGCATCACGCGCACGCTCAGCGGCACGGTCCGCGCGGCGGGCACCGACCGACGGGCCCGGGCCGCCCGCGGACGCGCACCCCGCGCGAGGTCGCGCAGGTGCGCACGCTCCACCTCGTCGAGCCGCAGGACCGTCGCCAGCGACTCCAGGACGCTCTCCGACACCCCCGCGAGGTTGCCCCGCTCGAGCCGCACGTAGTAGTCCGAGGAGACGCCGGCGAGCATCGCGACCTCCTCGCGGCGCAGCCCCGGCACCCGGCGGTGGGTGCCGTAGGCCGGCAGCCCCGCCTGCTCGGGCGTGATCCGCGCACGCCGCGAGCGCAGGAAGTCACGCACCTCGTCCCGGTTGTCCATGCCCGCCACGCTACGACCGGCGGGCCGCGCGAACGAGGCCCTGCCAGTACCCGTCACGGCAGGGACTCCCGCGGGCGCCCGGGCAGCGGTCTGATGGTGGGGCGCCGCCGGCGCACCCCACCCGTCGTGCACGAGGAGGCACCGCAGATGCTGCTCGAGGTCCTGGGCCTGACGGCCCTCACCGCCGTGGTCGGCCACGCCGCCGCGGCCACCCGCCCCCGCCGCCCGGCGCCCTGCGACGGCCCGCCGGTGCGGGCCCCCGAGGACGCCACCTGACAGGTCGGGCGGCGACCGCCCTCAGGGCGTGGGCGACGACGCGCGCAGCTCGGCGAGCGCCGCGACGGCCGGCAGGCGCCACTCGTCGAGGCTGCCCGCCTCCTCCCACAGCTCGTAGGCCTCGGACGTCTCGGGCCCGGCCAGGGCCCGGTCGGCCTGCTCGGCGACCCACGCCACGACCTCCGGCGTGAACGCCGGCGCGACCCGGTCGAGGTCGAGGTCCCCCGGGACGGGCCGGAGCCCGCGCACGGCGAGCGCGAGGTCGACCAGCGCGAGCGCGATCTGGCCGCCGTCGACCTCGAGGTACTCGTCCTCGAACGCCCAGGCGAGGTCCTCGACGACCAGGCCGCCGTCCCCGACCTCGGCCAGCAGGTCGAGCGCCCCGTCGTTCTCCCACGGCCCCGCACCCCATGCACCCACGGCCAGCTCCTCCCGCCGCGGGCCACGCACCCGCGTCTGCGCCGCACCCTGCCAGGGCCCGCCGACACGCAGGACGCGAAGGAGGGGCACCGGTAGCGGCGCGTCCGACCCGCGGACGACCTAGCATCCTCCCGTGACGTCCGTGCCGCAGGTCCAGGTCACGTTCGACTGCGCCGACCCCGTCCGGGTGGGACTGTTCTGGTGCGAGGCCCTCGGGTACGTCCCGTCGGCCCCGCCCGACGACGCGGCCACCTGGGACGACGCCGCCCGCGGGTGGGGCCGGTCCCACCCGGGCGCGTGGTTCGCGTGCAGCGACCCGGCGGGCTCTCGTCCCCGGCTGTACTTCCAGCGGGTGCCCGAGGGCAAGGCCGTCAAGAACCGCGTCCACCTCGACGTCAAGGTCGGCGCCGGGCTCGTCGGCGACGACCGCCTGGCCGTGCTCGAGGCGGAGTGCACGCGGCTGACCACGCTCGGTGCCACCCGGCTGCGCCTCATGCTCGCCGACGAGGAGAACGAGTCGTGCCTCGTCATGGCGGACGTCGAGGGCAACGAGTTCTGCCTCGACTGAGGCGACGGACCCGCACGACGATCGTCCGGCGGGCTCGCCGTCGACGACCTGACGGAGCACGTGGTCGGCTCCGCCAGGTCGTCAGCACGGGCAGCCGCAGCTGCCGACGCGGTCGTGGGACGTCTCGCCCTCCACGCCCCCGCCGCGGGTCTCCGAGGAGCGGCCCCTCGAGGCCCGCCGCACGATCGGGCGGACGTCCCGACCGGTCACAGGGCGCGCAGCGTGAACCGCTGGCAGATGTTGTCCAGCGACGCCCACTGCACCAGCGCCGTGCCGTTCGCCAGACCGCAGCCCGCCAGGTCGAGGACCTTGCCGCTGTGCCGCGCGACGAGGCGTGTCGAGCCGTCGGCGAGCGGCTGCAGACGCCACTGGCTGCCGGTCGACGAGCAGGCCCCCTGGGTCAGGCTCGCGCCGTCCGCCGTCGACCCGGACGCGACCACCAGGCACGCGGACGGCGACGAGGCGGGGTGCATCCGGTAGTAGCCGTTGTCGGTGTGCTCGAAGGACCACCGCTGGCACGCGGCACCGTTCCAGGCCCACGAGCGCACCGAGGCGCCCGCCGTGGTCGAGCAGTCCGCGACGTCGACGACCTTGCCGCTCTGGCTGCTTACCACGGCCACGGTGCCCACGGGGGCGAGGCGCCACTCCTGGCACACCGTCCCGTTGGAAGCCCAGGTGCGGATGTTCGTCCCCGTCGCGGGCGCGCAGTCGGCCAGGTCGAGGGCCTTGCCGGTGGCACGGTTGGTCAGCCGCGACCAGCCGTCCGTGGTCGGGGTGACCTGCCACTGCTGGCACGCGTTGTCGAGCCAGGCCCACTGCCGCACGTCGGTGCCGTCGGCCGCGCCGCAGCTCTCGACGTCCGCGACCTTGCTGGTCGCGCGGTTGACCAGGCGGTAGTACCCGTCAGCTGTCGGGTCGAGCACCCAACGGCTCGACGTCGGGGAGCAGGGCTGCTGCGTCATCGCACCGCCGTCGGCGGTGCCGCTGGCGCCCACGCACAGCCCGCTGCTGCGGTTGACCAGAGCGTACGCCGCGCCCTCCACCGCGGCGGTGATCGGCCCCTGCTCGCCCGACGGGACGGCGAGGTCGGTCGTCGTGGAGACCGGGGTCCCGAGGCTCGGGGACCCGTCCGACGCCCACGTGAACGGCTGCGCCCGAGTCGACCGCGTGCTGCCGCAGCCCTCGCCGGCCGAGGCGTTGGCGTGGTAGACGATCCAGTCCTGCGTGCCGTCGGGCGAGCGGAAGAAGCCGTTGTGCCCGGGTCCGTAGACGCTGCCGGCACGCTGGAAGACCGGCGTGCTCCGCTTCGTCCAGGACGACGGTGACATCGGGTTGCTGCCGGTCAGCGTGAGCATCCCGAGCGTGTAGTCAGGGGTGGTGCACGAGCTGGCCGAGTACACGACGAACGTGCGCCCGTTGCGCTGGATCACCTCGGGCGCCTCGTTGACGCGCCCGCCCTGGGTCTCCCACGAGTGCTGGGGGCGGGAGATGAGCACCCGCGGACCGGTGACGGTCCACGGGTTGGTCATCGCGGAGATCCACAGGCTCTGGTCTGCGCCCTGCCACTCCGACCACAGCAGGTACAGCTGCCCGCCGACGGTGAGGTAGGTGCCGTCGATGTTCCACGTGCTCGGCATCGGCGTGGAGCGCAGGGCGTACGGGCCCATCGGGTCGTCGCCGGCGCTCTCCAGCACGCGCAGCTTCTGACCGTCGAGGTTGACGCTCGTCCCCGACGTGTACATCAGGTACCACCGCGTGCCGTTCGGCCCGTCGAGGCGGTGGAACTCCGGTGCCCAGAAGTTGAACCCGCTGTCAGCGGCCGTCTCCGACCAGACGTGCACGGGCGCGGCGTCGCGCAGGCCGGCCAGGGTCGGCGACTTGCGCATCACCAGCTGCGAGCTCCACGTCGTGGTGGCGAGGTAGTAGTTGCCGTCGTGGAACTGCAGCCACGGGTCGGCGCCGTTCGGGAGGAGAGGGTTGCGGACGGTGTCCTCGCCGACCGCCGTGGCGGTCGGCGAGGACACGACGAGGGCGAGGACGGCGAACAGCGCCGCGACCGCGGCGATGACGGCTCGGACGAGGGCCCTGGACGGGTGCGGCGGCATGGTGGCGGCACGAGGAGGCACGAGTTCTCCATCGATGAAGGACCACGTCGGACGCGGTGCCCGAGGCGATCGGAGGGCGGGGGACGGATGGTGCGTCGGCCGCGCACCGGTGCCGGGCACCCCGGCACCGGCCGCCGATGCTGCGCCCCGGCGACGCGGCGCAGCACCGAGGTGCGGCGGACTCGCCAGGGATACGCGCCCTGCGCCGCCGTGTCTACGACCTAAAACGTTTCAACACGTCCGGGCGCAGGAGTCGGCCTCCCCCGCCGAACCGGCGGACCGGCTCACGACCCGAGGTCCGTCGGCCGCCGGGCCAGGAGCACCAGGCTGCGGCGCTCGCCTGCGCCCTCACCGTCAGTCTCCCTTGACGTTGACGACCTGGCGGAGCACGTGCCGGACCTCCACGAGGTCCTTCGCGTCGGCCATCACCTGGTCGATGTCCTTGTAGGCGGCGGGGATCTCGTCGAGGAACGCGTCGGTGTCCCGGTACTCGATCCCGACCATGGCCTCGCGCAGCTGCTCGTGGGTGAACGTGCGGCGCGCGGCCGTGCGCGAGTACTGCCGCCCGGCGCCGTGCGGGCTCGAGCACAGCGACATGGCGTCGCCGGTGCCGACCACGACGTACGACGCCGTGCCCATCGAGCCGGGGATCAGCCCGGGGTCGCCGGCCCGGGCCCGGATCGCCCCCTTGCGGGACACCCACACCTGCCGGCCGAAGTGCTCCTCCAGCTCGGTGAAGTTGTGGTGGCAGTTGACGCGCTCGCGCTCCTGCACGGGCTCGCCCATGAACTGCGCGAGGGCGTCGACGACCCGGTCCATCATCTCCTCGCGGTTGGCCAGGGCGTAGTCCTGGGCCCAGCGCAGCTCGCGCACGTACGCCCAGAACTCGTCGGTGCCCTCCACGAGGTAGGCCAGGTCGCGGTCGGGCAGCTCGATCCACCAGCGGCGGCACAGCTCGGCCGCGACCTGGATGTGGTGCTGGGCGATCTTGTTGCCCACGCCGCGCGAGCCCGAGTGCAGGAACAGCCACACGGTGTCCGCCTCGTCGACGCTCACCTCGATGAAGTGGTTGCCGGACCCGAGCGAGCCGAGCTGCAGGGCCCACCGCGACGCGTACCGGGCGGGGTCGAACCCCGCGGCGGCAGCGGCCTCCTCCAGGACCGCGACGCGCGCCGCGGCCGAGGGCGTGAGGGTCGCGTTGGCGGCGCCCGCCGACAGCGGCACGCGCCGCTCGACGTCCCGGCGCAGCTCGGCGAGCGGGCGGCCCGTGCCGCGCAGCTGCTCACCGGTCCACTGGGTGCGGACGGCGATCATCCCGCAGCCGATGTCGACGCCGACGGCCGCGGGGATCAGCGCCCGCTCGGTGGGGATGACGCTTCCGACGGTCGCACCCTTGCCCAGGTGGGCGTCGGGCATGAGGGCCACGTGCGGGTGCACGAAGGGCAGGGTGGAGGTGCGCAGCGCCTGGTCCCGGGTCGCGGTGTCCAGCACCGAGGCCCAGCTGACGAGGCGCGCACCGATCTTCTCGAACGACATGCGGGCGAGCGTGCCAGCCGGGGCGGTGCGCTGTCGGCCTGATATCGCCGACCGCGGCGTCCCCGGGGGAGGTCAGGCGGGGACGGGGGCGCGGGGGACGTCGAGACGGTCGACGGGCAGCGGGTGGGCGAGGTGGAAGCCCTGGACCAGGTCGCAGCCGGTGGCGCGGACCGCCTCGAGCTGCTCGGCGGTCTCGACCCCCTCGGCCACGACCGCCAGGCCGGTGGCGTGGGCGGCGTGCACGACGAGCTCGAGCAGGCGCCGGCCGCGCTCGGTCGCGGGGGCGACGAGGGACCGGTCGATCTTCAGCGTCGACGCCGGCAGGTCCTGCATGCGGCCGATCGAGGTGTACCCGGTGCCGAAGTCGTCGATGCTGACGCCGACGCCCAGGTCGCGCAGGGCCTGGAGCCGCGCGGGCGCCTCGGGGTGGTGCACGAACGTGGTCTCGGTGATCTCCAGGACGAGCCGGCGCGGGTCCACGCCCGTCATCGACAGCGCGACCTCGACGTCGTCGACGACCGCCGGCGAGGCGAGGTGCCGGCCGGAGATGTTGACGGCGACGGTCACCGGCGAGCGGCCCTCGGCGTCCCAGCGGGCGATCTGCCCGCACGCCTCGACCAGCCCCCAGCGCCCGACGTCGCGGATCAGCGACGACTGCTCGGCGAGCGGGATGAACTCCGCGGGGGCGAGGACGCCGTGCCCGGGCCGGTCCCAGCGGGCCAGGGCCTCGTAGCCGACGACGTCGCCCGACCCGACGTCGACGATCGGCTGGTAGTGCATGACGAAGTCGCCCGCGGCGAGACCGTGGCGGATCGCGACCTCGAGCTCGGCGGTCTCGCGCAGGTGGCGGCGCAGCTCCTCGTCGAAGACCTCGACGCGGCCACGGCCCGCGGACTTGGCCCGGTAGGCGGCGGCGTCGGCCTCCTGCAGGAGCACGTCCGCGGCCACGGCGCCGTCGTGGCAGAACGCGACGCCGACCGACGCGGACACCACCAGGTCGCGGCCCCGCACGCGCAGCGGGGTGCGGACGGCGTCGAGCACGCGCTGGGCGACCTGGTGCAGGACCTCCTCCGACGGCGGGTCGTCGACCAGCACGACGATCTCGTCGCCGCCGACCCGGCCGACCAGGTCGGTGGCCCGCACGGACGCCCGCGCGCGCTCGGTGACGTGCTGGAGCACCTCGTCGCCGGCCGCGTGGCCGTACGTGTCGTTCACGGCCTTGAAGTGGTCGATGTCGACGAACATGAGCCCCACGAGGCCGCCGTCGGCCTGGGCCCGGGCGAGCGCGGCCTCGATCGTCTCGATGGTCCGGGACCGGTTCGCGATGCCCGTGAGGTCGTCGTGCGAGGCCTGGTGGGCGAGCGCGGCCTGCGCCTGCTGCCGCTGCTGCACGGCGCGCTCGGAGTGCTGGACGGCGACGTACATGCGCCGCAGGGTGAGGCCGACGACCACGAGGAAGCCCACCCGGACGGGCCACGAGTCGTGCTCGCGCCCGGTGAGGACCTCGGCGGACTCGATGGACGGCGCCACGAGCCCGGCCGCGATCATGCCGGCCATGCGCCATCCGGTCAGCCGGCCGGAGGTCGTGGCGGGACGGCCCACGTGCCGCATCGAGGGGTGCAGGGCGGCGGCGCCGGACAGCAGGTAGGACAGCAGCCACAGGACGTCGAGCCAGCTGCCGAGGCTCTCGCCGTACGTGAAGGCGTAGGCGATGTCCGCCACGAGCAGGAGCAGCATCGACGTCACGAGCAGCTGGTACGCGGCGGGCCGGGCACCCGGGGCGAGGCTGAGCCGGGCGAGCGCGGCGACGACGACGACGTCGACGAACGGGTAGCCGAGCGCGAGGGTCGTGGTCAGCGGCGGGTCGCCGGCGACGAGGATCGGCTCGGCGACGAACACGTACACGAGCAGGCCGAGCGCGGCCGTCGCGATGCCCGCCTCGAGGCGGCCGACGGGGTCGGGCCCGCGCCGCCGCGCCCGGATCAGCAGCACGAGGCCGGCGACCAGGAACGGGTACGCGCTCAGGTACACGACGTCGGCCGGCGAGGGGAACGGCTCCACGCCGAGCACGTGGGAGTACCAGGAGAACATGGCGTCCCCGACGACCAGCACGAGCTGGCCGAGCGCCAGCAGGTACCAGGCCGCGGCCGCCGCGGGCCGGTGGGTGCGGACGCCCACCACCATCGCCGCGACGCCGAGGAGGCCGATGACCACGAACGCGACGTCGCGGGGCGCGCCGACGGGCAGCAGCGACCACACCACCAGGGCCGCGGCTGCGACCGTCTGGTACGGGGCCCACCACCTGTGCATGTCGGCCGGATCGACCGGCCGCCGACGCCGCTGAGCGGTCGTCCGACGTGTCCCCCGCCTGCGCGCCACGTTCACCCTCCCCGCACGAGGCCTGCACCGACGCCTGTCATCGAGGGGTTGTCCCGCCGTCACGGGCAGGGCTACCGTCGGTCGGGTCCGTCGAATGGAGACAAAACGTGACATTTGCACCCGTACGACCCCGCCACCACACCCGCAGGCCCGCCGACCCGCGCGCACGACGACGTGCCGCCGCGCTCGTCGGCGTGATCCTGCTGGCCGCCACCGCGACCGCCTCGCACGCCGCCGTGACCGGCACCGGAGCCGGCACCAACGACGCGGCGGCGCTGCCGACGTCCGTCGGCGACGTCCTGTGGTCCCAGGAGTTCAACGGCGCCGCCGGCACCGCCCCCGACACCTCGGTGTGGAACTACGACACCGGCGCCAACGGCTGGGGCAACGCCGAGCTGCAGAACTACACGACGTCGCGTGCGAACTCCGCGCTCGACGGCGCGGGCAACCTCGTGCTCACCGCCCGCCGCGAGGCCGACGGCGGCTACACGTCGGCCCGCCTGCAGACCAACGACAAGGTCGAGATCCAGTACGGCCGCATCGAGGCCCGCATGCAGATCCCCCGCGGCCAGGGCATCTGGCCCGCGTTCTGGATGCTCGGCGCCGACTTCCCCGCCACCTCGTGGCCGTCGTCCGGCGAGATCGACGTCATGGAGAACGTCGGCAAGGAGCCGCACCTCGTGCACGGCACCGTGCACGGCCCCGGGTACTCCGGCGGCAGCGGCATCACCGGCAGCTCCATGCACCCGCAGGGGTGGTCGTTCGCCGACGACTTCCACACCTTCGCGGTCGACTGGAAGCCCGGGCAGATCACCTGGTACGTCGACGGCAAGCAGTACCACCAGGTCACGCGCGCGTCCGTCGGCTCCAACGCCTGGGTGTTCGACAAGCCGTACTTCCTCATCCTCAACGTCGCCGTGGGCGGCAGCTGGCCCGGCTACCCCGACGCCACCACGAGCTTCCCGCAGCAGATGAAGGTCGACTGGATCCGCGTGCTCGACAACGGCACCGGCACGGGCGGCACGGGCACCGGCACGCTGCGCGTCAACGGCGAGCTCTGCCTCGACGTGCCGTGGGGCGAGGCCCGGGACGGCAACCCCGCGCAGGTCGTCGCGTGCAACGGCAACGTCGCCCAGCAGTGGACCCGTGCCGCCGACGGCACCGTGCGGGCCCTGGGCAAGTGCCTCGACGTGGCCGGCGGCGGCACCGCCAACGGCACCGTCGTGCAGCTGTGGACGTGCAACGGCACGGGCGCGCAGCGCTGGACGTACGACGCCACCACCGGGGCCCTGCGCAACCCGCAGTCCGGCCGCTGCCTCGACGCCGTGGGCGGCCTGCCCGTCCGCGACGGGCAGCGCGTCCAGGTCTGGGACTGCACGGGCGCCGGCAACCAGCGCTGGACCGTCTGACCCCGACGCACCGACGGGCGCCCACCGCACCGGTGGGCGCCCGTCGTCGCGTGCGGGACGGTCCGGACCGTCGGTCAGGCCCGGTCGTCGCGCGGCGGTGTGCGGGCGGCCGCGCGGCCGGCGACGGCGCCCGCGAGCAGGACCACCGCCACCCCGCCGACCGCCCACGGCAGCCCCACGGCGTCGCCGACGGCACCGATGGCCGGGGGCCCGGCGACGTTGGCCAACGACGCGAGCGACGTGACCGCCGCGATCCGGGCCGCCGCGTCCCCCCGCGCCGCGGCCAGGCTCACCGCCACGGGCACGGCGAGCGCGGCACCGAGGCCCCACACCCCGGCGCCGGCGTAGGCGACCGGGACGGACCCGGCGGTGACGAGCACCAGGACGCCGACGGCCGAGACGAGGGCCGAGGTGACGAGCGTGGCGCCCCGCCCCGCCCGGTCGACGAGGCCGCCGCCGAGCAGCCGCCCGGCGGTCTGCGCGACGAGGAACACGGAGACGAACGTGGCGGCAGCACCCTCGTCGACCGCGAGCGCCTCGACGACGAGCGGCGCCATCCAGCTGTTCGCGGCCCCCTCCGACAGGGCGGCGCCGAACACGACGACGCCGAGGAGCACGGTCGGGCGCTCGAGCCACACGCCCGTACGCCGGCGTGCGCGGGGGGCGACCGGTGCGGGGTGCTCCCCGGAGCGCTCCAGGTGGGCACGGGGTGCGTGGGCGTGGTCGCCGCGCAGGAGGAGGCTCACCGCGCCCCGCCCGAGCGCCGCGACGGCGGCGAGCGCGGCGATCTGCGCGGCGGGCCCGACGCCGGCGGCCGCGGCGGCACCGCCGACCGCCGCCCCCGCCGCGCCCGCGATCGAGTACGCGGCGTGGAACTGCGGCAGCACGGTGCGTCCCACGCGCCGCTCGGCCTCGGTGCCGAGCACGGCCTGCGGCACGTTGGTGAGCGCGAAGGCGGCGCCGTGCAGCACCGCCGCGCCGAGCAGCCCGGGCAGGGTGCCGGCGTGCAGGGCGGCCGCGAGCCCGCCGTACGCGAGGACGAAGCCGACGGTCGCGGCGAGGTACACGCGGGGCGCGCCGGCGCGCTGCACCCACCGGCCCGCGAGCGGGATCGTCACCAGCGTGCCGAGCGCGTTGGCCATGAGGAGGCGACCGAGGCCGCCCGCGTCGAGGCCGGCCTCGACCCCGATCGCGGGCAGCCGGACCGTCCAGGCGGCCAGGCTGAACCCGTTGACGCAGTACGCGGCGAGGACGAGGGCGCGCAGCCGCCACGCACCCGGGGACGCGGTCGCCCGGCCGACGGGTGCGTCCACGACCCGCCCGCTCACGGCAGGGCGGTGAGCACGACCCGCAGCACCTGGTGCGAGGGGCGCAGCCGGTACCGGGGCAGCACGCCCTGCCCGCACGACGCGGTGCCCACACCGCTGCGGGCCGCGTCGAGCGAGACGTGCGTGGCGGTGGCCGGCGGCAGGTCGTGGTCGTGCGCGGTGGTGGCGACGGTGCGGCGGTCCCACGGGCGGACGGTGAGGGCGACCGCGGCGGCCGCGCTGCTCCCGGCCGGCCGGGGTGCGGTGACGGTCAGCTGAAGCCGACGACCCGCTGCGCGACGCGGTAGACGAGCAGGGAGACGCGCCGGCCGCCACGCCCGGGCAGGTTGCTCACGGCGCCGAGGGCCGACCACCGCACGCGGCGGTACAGCCACCAGTCCTCGGCGCGCAGCTCGGCCCACAGGGCGTCGCGGGCCGCGAGGTCCTGCGGGGTGCCCGAGCGCAGCAGCAGCACCGACGACACGGCGCAGACGATCTCCAGGTGGTGCAGCAGGTAGCGGCGCAGGCGCCGGTCCGTCACGGGGGTGTCGTGCAGGTGCCGCAGCATCGCGCGGTTGACGCGCAGCTGCTGGTCGAGGCGGCGCAGCATCACCGCCTCCTGCACGGACTGGTCCTCGCGGCCGATGAAGTACCGGTACAGGTCCACGTCCAGGTAGTACAGGGTCCGCACCTGGGCGAGCGGGACGAACGCGTAGAGGTTGTCGACGTAGAAGGTGTGCTCGGGCAGGCGCAGGCCCACGTCGCGCAGCAGCTGCGTGCGGTACACCATCGCGTGCATGAGCATGTAGCGCCCGCGGCGGAACCGGCGCGTGCCGGACCACGTGGTGACGGTCCGCCGCGGGAGCGCGGAGCCGAACCGCACGACCGTCTTGGTCCGCTTGCCGGTCTTCTCGTAGACGAAGTTCGACACGACGAGGTCGACGTCCTGACCGCCCTCGACGAAGGCGAGCAGGGTCCGCACCAGCTCGGCGAACGCGTCCTCGTCGACCCAGTCGTCGGAGTCGACGACCTTGAACCACGTGCCCGTGGCGTGCTCGAGACCGGTGTTGACGGCCGAGCCGTGGCCGCCGTTGGCCTTGCTGACCACCCGGACGCCCGGGTGGCGCTCCGCGTACCGCTGCGCCAGCGCCGCGGTGCCGTCGGTCGACCCGTCGTCGACGACGACGACCTCGACGGCCGGCCCCACGCCCACGAGGGTGTCGAGGCACCGGTCGAGGTAGGCGTCGGAGTTGTACGCGGGCACGACCACGGTGAGCACCGGGGTCGCGACCGCGGGGGTGCCCGTGCCGGACTCCGGCGCGAGCGGGGCGAGCTGGGTCATGCGGTCCTCGCGTCGTCGAGGGCGGGCCCCGGGTCGGGCTCGCGCGTGAAGATCAGCTTGAAGATGGGGAAGAACACCCAGAACGATATGGCCGCGTTGACGACCATCGTCAGGACGTCGGCCAGGGTCTCGCCCGTGCGGCCCAGGCCCCACGAGTCGATGAGCAGCGTGTACAGCGGCGTCTTGTACAGCCCCTGGGCCGCGGCCGCCCCGAGGGTGATGACGACGTAGGCCAGGGCGTACCAGGACGCCGCGCGCAGGATCGAGCTGTTCGACCGGAACGTGATCGTGCGCTGGGCGAAGAAGTTGATCACCTGCGCGATCAGCAGCGTGATCTGCACGGCGAGGAAGTATGCCAGCCCGCCTCCCCCCTCCGGGAGCGATCCGGCCGCGTAGTCGAAGACGTGGTACGCCGTTCCGTCGACGTTCGTCCCGACGGCCCACACCTGGAACGGGACGTCGACGAGCGACGTCGCGTCGAACACCGCGCGGAACGCGGGCATCAGCGCGAGCTGGAGCACGGTGATGCCGTTGCTCAGGACGAAGAAGACGACGAACTGGGCCGTGCCGGGGCGGCGCTCGGCGAACGACGACCACAGGTGGCGCAGGCGGGAGATCACGGCGGGGAGGTCCTCTCGGGGGTGGGCGGGCCGGGGCGGCGCGGCTCAGCCGCCGGCCCGCAGCGCGCGCCGGGTCCTGCGGTCGGCGAGCCGCGTCGCGACCAGGGCGCGCACCGTGCGCCCGAGCCCGACGAGCGTCCGCCCGTTGACGACGGTCAGCAGCGCGTCCACGACGTCGGCGCTGACGACGCCGTTCGTCATCTTCGCCAGCGCCCGGAACGGCATGTGGTAGATGAACAGCACGTTGAGGTCGGGCGTCCCGCGGCGGTCCGCACGGCGGCGGACCGCGACGAGGACCCGGTGCACGAGCCGGGCGAGCGGGGAGCGCGCGGACCCCATCTGCCCCAGGGTGTCGTTCACGTCGAGCAGCGGGCCGCCCTCGGCGCGGGGCACCGGGCGGCCGAGCAGCGCCGCGAACTCGGCGTCGGGCACGTTCCGGACGTGGCCCACGCGGTACGACGGCAGGGCGTCGCACGCGCCCCGGTCGGGATCGACGGTCCCGACGACGTCGAGCGCGCCGGTCAGGCGCACGTCGCGCACGCTCGCGCCGACGAGCACGTCGTACGTCGCGGTCTCCACCTGCCACGTGCCGGTCGCGACGTCGTGGTGGCGCAGCGCCGTCGGGTCGACCGGGACGGTCACGGTGCGCCGCTCGCCCGGGGCGAGCTCGACGCGGGCCCAGCCGGCGAGCACCCGGGCGGGGCGCAGCACGCCGTCGCCGCGCCGCGTGACGTACACCTGCGCCACCTCGGCGCCGGGGCGGGGACCGGTGTTCGTCAGTGTGAACGTCACCTCGCGGTCACCGACCGTCAGGTCGTCGTACGCGAACGACGTGTACGTCAGGCCGTGCCCGAACCCGAAGGCCACCGGCACGCCCGCGGTCTCGTAGTAGCGGTACCCGACGAACGGCCCCTCGCGGTACTCCACGGTGCGGCCCGTCCCGGGGAACGTGGCTGCCGTGGGGGTGTCCTCGAGGCGCACGGGGTACGACTCGGCGAGCCGGCCGGCGGGCTCCACGCGCCCGGTGAGCACGTCCAGCACGCCGCTGGCGCCGGCCTGCCCACCCAGGTACGCGTGCAGGAGCGCCCGGCAGTCCGCCAGCCACGGCATCTCGACGACGCCGCCGGCGGCGAGCACGACCACGACCCGGGGGTTGACGGCGGCGACGGCGCGCAGCACCCGCACCTGCGCGTCGGCGAGCCGCAGGTGCGCACGGTCGACGCCCTCGGACTCGGTGCTCTCGTCCAGCCCCAGGTGCACGAGGACGACGTCGGCACCCTGCGCGACCTCGACGGCCTCGCGCACGAGCGCGTCGTCGGGGGCGCCGTCGCGCCGGAACCCGGCGGCGAACCCGGTGAGCACCAGGCCGCTGCCGTCGACCACGTCGAGCACGGTCTCCAGCCGGGTCGGGTTGACCTGCGACGAGCCGGCGCCCTGGTAGCGGGGCGTGCGGGCGAAGTCGCCGACCACCGCGACGCGCGTGCCCGCCGCGAGGGGCAGCAGGTCGTCCTCGTTGCGCAGCAGCACGGCGCTGCGGGCGGCGACCTCGCGGGCGAGCGCGTGGTGGGCGTCGTGGTCGACGGCCGGCCGCGGGGCGCGCTCGCGCAGGGCGACGGCGAGCACCTCGGCCGCCCGCGCGTCGAGGTCCGCCTCGTCGAGCTCGCCGCCGGCGACCGCGGCGACGAGGCGGCGCACGACGTGCAGGCCGGGCGCGGGCATCTCCAGGGTGCCGCCCGCCCGGACCGCGGCGACGGAGTCGTCCGCCCCGCCCCAGTCGCTGACGACCAGCCCGTCGAAGCCCCACTCCTCGCGCAGCACCTCGGTGAGCAGGTGCGCGTTCTGGTGCGCGTAGGTGCCGTTGACGCGGTTGTAGCTGGACATGATCGCGCCGGGCCGCCCCTCGCGGACCGTGATCTCGAAGGCCGTGAGGTACAGCTCGCGCAGCGTGCGCTCGTCGACGACGGAGTCCGACGCCATACGGCGCAGCTCCTGGCTGTTGGCCGCGAGGTGCTTGGGGCAGGCCAGCACCCCCGCCTCCTGGATGCCGCGCACGTAGGCCGCCGAGAGGCGCCCCGACAGCAGGGGGTCCTCGGAGAAGTACTCGAACGCGCGCCCGCACAGGGGGCTGCGCTTGATGTTCAGGCCCGGACCGAGCAGCACGTCGACCCCCAGCGCGGCGGCCTCGACGCCCAGCGCCCGCCCGACGCGCTCGGCGAGCACCGGGTCCCAGCTGTTCGCGACCGTGGCCGCGGTCGGGAAGCACGTCGACGGCTCCGAGCCGTGCAGGCCCAGGTGGTCCGACGCGCCGACCTGCTTGCGCACGCCGTGCGGCCCGTCCGCGAGGTAGACCGACGGGACGTCCAGGCGCGGCACGGCACGCGTCTCCCACACGTTCTCGCCGCTCAGCAGCGCGGCCTTCTCCAGCACGGTGAGCTGCTCGAGGACGGTCCGGGGGTCGCTCATGTCGTCAGCCTTCGGGTCGGGTCGGGTACGGGACCACGGCGCCGGCCGGACGGGGTCCGGCCGGCGCCGTGGAGGGAGCGTCAGGCCTGCGCCGGCTGCTCCAGGGCGTCCGGCGCGTCCGGCACGTCCGGCGCTCCGGCCCCACCGTGACGGCGCACGCGGCGCACGACCCGGAAGGCGCCGAACACCAGCAGCAGCCCCAGCAGCACCGTGGCCGCGACCTGCACGTACCGCCACACGGGCGGCGTGTAGTGGATCTCGGCGCCCGACGCGACACCGTTCATCGCGTTCGAGCCCGCCACCGCGAACAGGATGTCGTGGGTCGCCTCGCGGATGTTCGTCACCGCCGCGGCGCTCGTCGTGTCGGCGAGCTGCTTGGTCGGCTGGAACGTCAGCATGAGGTCCGAGCCGGCCGCGATCCCCTGGTCGGGCGACATGTACGCGTACAGGTTGAAGTCGGTGATGACGACGCCGCGGAAGCCCCACTCGTCGCGCAGGACGTCGGACATCAGCGCCGTCGACCCACCGGCCCACGTCGAGCCGATCCGGTTGAACGAGCTCATCACCGCCGTGGCGCCGGTCTCGCGGGTGGCGAGGGTGCCCTCGTCGTCCGCGACGTACGTCATCTCGGCCGAGGCGTCCTTCAGCGCGATCTCGAACGGCTTGAGGTAGATCTCGCGGATCGTCTGCTCGTCCGCCCAGGTGGCCACGCCGTGGTTGACCCGGTTGGTCTCCTGGTCGTTGAGCGCGAAGTGCTTGACGTAGGCGTACACGCCCTTGCTCGCGGCCCCCGAGACGACCTGCGCGGCGAGGTCGCCGGACAGGAGCCCGTCCTCCGAGTAGTACTCGAAGTTGCGGCCCGCGAACGGGGAGCGGTGCAGGTTCACGGCGGGCGCGTACCAGCCGTTGGCGTCGAGGGTCAGCGCCTCGTTGCCGATGGACACGCCCATCGCGTACGCCAGGTCGGTGCTCCACGTCTGCCCGACGAGGTACTGCGACGGGTAGGCCACGCCGGAGATGGCGTCGTTGATGAACGAGCTGAACCCGGCCGGGCCGTCGTAGTCGCCGGTGGCCTGCTTGGCGATCGAGTTGATCGCGCCGGTGGTGTACGCGCCGTTGAGGATGACGTTCGTCATCTCGTCGACCGTGAGCTGGTCGAGCAGCGCGTCCCACTGCGGGTCGTCGTGGTCGAGGCCGCGCATGTCGACCAGGCCCAGCCCGTTGTCCGCGCCGGTCGTCGGCATCTCGACGTCCGCGGCGGCGTTGACGGCGGCGGCGTCGTACTCGCCGAACGCCGCGACGGTCTCCTCGGAGGCGACGAGGTCGGCCTCCGTGGGCGCGGTCGGGAAGGTCCCCGCGAAGTCCGCCCGGGACATGGTGCGCGCCTGGCCGTCCTGCGGGTCGTCCACGAACGCCGCCGACACGTCGTCGAACCGGTTGGTGACCTCGGTGGCGTCGGACGCGCGGTGGTCCTCGCCGGCGTACGTCACGGTCTCGTCGACCGTGTACGTGATCTCCTCGGTGCCGGGCTTCACGGTGTGCGAGTCGGACTGCACGGTCAGGGCGTAGTCGCCCTCCTCGAGCACGTACGCCGCGGCGTCCTCGTGGTCGTAGGACGCCATCTCCTCGACCGCGAGCTCCAGGGTGACGGTCTGCGACTCCCCCGGCTCGATCAGGTCGGTCTTGGCGAAGTCGCCCAGCACGACCGAGGACTTCTCGAGGCCGCCCGGCGTGTACGGCGCCGAGTGGTAGAGCTCGACGACGTCCTTGCCTGCGACGTCACCGGTGTTGGTGACCTCGACGTCGACGGCGACCTGCCCGTCGACGTCGCCGAGCTCGGTGCCCGTGACCTCCCAGTCGAACGTGGTGTAGCTCAGGCCGAACCCGAACGGGTAGACGACGGCCTCGTCGTAGTCGAGGTAGCCCTCGACCGCGGCGGTCTCGTAGTAGCGGTACCCGACGTAGACGCCCTCCTCGTACTGGACGAAGTAGGCGCCGCCGTCGACGCCCAGGGACGCGTCGGTGCCGAGGTCGGCGATGTTCGAGTACTGGTACGACCCGAAGTTCACGAACGTCGGGTCCGCGGTGAAGTCCCGGGCGAACACGTCGACCGTGCGGCCCGAGGGGTTGACCTCGCCGGTGAGCACGGCGCCGAGGGCGTTGAAGCCGCTCTGGCCGGGCGAGCCGACCTGCAGCACCGCGTCGACGCCCGGGTCGTCCTGCACCAGGCCCAGCTCCATGCTGGTGGAGGCGTTGACGACCACGACGACGGTGTCGAACTGCTCGGTCGCGAGCGCGAGCAGCTCGCGCTCGTCGACGTTCAGCTCGAGCTGGTGCTGCCCGGGCTCGTAGTTCTCGTCGGAGCCCTCCATGTCGCGCGCCAGGTCGCCGCCCTCGCCGCCGCCGCGGCCGACGACGACCACCGCGGCGTCGGCGTAGTCGCCGAACGACGCGAGCGCCTCGTCGGAGTACCGGTCGACGGGCATCTCGCCGACCTCGTAGCTCGACTCCGCAGGCTTGTCCATGACGATGTTCGCCCGGGGCGCGTCCTGGGCGAACGCGGCGAGCTCGTCGTACACGGTCGCGTTGACCTCGACGCCCGCGTTCTCCAGGCCGCCGCGGATGTCGACCGCGGTGGACGTGTCGACCGATCCGGAGCCCGCGCCGCCGTACACGGGGTCGGCCGCGCCGCGTCCCAGGAGCGTCACGCGGGGCGCGTCGCCGAGCGGCAGCGCCTCGTCGGCGTTCTTCAGCAGGACGATGCCCTCGGCCGCGATCTGCTCGACGAGCTCGGCGGCCGCGGCCTCCGCGTCGTCGGCCGTCGCGAAGTCCGCCGTGCTGAACTGCGTGTCCCACCCCGCGGTGGACTCGTCGTTGACGAGGTCGTACGTCCCGGTGCCGAGCTGTGACGCCACCCAGTTGCTGTAGACGCCGAGCGCGACGTTCGCCGCGACGACCAGCACGAGGGCGAGGGCGAGCACGGGTACCCAGATCCCCAGGTACCGCCTGTTCGACATCGGCGTCTTTGCCGCCTTGCTGCTCACGGTTCTCCTTCGACGATGAGGTGCGCGCCGTGGCACCCGCCCCCGACGGTCGCCTGCGACCGGGTCCGGCACGTCCGCCGAGTCAACCGGCGGCCGGCGCGCCGGCCCCGTGCGGATGCACAACCTGTCGTCGTGGACGCACAACCTGTCGTCGCGACGGCCCGGCTCACCGGGTGGCGGTCGCCGACGCGCCCGGTC
The DNA here is from genome assembly GCF_013409875.1 of Cellulomonas oligotrophica. Classification (GTDB taxonomy): domain Bacteria; phylum Actinomycetota; class Actinomycetes; order Actinomycetales; family Cellulomonadaceae; genus Cellulomonas; species Cellulomonas oligotrophica. Next base: position 1,552,508 of record NZ_JACCBK010000001.1, read on the forward strand.
GGCCGGCACCGGCGGGCGCCGGGCGCGGGAGCAGGATCCGCAGGGTGAACCAGCCGTCGGCGGCGTGCGTCGTCATGGACCCGCCGTACTTGCGCGCCGTGTGCCCGATGCTCTTCAGGCCCCAGCCGTGGCGCGTGCGGTCGGCCTTGGTCGTGGCGAACCGGCCGTGCTCGACGAGCCGGTGCCCGTGGTACCGGTTCTCGACGACGACCATGACGAGGTCGCCCTGCGCGAAGAGCGCCAGCCGCACGAGCCGCTCGTCCTCGGCCGGCACCGCCCCGGCGGCCTCGACGGCGTTGTCGAGCGCGTTGCCCAGCACCGAGCAGATGTCCACGACGGAGACGAAGTCCAGCAGCGAGCCGTCGGCCACGCACGTCAGCTCGACGCCCCGCTCGACCGACATCGCCTTCTTCGTCGTCAGCACCACGTCGAGCACCTGGTTGCCCGTGCGCACGTACGTGCCGTGCTCGCGGATCGCGTGCTCGATCTCGTCGAGGTGCGCGTGCCGGCGGGCCGGGTCGTCCTCGGCCCGCACGACCGCGATCTGGTGCTTGAGGTCGTGGTACGTGCGCTGCACCGCCTCGATGGACCGCTTGGACTGCAGGTACTGCTCGTGCTGCGCGCGCAGCACGCCGTCGACGGCCTGCACCTCGGCCCGTGCGTGCGCCTCCAGGCGCTGCCCCTGCTGGGCGTGCAGCGCCACGAGCCCGCACAGGTCCACGAGGGTGCGGATGTAGAACACCTCGGGCCCGAGCCGGCCCGTGAACGGCGTCGACGTGCCGAGGAACGACAGGTTGCTCATGAAGAACGTGGCCAGCGCGATCGCGGCGGCCTGCGCGATCTCCCGCGCACCGACGTCCGCGAGCGTGTCCCACGGGAAGGTGCGCCGCTCCAGCGCCCACGCGAGCGTGAACCCGGCGCCGTAGAGCAGCACCACCAGCCCCACCTGCCCGGGCGTGGTGGGCAGCACGCTGCCGGGGAAGAAGAAGCAGTGCAGCTGCCAGTGCAGCGAGGCCACGAGCTCGGCGAGCACGAGCGCCCGGGCCGTCAGGTAGGCCGCGGCGCGCAGCGGCAGCCGCCCGGCCCGCCAGGTGAGCGCGAGCATCACCGCCACGGCGGACGCCATGCCGACCGCCCACAGCGGCAGGGGCAGCCGCCCGGCGACGACCTGCACCGCGACCAGCGCCGCGAGCCCGGTGAGGCACGCCGGCACGAGCCGCACCCACGGCGCCCGGCGCCCGACCGCCGCGAGGTACACCAGGCACGCCGACCACTCCGCGACCGCCGTGAGCACCCGGGGGATGTCGGGCAGCGTCTCCGCGCCGGTCACGCGGGCGCCGGCCGCTCGCCGCCGACGCGGCCGCCCAGGTGGTCGGTGAGCGCGGCCAGGAACGCCTTCTTGCGGGGACGGCTCACCACCAGCTCGTGCCCGCCGGTGAGCACGCAGGTGCTCTGCCGCACCGCCTGCACGTGCCGCATGTTGACCAGGTAGCAGGAGTTGGACCGGAAGAAGCCCTTGCCGGCGAGCTCGGCCTCCATGGTCTTCAGCGCCCCGACCAGCGGGTACCTCCCGTCGAGGGTGTGGACGACCAGCCGGTGCTTGATGCTCTCGACGTACACGACCTGCGCCACGTCGACCCGCACGACCTCGCCCTGCGTGGTCAGGGTCAGCTGCTCGACGGCGGCGCGGGCCCGCACGCGCCCGACCGACCGGCGCAGCTGCTGGGAGAACGCGAAGTACGGCACGGGCTTGAGCAGGTAGCTCAGGGCCTCGACCTCGTACCCGCGGATCGCGTGCTGGGCCATGTTGGTGATGAAGACGATGACGACGTCGCGGTCGACCGCGCGGATGCGCCCGGCGGCGGCGAACCCGTCGAGCCCGGGCATCTCGACGTCGAGGAGGAGCACGTCGACGTCGCCGCGGTAGGCGTCGACGAGCGCGGCGCCGTCGGACCACGTCGTGACGTGGAACGACTCGCCGTGCTCGTCCGCGTACCTGTCGAGGTGACCGCGCAGCAGCTCCACGCTGCCCGCGTCGTCCTCCGCGATGCCGACTCGGATCACACCGGTCCCCCGCCGACGACCCCGGGGGCCGCCGATCTCGTCCTGACCGCCAGGCGCGCCCCCACCGCCCGCTTGCCCGTCGAGGATAACGGCCCCACCCGGCCATCCCGGCCGCGCGGGGTCAGGTCAGGGCGACGGCGAGGAGGAGCATCGTCACCAGGAACCCCGTGACGAGGTTGAGCCACAGGAAGGTGCGCCAGCCGGCGTTGGCGGACTCGCAGGTGGCGTCCGTGACCGCGCGGAAGCGCCAGGTGCTCCACGCGTACGGCAGCGGCAGCACCGCCGCGAGCAGGCCGGGCCACGGCAGCGCCAGGAGCAGCCCGGCCGCGACGACGTACCCGGCGGTGGCCGCCAGCACGGTCGGGCGCGCCCCGAGGACGGTCGCGACGGACGCGATGCCGCCCTCCCGGTCCGCCCGCACGTCCTGCACGGCGCCGAACGCGTGCGAGGCCATGCCCCACAGCGTGAACGCGGCGAGCACCGGCCAGGTCGTGACGGCCCCGAGGTCGGCGTCCGCGAGCACGAGCGCGTACAGCAGCGGGCCGACGAAGTGCGTCGCGGACGTGAACGAGTCCAGCACCGGCCGCTCCTTGAAGCGCAGCACCGGGGCCGAGTACGCCACGACCATGAAGACCACGAACGCCAGCACGAGCCCGGCGGGCAGGGACCCGACGGCCAGCAGCCACACGACGAACGGCACGGTCGACACGACGCAGGACCACAGGATGCGCCGGTGCACCGCCCGGGCGCGCGAGGGGTCGACGAGCCCGCCCTCGATCCCGCCCTTGCGGGGGTTGCGCAGGTCGGAGGCGTAGTCGAAGACGTCGTTCACCCCGTACATCAGCAGGTTGTACGGGACGAGGAAGAACAGCGTGCCGATCACGAAGGTCGCGTCGACCCGCCCGCCGGTCGCGAGCAGCCAGCCCGCCGCGAACGGGTAGGCCGTGTTGACCCACGAGAACGGCCGCGACGCGGCCAGGACCTCACGCACCGGGGTTCTCCGTCCCGCGGCGGTCGTCCCCGCCGCGCTCGTCGTGCTGCTGGTGGGGCGGCGTGCCGGTCGTCGGCCCGCCCGGCGCCGCGGCGGCGCGCGCCCGCGAGGACGTGCGGGCCGAGCGGCCGAGCACCGTCCACAGCACGGGCACCGCCACCCCGGCCGCGACCGCGTACGCGAAGTCCTCGACGGGTGCGCCGAGCACGTGCACGCCGAGGATCTTGTCGGGGTCGAAGACGTAGAGGTCGGCGGCGATCATGATCGTGTCGAACACGGCGGTGAGCACGCACAGGTGGAGCACGGTCCACAGCACCGGCCACCCGCGCATGCGTCGCAGCGTGGGCCACGCGACGACCAGGAGAGCGGCGAGCACACCGGAGTTGAGGACCGCGTTCGTCACGGCGCGCCGTCCCCCGCACCGCCGCGCAGGGCGCGCGCACCGGCGGCCCGGAGCCGGGCCGAGCGCTCGAACCCGACCCACACCAGGAGCGCGACGTAGCAGAGCAGGGTGAGGAACACGAGCTCCTCGACCGGCAGGTCGGGCGCCAGCAGCAGCCCCGTCATGTGCGCGGAGCCGCCGTGGGCGAAGATGCCCAGCGCCAGGCCGGCGACGTCCCACAGCAGGAACCCGACGACGCCCACCCCGAGCGTCCACGCGGCCCGGCGCGCGTCGTCCCAGAACGCCAGCCGGAACCGGTGGTCGAACAGGGCGAGCCCGCCGAGCGAGACGAGCAGCGCACCCAGGTAGGCGAAGCCGCTCACGCGGTCCGGGCCTGCTCGGCGGCGGCCAGCGACCACGTCCCGCGCGGGCGCGCGGCGGCGAGGAAACCGGGCCGCAGGGGCGACGGCAGCGGGCGGGCGGACGTCTCCCCCAGGAGCTTCTTGACGACGAGCTCGGCACCGATGAGGCACATCGGCAGCCCGACGCCGGGCACGGTGCCGCCGCCGACGTGCAGCAGGTTCGGCACGTGCCGCGACGCGACGCCCGGGCGCCACAGGGCGCTCTGCCGCAGCGTGTGCTCCATGCCCAGCGCGGTGCCGCGCCAGGCGGACATGTCGCGGGCCAGGTCGGCGGGGCCGACGACCTTGCGCACCACGACGCGCGAGCGCAGGTCCGGCACGCCGGCCCACGAGCCGATCTGGTCGAGGTAGCGGTCGGCGTGCGCGTCGAGCTCGCCGGGGCGCGTGCCGATCGCGGGGTCGGCGGGGAACGGCACGAGCACGAAGAGGTTCTCGTGGCCGGGGGGCGCGGCGTCGGCGTCGGTCGCGGTGGTGCGCGAGACGTACAGGGAGGCGGCCTCGGGCACGCTCAGCGCGCTGGCGCGGTCGGCGCGCCCGGCGCCGAGGATCGCCTCGAAGTTGCCGGGCCAGTCGCGCGTGAAGAACAGCGAGTGGTGGGCCAGCTCGGGCAGCGCGCCGCGGACGCCGGCCATGACGAGGAGCGCGGAGATGCCGGGGCCCTTGTCGTCCCACCGCTCGGCGGGCAGGTCGGCGTGCGCGGGGGCGAGCAGGGCCGTCTCGGTGTGGTGGCGGTCGGCGCCGGAGACGACGACGTCGGCGGGCAGGAAGGTGCCGTCGGCGAGGCGCACGCCGCGGGCCCGGCCGGTGCGGCGCGGGTGGCGCAGGCCGGGTGCGGCGTCGTCGACCTCGATCGCGGCGACGTCGGCGCCGGTGCGCACGTCGACGCCCTCCTCGGCGGCGACCTTCGCGAGGGCCTCGATGACGGTGTACATGCCGCCGCGCGGGTAGTAGACGCCCTCGCCGAGGTCGAGGTGGCTCATGAGCGTGTAGAGCGCGGGCACCCGGTAGGGCGACGAGCCGAGGAACACCGCGTGGTAGCCGAGGGCCTGGCGCAGCACGGGGTGGGTGACGGTCTGCTCGATGCGCTGCGCGAGGGTCGTGGTGAGCAGCTGGGTGAGGGTGCCGGCGCGGCGGACGACCTCGGCGGAGATCGCCCGGTCGGGCCGGTCAAACGTCGTGTAGAGGAAGTGGTCGAGGGCCATGCGGTACGCGTCGCCGGCCTCCTCGACGTACCGGGTGATCGCGTCGCCGGCGCCGGGCTCGATCGCGTCGAACGTGGCGGCGTTGGCCGCGGGGTCGGCGACGACGTCGAAGGGGTCGAGGTGCGGCACGGCCCCCGGCTCGGGGAAGAGCCGGTAGGCGGGGTCGAGCCGCACGAGGTCGACGTGGTCGGCGATGCGCCGCCCGAGCAGCGCGAACGCGTGCTCGAAGACCTCGGGCATGAAGTACCACGACGGGCCGGTGTCGAACCGGAACCCCTCGTGCTCCCACAGCCCGGCGCGTCCGCCGAGCGCGTCGTGGCGCTCGAGCAGCGTGACCTGGGCTCCGCCGCGGGCCAGCAGGGCGGCGGTGGTGATCCCGCCGATGCCGCCGCCGACGACCACCACGCGCAGGGGCGCGCTCATGCCTGCCTCCTCCGGGACGTGACGCGTCCCACGACGGGTCGGGCTGCGGCGACCGCCTGGCGCCCGAGCGTTCTGACGACGACGCCGCCGACGACGGCGGCCTTGACCGGGCCGGGCACGCGCACGCGCTGGGTGGCGAGCCGCTCGGCGGGGGTGCGGGCGAGGTCGGCCAGCAGCCGCGCGTACAGCGCGAGCGTGGCCTCGACGGCGCAGCGCGCCCGCGGCGGAAGGTCGGGCAGCGCGGCGCGGGCGAGCGCGAGGTCCTGCTCGACCTCGGCGAGCACGGTGCGCACGTCGGCGTCGTCGAGCGTGCCGGCCTCGACGCCGGGGAAGTAGCTGCGTCCGAGCTCGCCGCCGTCGGCGCCGAGGTCGCGCAGGAAGTTGATCTTCTGGAAGGCCGCACCGAGGGCGCGTGCCCCGGCGACGGTCGACGCGGGGGGCTCGACGACCGCGTCGCCGGGCCGCCGGCCGGCGTTGAGGAACACCCGCAGGCACATGACGCCGACGACCTCGGCGGACCCGTACACGTACCGCTCGTAGGAGGCCCGGTCGTGCTCCTGGACGGTCAGGTCGGCGCGCATGGAGGCGAAGAACGGGTCGATCTCGGCCGGTCCGATGCCGGTGCGCCGGGCGGCGCGCGCGAAGGCGTGCACGACGACGTTCGTGGAGTAGCCGGTGACGAGCGCGCGGGCGACCTGCGCCTCGAGCTCGTCGAGCTGCTCGCCGGCGTCGGGCCCGCGGTAGGTGTCGACGACCTCGTCGGCGAGCCGCACGAGGGCGTACACCGACTCGATGTCGTGCCGCGCGGGCCCGCCGAGCAGCCGGGTGCCGAGCCCGAAGGAGGTGGAGTAGGCGCGCAGCACCACCCCGCTGGCCCGTACCGCGGTCGCGTCGTACAGGCGCGCCGCGCGTCTGGTCTCGTCCTGCATCGCCGTCACCGTGCGCTTCGCCCTCGTCCCACGTCGTGCCCGACCCGGTGGTGCCCACCGGTCCTCGCCCCGTCCCGGTCCACGTCGGTGGTCCCGGCCCTGCGCGTGCCGTCAGTGCCCACGGCCCACCAGGTCGTCGACGACGCCGGCCAGGTACCCCGCGAGGGGTCCGGGGAGGGTCGTGGTGGCGAGCGTACGCGCGACGTGCGCGGTCCGGCGGGTCAGTGCGCGCACCTCGTCGAGGGCACCGCTGTCGCGCAGCACGGCGCGGACCTCGCGCGCACCGTCCTCGTCGAGGTCGGGCCGGCCGACGTGCCGGTCGAGCACGGCCCGCCCGGCGGCGTCGGCGCGGGCGAGCCCGAGGCGCAGGAGCTCGGTGCGCTTGCCCGCGCGCAGGTCGGACAGCACGGACTTGCCGGTCGCCTGCGGGTCGCCGAACACGCCGAGGTCGTCGTCGGTGAGCTGGTACGAGAGCCCGAGGGCCGTGCCGATGAGGGCGAGGGCGGTGCGCAGCTCGGGGCGCGCGCCGGCGAGCACGGCACCGCACTCGAGCGGGATGCGGAAGGAGTAGGCCGCGGTCTTGAGCTCGGCGACGAGGAGGGGGTCGACGTCGGCGGGCGGCAGGAGCTCGGCGGTGACGTCGAGGAGCTCGCCCGCGACGGTCGTCTCGATGCCCGCGGCGAGCATGGAGACGAGCTCGACGCGGGTCGCGGCGGGGGCGGTGGACGCGGTGATCAGGCGGAACGACTCGGCGATCGCGGCGTCCCCGGCCAGGACCGCGGCCGCGGCGGCCTGGTCGTCGAGCGCGCGACCGTGCACGCCGCCGGCGGCGCGGCGGGCGCGGGTGGCGCCGGCCACGTTGGGCCGGCCACGGCGGACCTCGTCGTGGTCGAGCAGGTCGTCGTGCACGAGCATCGCGGTGTGCAGGACCTCCTGCGCCGCGGCGACGGGCGCGACGGCGTCGACGTCGGCTCCGCCGAGCCCGAGGTACGCGGTGACGGTGAGCCGGGGCCGCATGAGCTTGCCGCCGACGATCGCGGCCGTGTCGGCCCAGAGGTCGCCGTGGACGGGCGAGACGACGCCGGCGCGGGCGACGCGCTCGGCGACGGCCGCGTGCAGCACGCGCTCGACGTGTCCCATGGTGGCCTCGACGCGGTGGGCGAGGGCCGCGACGTCACGCAGGTCGTCGGGCGTGCCGCCCTGCTGCGCCGCGGGAGTGCCGGGGGCGGTGCGGTCTGGGGGCAGGTCGAGGACGTGCCCGCCGCTCTCGCCGGGGTGCGTGCCGGCGGAGGTGCGCAGGTCACGACCGTGGGGGCTCTCGCCCGCGCCCTGTGCCATGCCGTCTCCCGCCGTCGCCGAGGTCTCGGCGGCCCGCCGAGGAATGCTCAGCATACTGAGCGTCGGTGGCCGCGCCACCGGGGGAACGGCGCGGCGATGTTCGAGTTTGTGCATTCATGTGCGAACGCGTGCGATCCACGCTACGCTGGCCCCATGACATGGTTGGTGACAGGCGGAGCGGGATACATCGGGGCGCACGTGGTGCGCGCGTTCGGCGAGGTGGGCCTGCCCACCGTCGTGCTGGACGACCTGTCGAGCGGGCACGCGCAGTTCGTGCCCGAGGGCGTGCCGCTCGTGCGCGCGTCCGTGGTCGACACCGCCGCGGTCCGCGCGGCGCTCGCCAAGCACCGGGTGACGGGCGTCGTGCACCTGGCCGGGTTCAAGTACGCGGGGGTCTCCGTGCAGCGGCCCCTGCACACCTACGAGCAGAACGTGACGGGCACCGCGCACCTGCTCGAGGCCATGGCCGCCGAGGGTGTCGAGCAGATCGTCTTCTCCTCGTCGGCCGCGGTCTACGGCACCCCGGACGTCGACACCGTGACGGAGCAGACCGCGACCTCGCCCGAGTCGCCGTACGGCGAGTCCAAGCTCATCGGCGAGTGGCTGCTGCGGGACCAGGGCCGCGCGAGCGGGCTGCGGCACACGTCGCTGCGGTACTTCAACGTCGTCGGCTCGGGCGCGCCCGACCTCTACGACTCCAGCCCGCACAACCTCTTCCCCCTGGTGCTCGACGCCCTGACCTCGGGCCGCACGCCGCGCATCAACGGCACGGACTACGCGACGCCCGACGGCACGTGCGTCCGCGACTACGTGCACGTCGCCGACCTGGCCACGTCGCACGTGGCCGCGGCCCAGGCCCTGGCGTCCGGCGCCGCGCTGGACCCGGTCTACAACCTCGGCTCCGGGGACGGGCTGTCCGTCCGGCAGATCATGACGACCGTCGCCCAGGTCACCGGCATCGACTTCGAGCCCGAGATCGCCGACCGGCGCCCCGGCGACCCCGCCCGGATCGTGGCCTCCGGCGAGGCGGCCGCGCGCGACCTCGACTGGCGGATGCGGCACACGGCGGAGCAGATGGTCGCGAGCGCGTGGGACGCCCACCGCCGCGCGCACGGCACGCCCGCCTGAGCCGGCGGCGACCCGTCGCGCCCCGCCGCCCCGGACCCGGGGCGGCGGGGCGCGGTCGCGTCAGCGACCGGCCGGCTCCAGGGCCTGCAGGCGCGGCAGGTGCGCGACGAAGCGCTCCAGCTCGCGCTCGGAGCCCGCGTACACGCCGTGCTCGCGCGGCCAGTGCAGCACGACGTCGTCGAAGCCGAGCGCCGCGGCACGCTCGACGACCTCGACCGCGTGGTCGGCCGACACGAGCGAGAAGCGCGGGGCGCCGTCGACGCTGAGGTACCGCCGGACCGGCGGCGCGCCCGCGGGCCGGGTCGACTGCGCGGCCTCGAACGCCGCCACGAGGTCGGCGAGCCCCGCCCACCACTGCTCCTGCGCGGCGTCGAGCACCCGGCCCGCGCCCGGCCCGTCCGCGCCGTCGAGCGCGTCGGGCAGCGACGGTCCGTACGTCGCCCAGCCCTGCCCGTGCCGCGCGGCGAGCGCGAGCGCACGGGGCCCGTTGGCGGCGACCACGAACGGCGTGCGCGGCCGGGCGATCGTGCCCGGGAGCATGCGGGCGCCGTGCGCCTCGTAGAACTCCCCCACGTGCTCGGTCACCGGCTGGGTCAGCAGCCGGTCGAGCACCTCGAGGAACTCCGCGAACCGCCGCGTCCGCTCGCCCCGGGTCGGGGGCGCCCCGAGGACGCCGGCGTCCCAGCCCTCGCCACCGGCGCCGACGCCGAGGAGGAACCGGCCGCCGGACACGTCGTCGAGCCCCATGACGTCCTTGGCGAACGGCACCGGGTGCCGGTAGTTCGGCGACGCGACCCAGGTGCCCAGACCGATCCGCTCGGTGACGGCGGCCGCCGCGGCGAGCAGCGGCACCGTGGCGAACCAGGGCTCGTCGGCCAGCGACCGCCACGCGAGGTGGTCGTAGGTCCAGGCGTGGTCGACGCCCCACTCCTCCGCCTGCTGCCACCGGTGGCGCTGGTCGGCCCAGCGCTCCTGCGGCAGCAGCACGATCCCGATGCGCACCATCCCCGCAGGCTAGCGGCACGGGCCGCGCCCCGGGGGCCCCGCACCCGACCGTCGGTCACCTGACGGCCGACGGAAAGTCATCGGAAGTCGTGACAGACCCCACCCGATCGGGCTACGGTCCCCGGATGGACCTGGAGGTCCGCCACCTGCGGACGGTCGTCGCGGTCGCGACGCACGGCAGCGTCACCAAGGCCGCTGCCGCGCTGGGCCTCGCCCAGCCGGCGCTGAGCGCCCAGCTGGCCCGCATCGAACGTGCCCTCGGCGGGCCGGTGTTCGTCCGCGAGCCCCGCGGCGTGCGGCCCACGCCGCTGGGCCGGCTCGTCCTCGACCGCGCGGCCACCCTGCTTCCCGCGATGGACGCGCTCCACCACGACGCCCGCCGGACGGCCACCTCGGGCGCCGACCCCCGCGAGCTGCGGCTCGCCGTCGTGGGCACCGCGCTCGTGGCCGCCCTGGCCCGCGTGCTGCACGACGACGACCGGCGCGTCGCCCTGCGCTCGCGCTGGTGCGCGCAGGACGGGGCGGACGACGTCGCGGGCGGCGCGGCCGACGCGCTCGTCGCCGGGATGTGCGCCGACGCCCTGCCGCCGGTGGCCCCCGGCGTGCAGTGGCAGCGCGTGGGGACCGACCCGCTGCACGCGCTCGTCGCCGCGGGCCGGCCGGTCGCGCCGGACGGCACGGTCGACCTCGCCGAGCTCGCGGACGCGGACTGGGTCGCGCACCCGGCCGACGACTGCGGGGCCCGGTGCTTCGCGGCCGCGTGCGCCCGTGCGGGGTTCACGCCGCGCAGCCGGGGCGAGTGCGAGCCGGCGGTGGCGCTCGACCTGGTCCGCGCCGGGCTCGCCGTCGCGCTGGCCCCGGCGGCGGCGACCCACGGGCGCGGCGTGCGCGCGCTGCGGATCGAGGGCGACCCCGTGCGCCGCGCCACGTGGGTGGCGTGGCACGCGTCGACCCCGGCGGACGTGCGCGAGGCGGTCCTGCACGCGGCCCGCGAGGCACGTCGCCGCCCGGAGGTCGGTACTCCGCGGGCGGTATGACCTAAGCGTTATCTGTGAAGTTACTGTGGTCAGCATCTACCTTGACGGCTGTCGGGAGACACCCGGACGAGATCGACGGAGAGGCTGACCATGTCGACCCACCGCACTCACGCACCAGCACGGACCTCACGCCTGCGCCGCACCGCCGCGGTCGGCGCCGCGGTCTGCGCGCTTCTGCTCGCCCCGCTCGCCGGCGGTGCCAGCGCCGCCGGCGGTACCGCCGCCGCCAGCGGGCTGCCGGAGCAGGTCCTCGACGCGCTCGAGCGCGACCTCGGCGTCCCGCGCGCCGAGGCCGCCCAGCGCCTGACGTTCCAGGCCAACGCCGCCACGCGGGCCCGCTCGCTCGAGCGCACGCTCGGCGACTCGTTCGCCGGCTCGTGGGTGGACCCGGAGGCCGGGACCCTGCACGTGGCCACGACCGAGCCGGCGCTCGTGCGCGGCCCGGCCGCCCAGGGCACGACGGCGGTCAAGGTGACCCGCACGCTCGACCAGCTCGAGGGCTGGACCGCCGACATCGCGGCCGAGGCCGTGCCGACGACGATCGCCTCGTCCTACGTCGACGTGACCACCAACACCGTCGTGGTCGAGGCCGTCGGGTCCAGCACGGCCGCCGCGGAGGCGCTCGTCGAGGCGGCGGGGGTGCCCGCCTCGGCCGTCACCTACACGACCACCGCGGAGGCGCCGCGGACGTTCATCGACGTCGTGGGCGGCAACGCGTACTACATCGGCGGCTCCCGCTGCTCCGTCGGCTTCGCGGTCCAGGGCGGGTTCGTCACCGCCGGCCACTGCGGCCGCACCGGTGCCACGACGTCCTCGCCGACCGGCACGTTCCGCGGGTCCTCCTTCCCCGGCAACGACTACGCCTACGTCCAGGTCGCGTCGGGCAACGCGCTCATCGGCGCGGTGAACAACTACTCGGGCAGCCGCGTCGCCGTGCTCGGCTCCCAGCAGGCGTCCGTGGGCGCGTACGTCTGCCGCTCGGGCAGCACGACCGGCTGGCGCTGCGGGACGGTCCAGGCCTACAACTCGACCGTGCGCTACGCGCAGGGCACCGTCACGGGCCTCATCCGCACCACGGTCTGCGCCGAGCCGGGCGACTCGGGCGGCTCGCTGATCGCCGGCAACCAGGCGCAGGGCGTGACCTCGGGCGGCTCGGGCAACTGCCGCACCGGCGGGACGACGTACTTCCAGCCGGTCAACGAGATCCTCTCGGCCTACGGGCTGACGCTCGTCCGCGGCTGACGCCGTGCACCAGGTGCGGACCGGGGCACGGCCCCGGTCCGCACCGCCGCGCCTGCGCCCGGAGCGCCGCCGTCACGACCAGCCGAGGTCGTGCAGCCGGTCGTCGTCGATGCCGAAGTGGTGGGCGATCTCGTGGACGACGGTGATGGTGACCTCCTCGACGACCTCGTCCCGGTCCTCGCACAGCGCCAGCGTGGGGTTGCGGAACACGAAGATCCTGTCCGGCAGCGACCCGGCGGCCCAGGACTCGCCCCGCTCCGTCAGCGGGGTCCCCTCGTACAGCCCCAGCAGGTCGGGCTCGTCCGGGGGCGGCTCGTCCTCCACGAGCACCACGACGTTGTCCATCATCGCGGCGAGCTCCTCGGGCACCTCGTCGAGGGCGTCGCGCACCGCGTCCTCGAACTCCTCGCGCGTCATCTCGACCACGACCCCCATCCTGCCCCGCGCCGGGCACCGCACGCGGCGCGCGACGGACGTCACCTCGGACCGGCTTTGGCGATCCGGCCCCGAGCCCGTATGCTCATTCCCGGTCCGGCGCCTCGTCGCAGGGGCGGACATCGCCCTCATCGTCTAGCGGCCTAGGACCCCGCCCTTTCACGGCGGTAGCACGGGTTCGAATCCCGTTGGGGGTACGACTTCGTGCGATGCAAGATCTGCTGGAACCTTGTGCGACCATGGTCGCCACGAGGCCCCGTAGCGCAGTTGGTTAGCGCGCCGCCCTGTCACGGCGGAGGTCGCGGGTTCAAGTCCCGTCGGGGTCGCTCGAGAAGCCGGTCGTGAGACCGGCGTTCTCGTCTCCGGGCTCTGTAGCTCAGTTGGTAGAGCGTTCGACTGAAAATCGAAAGGTCACCGGATCGACGCCGGTCGGAGCCACGCCAGACGGCCCCCGCGGACTCGTCCGCGGGGGCCGTCGCCGTCTGCCAGCGCCTTCTGCCAGCACCGAGCCTCGCCCCGTCGAGCGGCCCTCCGCGCCTGTCACGTCGCAGGATCACCCGCTCCGTGGCGCCCGGACCGGGGCGCACGGGCCCATCGTCCCGCACGCCGGCACGCCCCCGCTCCTACCGTGGAAGGGCAGTCTCCCTCCACCGACGAAGGAACGACCGTGACCACGACGACCACGCCGCGCAGGCCTGGCACCTGGACCCTCGACACCCTCCCCACGCCCACCACGGACCGGCGGCCCGCACCGTGCGTGGAGCACGAGCTCTCGGGCGCGACGCACGTGATCATCCCCGTGCCGGCCCCCACGCACCCCGCCGGCGAGCTGGTGCACCCCTGGGTCGACTGACACCCTCACCTCACCGGCCGGCAGCGCCACCGGGCGCCGCCGGCCGACGCGCGGCCCGCGGCGCCCGGTGGGCGCCTCGCCTCGCGCCGCGGACTCCTGACCAGCAGACTGGGTACTCGCAGCACCCAGTCGGCGAGGAAGGTCAGCCATGGTCACGCACACCGGATGGTCGAGCGACACGAGCACCGAGGACCCACGGTCCCTGGGCGAGCTCGTCAGCGACCTCAGCGAGCAGGCGTCGCGGCTCGTGCGCGCCGAGATCGACCTGGCGAAGGCCGAGGTGGCCGCGAAGGCCCAGCAGGCCGGCATCGGCGCCGGGCTCCTCGCCGGCGCCGGGGTGCTGGCGCTCTACGCCTTCGGGGCACTGGTCGCCACCGCGATCATCGCGCTGTCCAACGCGGTGGCGCCGTGGCTCGCCGCGCTCCTGGTGACGGTGGCGCTGCTGCTGCTCGCCGGGGCGCTCGCCGCCGTCGGGGTGAACCGGCTCAAGAAGGGCGTGCCGCCGACGCCGGAGCACGCCGTGGAGAACGTCCAGGAGGACGTGGCGGCCGTGAAGAAGGGGTTCGGGGCATGAGCACGCACGACGGCACCTCCTCGGACGAGACGCGCTTCACGACGCCCCGGATCGCGGCGCTGGAGGCCGAGGTCGCCCTGTCGCGGCAGCAGCTGGCGGCGACGGTCGACGCGCTGTCCACGCGCGTGGACCCCCGCGTGCAGGCCCAGCGGGCTGTGGACGGCGGACGACGGCTCGTGCAGGACGCCCGCGACCCGGACGCGCTGCCCGAGGAACGGGCGAGGGCGCGCACCGTGCTGGCCGTCGCCGGCGGCGTGGCGGCGCTCCTGGCGGTCGGGGTCGTCCGCCGGCTGCGCGGCTGACGCGCCCGCACGCCCCCACCTCGCGGTCGCCCAGGCGCACGGCGGTCACCGAGGCGGACGGCTGCGACCCCCGCGTGCGGGGCCGGATCGGCCCCGGGCGTCCGGGTCAGGGGCCATCGGCCCCTGAACGGCACAGGTCGTCGGTCCGGCGGTCACGCGCGGGTGCGCACGTGCCCGCCGGACCGACGACCTGGACGGGTCGTGCGGTCAGCGCTCGTCGGCGCGCTGCTGCGGGACGCCCGTGAGGAGCTCGCGCACCTCGGACTCCCGGTAGCGACGGTGGCCGCCGAGCGTGCGGATCGACGAGAGCTTGCCCGACTTGGCCCAGCGCGTCACGGTCTTCGGGTCGACGCGGAAGAGCGTCGCCACCTCGGACGGTGTGAGCAGGGTCTCGCTGTCGGACGAATGAGTGACGGACATCAGCTGCCTCCTTCGTGTGCGGCCCGGAACGCTCCACGCCCCCCCGGGTCAGGTCTGCGCCGGCTTGCGACAGTCTGTCGCTGACTAGCATGGACGAATCTCGCACACCGGGCACTCCAGGACACATCTCGGTCACGACGTCGACGTCGTGGTGACGCTCCCAGGGCCCCGGATGCCTTCTCCGTCCGCCTTCTCCTCCAGGGTAGACCCGCCACAAATCCGGACAACACGGACGCACGTCCGGGTGACGCCGACCACGGACGGTGGGCCGCACGGGTGAATCGTCACAGCCGTCGGCGGCCTCGTCACACGCACCCCGACACCCGGCGGCCGCGACGGCCACGTCAGGCCTGGCCGGATGACCTGCGGGGACGGCGGACAGGGCGGCAGGGGGTCGCTGGGCACGCGCGGACCGGTACGCACTGCGGGCTCGACGATCGTTCATGTGTGATCTACATCACATTCACTGACCGGACGTCCGGTCTCGCCCCTCGGGACGCCGCACGGACCCGCCCCGAGGGCACCGACCCGCCACCCGATGAGACGTACGCCGCTCCCCGGTCGGTGGTCGGAATGGATCTCGACCATGTACCGTTGCCCCACGAACAGACTGAACAGCACCCCGGGGCCGCACGTGTGAGCACGGAGCCGCCCCGCTTCCACGTTAGAGGGGGTCGATGCCATGGGGCGCGGCCGTCAGAAGGCTAAGCAGACGAAGGTCGCCCGGGAGCTGAAGTACTTCAGCCCGGACACCAACTACAGGGCCCTCGAGCAGGAGCTCTCGTCGCACAGCCGCAACGATCTCGTCACGGGACGCCGCAGCGCGGTGGACACGGACGACGACCCCGTTGACTGGGAGCGCTGGTCGCCGGGGGACGACGACCGCTGAGCCTCTGGCTCGGCGACCCCAGCGCACCTGAGCGTCACGGCGAGGGCAGCCGTCGACGCACGTGATCGACGCGTCCCCGTGGTGAGCCCTGTCCGTCCCGGACGGCGGCCTGCACCGCGGGGACGTTTCGCTGCCCGGCCGTCCACCACGTCCTGAGGTCGCGACAGGCGCACGACTCCCCGCGTCCGGCAGGTGCGTCACCACCGCGCCACGAGAGCGGGCCCGGTCCCACCGGCGGTGCTGCGGGACCGGGCCGCGCCCTCAGGACGTGCGGTAGGTGCCGTGCAGGCGGACCGCGCCGCCCTGGACGCCCTTGGTCCCCGCGACGACGTCGGGAGCGGTGAGGTCGGCCTCGACGGCGTCGCGCACGGTGCCGAGCACCCACGCAGGCATCCCCCGGTCGCGCGCGGCCAGCGCGAGGTCGTCGACGACGTCCGCCGCGACGACCGCGACCATCCCGACACCCAGGTTGAGCGTGGCCTCCAGGTCCCGCCACGGCACCTGCCCCAGCTGCTGGACCAGACCGAACACCGGCGGCAGCTGCCACGAGGTCCGGTCGACGTCGGCCACCAGCCCGGCCGGGAGCACGCGCGCGACGTTCGCCGCCAGCCCGCCACCCGTGACGTGGCTGAACGTGTGCACGCCCGCCACCCCGAAGCGCTCCACGAGCGCGAGGCAGTCCGCCGCGTACACGCGGGTCGGCTCGAGCAGCTCCTCGCCGAGGGTCCGGCCCAGCTCGTCGACGTGGCGCTCCAGGGCCCAGCCGGCCTGCCGGACGACCGCCCGCACGAGCGAGTACCCGTTGGAGTGCAGCCCGGACGAGCCGAGCGCGACGAGCACGTCACCGGCGCGGACCCGCTCCGGCCCCAGGAGCCCGTCGGCCTCGACGACCCCGGTCGCGGCACCCGCCACGTCGTACTCGTCGGGTCCGAGCAGCCCGGGGTGCTCGGCGGTCTCGCCGCCGACCAGCGCCGTGCCGGCGACCGAGCAGGCGGCCGCGATGCCCCGCACGACGTCCGCGATGCGCTCGGGCACGACCCGGCCGCACGCGATGTAGTCCGTCATGAACAGCGGGGTGGCACCCACGACGACGATGTCGTCGACGACCATGCCGACCAGGTCGAAGCCGATGGTGTCGTGCACGTCCATCGCCTGCGCGATCGCGACCTTCGTGCCGACGCCGTCGGTGGAGGTCGCCAGCAGGGGACGGCGGTACGCGGTGAGCGCGCTGGCGTCGAACAGACCGGCGAAGCCGCCGACCCCGCCGAGCACCTGCGGCCCGTGCGTGGCCCGGACGGCGTCCTTCATCAGCTCGACGGCGCGGTCGCCGGCCTCGGTGTCCACACCGGCGGCGGCGTACGTGACGGGGGCCCCGGCGGGCGTCGCGGCGTTCACGGGTGCTCCAGCGCGCCAGCGCCACCGGTGGCCGCGGCGATGGTCATCAGCCCGTCCTCGGGCGGCCCCAGGGGCAGCTCGTTCTGCTCGAGGAGGTGCTTGCCCAGCCGGTCCGCCGAGGGCAGCTCGATCGGGTAGCGCCCGCTGAAGCAGGCCGTGCACAGCTGGCTCGCGGGCTGCTCCGTGGCGGCGACGAGACCCTCCTCCGAGATGTAGCCGAGCGAGTCCGCGCCGAGCGACGACGCGATCTCCGCGACGCCGAGGCCGTTGGCGATGAGCTCGGCGCGGGACGCGAAGTCGATGCCGTAGAAGCAGGGCCACTTCACCGGCGGCGAGCTGATGCGCACGTGCACCTCCGCCGCACCGGCCTCCCGCAGCATCCGGATCAGCGCGCGCTGGGTGTTGCCGCGCACGATCGAGTCGTCGACGACGACGAGACGCTTGCCGCGGATCACGTCCTTGAGCGGGTTGAGCTTGAGCCGGATGCCGAGCTGGCGCAGCGTCTGCGACGGCTGGATGAACGTGCGGCCGACGTACGCGTTCTTGGTCAGGCCCTGGCCGAACGGGATGCCCGACTTCGCCGCGTACCCGACGGCCGCGGGCGTGCCCGACTCCGGCACGGGGATGACGAGGTCCGCCTCGACGGGGTGCTCGACGGCCAGCCGCCGGCCCATCGCGACCCGCGCCGCGTGCACGGAGCGCCCGTTGATCGACGTGTCGGGACGGGCCAGGTAGACGTACTCGAACACGCAGCCCGCGCGGTCCACGGGGGCGAACCGCGTCGAGCGCAGCCCGTCCGCGTCGATCGCCAGGAACTCCCCCGGCTCGACCTCGCGGACGAAGGACGCGCCGACGATGTCGAGGGCGGGCGTCTCGGACGCCACCACCCAGCCCCGCTCCAGGCGGCCCAGCACGAGCGGGCGCACGCCCTGCGGGTCGCGCGCGGCGTACAGGGTGTGCTCGTCCATGAAGACGAGGCTGAACGCGCCGCGCAGCCGGGGCAGGACCTCCAGGGCCGTCGCCTCGAGCGTGTGGTCGGGGTCGCCCGCCAGCAGGGCCGTCACCAGGGCCGTGTCGGTGGTGTTCCCGCGCGCGAGCTCGCCGCGCCGCTGGGCGCCGTACCGCTCCGCGACCAGGTCGACCAGCTCGGCCGAGTTGGTGAGGTTGCCGTTGTGGCCGAGGGCCACAGTGCCGGCCGCCGTGGCGCCGAGCGTCGGCTGGGCGTTCTCCCACGTGGAGCCACCGGTCGTCGAGTACCGGGCGTGCCCGATCGCGATGTGCCCCTGCAGGGCGTTCAGCGCCGTCTCGTCGAAGACCTGGGAGACCAGCCCCATGTCCTTGTACACGAGCAGCTGCTGGCCGTTGGAGGTGGCGATGCCCGCCGACTCCTGGCCACGGTGCTGCAGCGCGTACAGGCCGAAGTAGGCGAGCTTGGCGACCTCCTCGCCGGGTGCCCAGACGCCGAAGACTCCGCAGGCGTCCTGCGGGCCTTTCTCGCCGGGAAGAAGGTCGTGGTTGAGACGTCCGTCTGCGCGGGGGGCCACGTGACCATGGTTGCACACGTGCCCCGCGGCACCCGAACCCGTCCCGCGGACGGCGGCGCGTCGGCGGCGGTGCGCCGACGACGGTCAGCGGGCCCGTCGGCTGCGCCGGTCCGCCAGGAGCGCCACCACACCGCCCGCGAGCGCGCCGAGGATCGCACCGCCGGTGCCGACCACGGCCCGGACGCCACCGACGCCGTCGAGCACCGGCAGCAGCCCGCCACCGGCACCCTCGAGGGCGCGGTCGTCGCCGAGCACGGCGACGAGCACGACGGCGACGACGAGGCCGAGCAGTGCGCCGGTGACCACGAAGGCGCGGTAGCGCGGGGCGCGACGGACCCGCGCGGGCGTCGCCGTGCGCAGGAGCTCCTCCTCCGTCGGGACCGGCCCGGGCGCGGACGTGCCGGCAGCGGCCGGACCGTCGGCGGTCACGTCCGCGGGGTCGGGGACCTCGGGGGCCGCAGCAGCGGGGTCGCGGTCGTCGGGCACGCCGCGATCCTAGGTCAGGCGCGGGCGCGCGGCCTGCAGCGGGAGCAGGCCCGTCAGGTCGGCCCGCTCCCCCGACGCGTGCACGAGGCCCGCGGCGACGGCGTCGGCCCACGTCTGCGCCCCCGTGGCCAGCGCCAGCCACGTGCCGGGGTCGGTCTCGACGACGTTGGGCGGCGTCCCGCGGGTGTGCCGCGGCCCGGCGACGGCCTGCACGGCGCCGTCCGGCGGGACCCGCACCTCGACGGCGTTGCCCGGGGCGACGTGCGCGAGCTCCTCGAGCGTGAACCGCACGGCCGTGCGCCGCACGGCCGTCGGCGCTGCCGCGGGGTCCGCGCGCCAGGCCTGCACCGCGGCGCGCCCCTCGGCGGGATCGGTACGTCGACGCGGCGGCACCCCGACATCCTGCCGCACGCAGGAGCAGAGCACCCCGGAAGGGCTGGCCGGCCGGGCCGACGCCCCGCTACGGTGCACACCATGACCTCGACCTGCACCCGTGTCGCGTGGTGGCGGCTGCTCTGACGCAGCCGTAGGTCACCGACCCCGAGCTGCTCACGCGGCTCGGCGGGTCCCTCGGGGTACCGGCGTCCTTGCGCGGGCGGCTCCCGCCCCGAGGAGCTCCCATGCCCGTCCCCCCGCCACAGACGCCCCGGTCGCACGCACCCCGCACGTCCGACCTCGACCGCCCCGACGTCCTCACGCTCGACGACGTGCTGGCGACCGACCCCGGCCGTCACCGCGTCCTGACCGGGGACCGCCCGACGGGCGCGCTCCACGTCGGCCACCTCTTCGGCACCCTGCAGACCCGGGTCGCGCTGCAGCGGCACGGCGTCGACACCGTCGTCGTGGTGGCCGACTACCAGGTGGTCACCGACCGCGACGACGTGGGCGACCTGCCCACGGCGGTGCGCGACGTCGTGCTGGACCAGCTGGCCGCAGGGCTGGACCCCGTCGCGACGACGTTCTTCGTGCACTCGGCGGTGCCGGCGCTGCACCAGCTCATGCTCCCGTTCCTGTCGCTCGTCTCCGTGGCCGAGCTCGACCGCAACCCGACCGTGAAGGCCGAGCAGGCGGCCTCGGGCCGGACGTCGTCGGGCCTGCTCCTCACCTACCCCGTGCACCAGGCGGCGGACGTGCTGTCGGTGGGCGGGACGCTCGTGCCCGTGGGCCGCGACCAGCTGCCCCACCTCGAGCTCACGCGCACGGTCGCGCGGCGCTTCAACCGCCGGTACGGCCGCACGTTCGACGAGCCGAGCGCGCTGCTGTCGGACGCCCCGCTGGTGCTCGGCACCGACGGGACGAAGATGAGCAAGAGTCGCGGCAACGCGATCGAGCTGCGTGCTGACGCCGACACGACGGCCGCCGCGCTGCGGGGCGCGCGGACCGACTCCGAGCATGTCGTCACGTACGAGCCCGACCGGCGGCCCGAGGTGGCGAACCTCGTGCTGCTGGGGGCGCTGGCGTCGGGCCGGACGCCGCAGGACGTCGCCGCGGAGATCGGTGCGGCAGGTGCCGGCTCGCTCAAGAGGTTCGTCACGGACGCCCTGGTGGAGCACCTGGCGCCGCTGCGGGCCCGGCGCGCCGAGCTCGCGCGCGACCCGTCGGTCGTGGACGAGGTGCTCGCCCGCGGCGCGGAGCGCGCTGCCGCGCTGGCCGGAGCGACGCTCGCCGATGTCCGCCGTGCCATGCGGCAGACGACCTGAGCGGCTCAGCCGCGGCGACGACGGGCGGTGACCGCGAGGACGACGCCGAGCAGGACCACGCCGACCGCGCCGCCGAGCACGCGCCACGGGTCGAGCCCGGTGCGCGCAAGGGCACCGGCGACGGCACCCGCGGCGGCCGCGGCCCCTCCGACGACGGACCCCGCGGCCGGCCCCGGGACGCCGCCGGTCGGGGCGCCGCCGGTCGGGGCGTCGCCGGACGCGCCGAGGACGGTCACGCGCAGGGTGCCGTCGACGTCCGCGACACCGTCCGACAGGACGTAGGTCACCGTGACGACGCCGACGAACCCGGTGGTCGGGGCGACGTCGAGGGAGCCGTCGGGCCGCACGTGCACGCGCGCGCCGGCGTCGGCGGTCGCGGACGTCACGGCGAGCACCTGGTCGCCGTAGCCGGCCACGACGTTGGCGTCGGAGTCGTTCGCGAGCACGTCGACGCCGGTGGCGTCCGCGCCGGGGCGGACCGTCACGGCGTCGGCGGCCGCGACGGGCGGCGTGTTCGGCACCGTGACCGTCAGCGTCGCCGTGGCGGTGGCGCCGTGGCCGTCGTCGACCGTGCAGGTGAGCTGGTCGACGCCGAGGAAGCCGGGGGTCGAGCGGTACCGCACGACCGGGGTGCCGCGGACGGTCACGACGCGCGCCGACCCGTGCGCCGGCGCACCGGCAGTCAGGGCGAGGTCGTCGCCGTTGTCGTCGGCGGCCCCGTCGAGCACGGGCACGTCGACGCCGCGCACGGGGTCGGCGGTGACGGCGGCGTCGTCCAGGCGCGGCGCGACGTTGAGCACCGTGAGCTCCAGCGTGCCGGGCACGTCGACGACGCCGTCGCTGACGACGTAGGCGACCGTGAGCGTGCCGGACCGGCCGGTGCGGGGGGTGACCACGAGCGCGCCGTCGGCGTCGACGTGCACGTCCGCACCGTCGGAGGTCGCGTCGGCGACGGTCAGCACCTGGTAGCCGTGGGCGGCGTTCTCGTCGACGACGTCGGCCCGCACGGGCACGGTCACCGTCTGGCCGGGGGCGGCGGACGCCGACGTCGCGACGGCCGACAGGTCGGGCTCGGCGTTCTCGACGGCCACGGTGACCTGGCCGGTGGTCACGTCGACCCCGTCGGTCACGGCGTAGTCGAACGTGACGACGCCCGTCCAGCCCGGGGGCGGGGCGTAGCGGACGTTGCCGCGCACGTCCTGCGCGTCGCCGCGGGGCGTGCCGTCGGGGTCGACGGGTGCCGTGACGGAGCCGGGGACCAGCTGCACGGGGTCGCCGTCGTCGTCGACGTCGTTGCGCGTGACGTCGATCGTCACGGTCGTCGACGTGGCCGTCGTGCGGAGGTCCTCGGCGGCGGCGACCGCCGTGTTGACGACGCTCACGACGAGCGTGCCGTCGACGACGTCGACGCCGTCGGAGAGCCGGTAGGTGACGACGACGTCGCCGAGGTACCCGGCGGCGGGCTGCACGACGACCGCCCCGTCGGGGTCGACCTCGGCGGCGCCGTGGTCCGCGGCGGCGGAGAGCACGGCGAGCACCTGGCCGCCGACGCCGGCGACGACGTTCGCGTCCCAGTCGTCGTCGAGGACGTCGACGGGGCCCGTGGACGCGCCGCGGGTGGTGGTGGCCGTGTCGGGGACCGCGACGGGCGGGGCGTTGGCCACCTGCACGCGCAGCGTCGCGGTGCCGCTGCCGCCGTGGGTGCGGTCGACGACGGTGTACGCGACCTCGTCGGTGCCGACGAACCCGGGTGCGGGCGTGTAGCGGACCCGCTGGGCGCCGACCGGCCCGACGACCTGGACGGTCGCGCCCGACGCGCCCTGCAGCAGGGCGTCGGTGATCTCCAGGGCCCCGCCGACGGGTGCCGCGTCGTCGGCCAGCACGTCCACGTCGACGGCGGTGCCCGAGGGGGTGGTGGCCGTGTCGTCGCCGGCGACGAGGCCGGCGACGACGGTGACGACCACCGTGGCGGTCGCGGTGCCGCCGCGCCCGTCGGCGACCGTGTACGTCAGCGTCTCCTGGCCGGTCCAGCCCGCGGCGGGGGGCGTGTAGACGAGCTCGCCGTTGACGACGCCGGCGACCCCCTCGACGGCGGGGGTCACCGCCGTCACGGCGAGGTCGTCGCCGTCGTGGTCGACGTCGTCGTCCGTCACCGGCAGGGTCCGCGGCGCGCCGCCGGCCACGACGTCGAACGCGTCGTCGGACGCCACGGGGACCGTGTTGGTGACCGTCACGTGCAGCGTGCCCGTCACGGTGTCCGTGCCGTCGCTGACCTCGTACGTCACGACGAGGTCGCCCACCCAGCCCGGCGGGGGCGTGACCTCGACCCAGCCGTCCGCGGTCACCACGGCCGTCGCACCGGGGTGGTCGACGTCCGCCGAGACGACGGCGAGCACCTGGTCGCCGAACCCGGCGTCCGCGTTCGCGTCGCTGTCGTCGGCGAGCACGTCGACCGCGACCGGCCGGCCCACGGACGTGGTCGCGACGTCGTCGACGGTCTGCGGCGGCGCGTTGGCGACGTCGACGACCACCGTCGCCGCCGCGGACCCGCCCTGGCCGTCGTCGACCACGTACCGCAGCTCGACGAGGCCGACGACGCCCGCCGCGGGGGTGAACGCCACCACGGGCCGCCCGCCCGCGTCGGTCGTGACCTCGGCCGTGCCGAGCGCCGCGTCGACGTCGACCGACGAGATCGACAGGTCGTCGGCGTTGGCGTCGGTGTCGTTGGCGAGGACGTCCAGCTCGACGCGCTCCGCCGGGCCCGCCGTCGCGACGTCGTCGACGGCCACGGGCCCCGCGTTCGCGACGGTGACCGTCAGGGTGCCCGGGACGGTCGCGACGCCGTCGGACACGTCGAACTGCACCGCGACCGGGCCCGCGTACCCGGCGTGGGGCGTGACGCGCAGGCGCCCGTCGGGCTGGACCGTCACGTCCGCGTGGTCCGCGGACGCCGCCACGACCGACAGCTGCTGGTGGCCCGCTGCGACGTTCGGGTCGACGACGGACGCGAGCACGTCGACGTCGAGGGCGTCGGCGGGGCCGGTGCTCCGGCTCAGGTCCGCGACCTGCGGGTCGGCGTTGAGCACCGTGACGCGCAGGACGCCCGGGACGGCGTCCTGGCCGTCGGAGACCTCGAGGTCCACGCGGACCTCGCCGACGAACCCGGGGGCGGGCGTGACCACGAGCCGGCCGTCGTCGTCGACGAGCACCGTGGCCCCCTCGTCGGCGGTCGCCTGGACGACCTGGAGGGTCTGGTGCCCGGCGGCCACGTTGGCGTCCTGCACCGCGTCCAGCACCGGGACGGTCACCGGTGCGTCCGTCGGGGTGCTCGCCACCGCGTCCGGGACGACCGGCACGTCGTTGAGCACGACGACCGTGGCCGTGCCCGCCGCGGTGTCCGTCCCGTCCCCCGCGAGGTACGTGAAGGTCGCGGTGCCGGCCCAGCCTGCCGCCGGGGTGACGAGCACGACGCCGCCGTCCACGCGCGCGGTGCCGCGGGCCGCCCCCTGCGCGTCCACGAGGTCCGTCACCCAGACCAGCGTGAGCGGGTCTCCCTCGGGGTCGACGTCGTTCGCGAGCACGTCCAGCGGGACGTCGGTGGACGACGTCGGCGTGGTCAGCAGGTCCGCGACCGTCACGGGACCGTTGTTGAGGACCTCGACGCGCAGCGTGCCGTCGACCACGGCCACGCCGTCGGTCAGCCGGTACGTGACCTGCACCGTGCCGACGAACCCGTCGGCGGGCGCGACCGTCAGCGTGCCGTCGGGCGCGACCGTGACCGTCGCCCCCTGGTCCGCGGTGGCGTCCAGCACGGACAGCGCCTGCCCGCCGGAGCCGGCCGCCACGTTGGGGTCGGAGTCGTTGGCGAGCACGGGCACACCGGCCACCGGCACGCCGGCCCGGGTGCTCGCCGCGTCGTCGCGCGCCACCGGCGGGGCGTTCGTCACCGTCACCGTCACCGTGGCCGTCGCGGTGCTGCCGCGCCCGTCCGCGACCGTGTACCCCACCTGCTCGGTGCCGACGAAGCCGGTGGCCGGCGTGTACCGCACCACCTGCACCCCGCCGACGGTCGCGACCGCGACCGCCCCCGTCGCCGCGCGCCGGTCCACGCCGACGACCGTGAGCGTGTCGCCGTTCGCGTCCGTGTCGTCCGTCAGCACCGGTACGTCCACCGCGGTGGCGTGGGCGGTGGTCGCGGCGTCGTCGCCCGCGGTCGGGGCGGTGTTCGTCACCGTCACCTCGACGACGCCGCCCGCCGTGCCGCCGCGTCCGTCGCTGATCGTGTACGGCAGCGTGACCAGCCCGTCCCACCCCGTCGGCGGGGTGTAGCGGACCCGGCCCTCGGGCGTCACCGCCGCCGAGCCGCGCACCGTGCCGCCCGCGTCGACGGGGCTGCCGACCCCCGTCACCGCGAGCGTGTCCCCGTCGCCGTCCGTGTCGTCGGCGACCACGTCGACGGTCACGGGCGCGCCGCCGGCGGGCACCGTCGCGGTGTCCGGGTGCGCCACCGGGTCCTGGTTGAGGTCCACCGACGTCACGGTGACCAGGGCCTCCGACGTGCGACCCCGCTGGTCCACGACGAGGTAGCCGAACGTGTCCGTGGCACCCGCCGGCAGCCCGCCCGGCGGCTTGGTGTACGTCACCTGGCCGTCGGTGACCGTCACCGTGCCGCCCGCGGGCGTCGCCAGGCTCCCGGACATGACGACGTCGTTGCCGACGGCCACGCCCCGGACCGCGAGCACCTCGCCGTTCGGGTCGGTGTCGTTGGCCAGGACGTCCACGGCCGTCGCCGCACCCACGGGCACGTCCGTGTCCAGGTCGAGCGCGTCGTCGACCGCGACGGGCGCGTCGTTGAGCACGTCGACGCGCACGACCGCCGACGTCACGTTCCCGTCCGCGTCGGACACCGTGTACGTGAACGCGTCCCGGCCCGAGAAGTCCGGGTCCGGCACGTACCGGACCGTGTCCCCGACGACCGTGGCCGTGCCGTGCGCCGGCGCGGTCACGCCGACCACCGTGAGCGCACCGCCGCCGGCGGCCGACGCACCGTCGAGCACGGCCACGTCCGCCCCGGGCCGGCCCGGGGCGGGCGTGAGCACCACGAGGTGGTCGACGAGCGTCGGGGCGACGGTCTCCTGCCCCTCCTCGGGGTAGCCGTCCTCGTCGCCGACGCGCAGCAGCGCGGTGTTGCTCACCGAGCCGCCGACCGTCCCCGAGACCGCGCCCGTGTACGACAGCTGGGCGACGTTGACGAGGTCCTGGTCGAGGGCGACGTCGTCGTCGACCACGACCGAGAACGTGAACCGGCGGAACTCGAGGTCACCCTCGCCGTCCGTGCCCGGCATGTCACCGACGTGCACCTCGAGATCGCCCCCGCCGGCCGACCGGTAGCGACCGCCGTCGCCGTCCGGCGCCCCGCGGTCGTCCTCGTCCGTCAGCGGGACGCCGTCGAGCGACATGCTGCCGGGCACGTACGTCGTGCCCGTCGGCACCGCGTCGCGCAGCACGGGGTCGACCGCCGTGTCGAGGCCCTCGTTGAGGAAGACCATGCCGTACTCGACCGTGTCACCGGGGCCCACGACGCCGTCCGCGTCGGCCTCCGGGTCCCACGACGCCCACTTCACGAGCGACACGCTGGGCTCGTAGAGCTCCGTCTGGAAGGTGACCATGCCGACCCAGTACTGGTCCTGCGTGGTCGTCGCCCGCAGCGTGGCGCTCGTCGCGCCGTTCGCCAGCACCCCGTCCGCGTCGAACGTGTCGATGTCGAGGCCGAGCTGGTTGAAGTACAGGGGGTCGCGGCCCTGGTCGACCATGTACCCGCGTTCGCTGATCGTGGAGTTGAAGACGTTGTCCGGGTCACCCAGCACGTCCGTGAGCGCGTGGCCGTCCACCGAGAAGCTGTCCCCGGAGATGCCGCGGTCACCCTCGTACGTGACCGCGCCCAGCGTCGAGCGGACCTCGCCGTTCAGCGGGGTGCGGAACCCGTCGACCGTGAACTGCACGTCGCTGGACGCCGCGGCCTCGACCTCGGCGAACCCCCGGAACACGGTGAGGTTGCGCATCGGCTGGTACTCGTCGGCGACCACGACGACCAGCGACCAGCCTGCGAACCGGCCGATGTCGTTGCGCGTGGACTGCACGTTGCCCACGGTGTACGTGCCGGAGCCGGCGGCCGTGACCACGTCCGTGACGTCCAGGTACCCCTGGTAGCCCTCCGTGCGGGACGTCTGCGCGAAGTGGTCCGCCGTGACCGTCCGCCCCGGCAGGTCCGCGCCGGACTCGCTGTCCACCGCCAGCCACGCCCGGTGGCGCAGGTCAGGGTTGCTGCCCGTCGTGCTGGTCTGCGAGGTGCGCCCGCCCCAGACCAGCGCCGCGAACCGGACCGTGGAGCTGTCGGCGATGTGCAGCGACGCGCTCGACGAGCTGAACGTCGTGGCCCCGTCGGCGAGCACGTCGACGTACGCGCCGGACGAGCTCGACGAGAAGTCGGAGTTGTCCGCCGACCCGCCCGTGTCCTGCTGGACCGCCGGGCAGGACCGCACCCGGGAGCTGCAGGTCATCAGCGTGTTGCCCGTCATCACGATGGCACCGTGCTCGTTCGTCGAGTACACGGGCACGAACGCGTCGTCGACGTCCGCGCGCGCCGGCGCCGCCGCGACGAGCTGGGTCAGCAGCACCACCGCCGCGGCGAGGGCCGCGAGGAGGGCACGGCTGCCCCGACGGGTGTGCGGTCGAGCGGACATGCGGGGTGCTCCCGGGGACGAGGACGGATCCTCGTCCCCATCGACCGCCGCCCCGCCCGACATGGACGGGCGACCAGATGATCACCCGCCCCGGGCGGGGTGAAGTCGGCCCGCGGGCCGGACGCACCGGTCGGAACCGGGCGGACGCACCGCGGGAGCCGGGCGGTGGCCCCTGCCGGGCACGGGGCGAGGCCGCGGACGTCGGGGGGGAGGGACGTCCGCGGCCTCGCGGGGCCGCACGGGGGGATGTGCGGCCGTCGGACGGTCGCCCGGGTCGTGCCCCGGGCGACCGGGTCACCAGGTGGTGTTGCGCGCCATCTCCAGCGCGATCTCCTGCCACCACGCACCGGCGGTCGGGCCGCCGTTGCACGTGCCGTCGGACTCGCCCGGGCGCTTCACCCAGAGGACGGCGTCGAGCGCGGACGCGTCGTTCACGACCGCCGGGCGCTCGCCCAGGGCACGGCCCCGGGGGTTGCACCACTCACCGTTGGACCCGTTGCCGTTGCGGGACGTGTCGATGACGTACGTCGCACCGCCTGCCAGGCGGGAGACCTCCTCGCCGTACGCCTTGGCCTCGGACGTGGTCCGGTAGTTCGACGTGTTCAGCGCGAAGCCCTCGGCGTGGTCGAGGCCCACGAGCTGGAGGCGGCGCGCCGTCTCCTGCGCCGACAGCCAGGCCGAGTTGCCCGCGTCGATGTAGACCCGTCCACCGTGCTCGGTCAGCACGCGTGCGGCGTAGCGCAGGTACCCGACCCGGTCACCCTGGCCCTGGCAGTCGCCCAGCTGGGCGAGCGCGTCGGGCTCCAGCACGATCCAGGGACGCCCCTGGATCCCGTCGGCGACGGTGTCGATCCACCGGGCGTACTCGGACTCGGCGACGCCGCCGCCCGAGTAGGAGCCGCAGTCACGGCCGGGGATCGCGTAGACCACGATCACGGGCGTCGCACCGGCGGCCTGCGCGCGTCCGGTGTAGCTGCGCACGTCCTGCTGGATCGTCGCCGCGGGTGCCCAGTCGCCGATCCAGAACGCCTGGGGCGTCTGCGCGATCTTGGCGAGCAGCGTCTTGTCCGTGCCCGACGCCGCCTGCCAGGCCGCGTACGCGGCCGTCGTCGGGTCGGTGTAGAACGTGCTCGTCGCGGGCACCGTGGGGGTGGGCGTCGGGGTGGGCGTGGGCGTGGGCGTCGGGGTGGGCGTCGCCGTACGGGTCGGTGTCGGCGTCGGGGTGGGCGTCGCCGTACGGGTGGGTGTCGGCGTCGGGGTGGGCGTCGCCGTGCGGGTCGGTGTCGGCGTCGGCGAGGCAACGGCACCCGTGCACGGGGTCCCGTTGAGCGTGAACGACGTCGGGGCCGTGTTGCTGCCCGACCACGAGCCGTTGAACCCGAACGACACCGACGCGTCCGTGGCGAGGCGGCCGTTCCACCCGAGGTTGGACACCTGGACCTGCGAGCCGGTCCCCATCACCGAGCCGTTCCACAGCTGCGTGATCCGCTGACCGGCGGGGAAGGTCCAGGCGAGGTTCCACGCGGTGAGCGGGTCGCCCAGGTTGGTGACCTTGACGTCGGCGCCGAAGCCGCCGGGCCACTGGCTGGTGACGGTGTAGTCGACGCGGCATCCGGGCGCGGCCTGCGCCGCGGTCACCGTCGCCGCCGTGACCACCCCGGCCAGCAGGGCGCCGGCCGTGGCGACGGCCGCGACCTTGCGGCGTGTCGTCGAGAGGCGGGTGAACATGGGCGGTGCTCCTCAGGATCGGGTGCAGGGCGGTGCCGGCGGTTCACCCAGGGAACCCGATCCGACGCCTCCTGGCGACCCCTTCGCGCAAGTCCTCACAGATCTGTCATGTGCGCGGCCCGTGCGCGCGGGCGGCCGGCTCAGGCCCGCGGGGGCCCCGGGCTGCGCCGCCGGGCCCGCTGCACCCGACGCACCCGCGCGTGCTCCAGCGCCGCCAGGCGGGCGTCCGCACGGCGCGCGTGGTGCGCGGCCTCCCGCTCGAGGCGCCGCCAGCTGTCCAGCCGTCGGGCCGGCAGGTCACCGGCCTCGACGGCGGCCAGCACGGCGCACCCGGGCTCGGCGTCGTGCGCGCAGTCGGCGAACCGGCACCGCTGCGCGAGCCCCGCGACGTCGGAGAACGCGACGTCGAGGGCGCCGGCGTCGGCGACGAGGCCGACGCCGCGGATCCCGGGGGTGTCGACGAGCATCGCACCGCCGGCGAGCGGCACCAGCTCGCGGTGCGTCGTGGTGTGGCGGCCCCGCCCGTCGGCGCGCACCTGCGACGTCGCCATCACCGGAGCACCCGCGAGCGCGTTGACGAGCGTGGACTTGCCGGCCCCCGAGGGCCCGACGACGACGAGCACGACGCCGGGGGCGAGCAGGTCCCGCACAGGCTCCAGGCCCGTGCCCTCCTGCACGCTCACCGCGTGGACGTCCACGCCCGGGGCCACCGCGGCGACGTCCTGGCGCATGCCGGCCGGGTCGGGCACGGCGTCGGCCTTGGTGAGCACCACGACGGGTCGGGCGCCCGACCGCCAGGCCAGGGTCAGCAGCCGTTCGACACGGCCCAGGTCGGGGTCGGGGTCGAGGTGCTCGACGACGAGGACGACGTCGACACCGGCGGCGAGGACCTGCTCGTGGGAGGTGCGGCCCGCCGAGTCGCGCACGAGGACGCTGCGCCGGGCGTGCACGGCCTGCACGTGCGGCTCGTGACCGGTCGTCGCGAGGTCGACGCGGTCGCCGACCGCGAGGGGGCTGCGCGTGCCGTCCGGCAGCGGGGCGGCGCCGTCGCGGTCCACGACGGCACGGCGCGGCTCGGACGTCACGTCGTCGACGGGGACGACGAGGACGGCACCGCGGTCCACGCGCACGACGAGATGGACGCCGGCGGGCGCCGCACCGGACGGCACGGCGGGCACGGCGTCCGGACCGGGCTCGGCGGCCGGGGCGGGCTCGGCGGCCGGGGCAGGCGACGACGGGACGGGCTGCACCCGCCTGACGCTAGGCGCGCCCGGCCCGCGCGGCGACGCCTTTTCGCCGGCCCCTGGGCCCGTCGGCGGTCACTGCTCGAGGTACGTGGACCCGCCCGGGACGCCGAAGACGTCCTCCAGCGACGTGCGGCCCTCGGCGTGCATCCAGCCCGCGAGGTCGCGACCGACCCAGCGCAGGTGCCACCCCTCGGGCGCGTACCCGGTCGTCTCGGTGTTCTCGGGCGTGTAGCGCACGAGGAAGCCGAACTCGTGGCCGTGCTCGGCGACCCACCGGCCCTCCGCGGTCTGCGCGAAGCACGTCTGCAGGTCGCACGAGGGGTTCGAGGCGGAGTCGACGTCGAGCGCCAGGCCGGTCTGGTGCTCGGAGAAGCCGGGGCGGGCCGAGTACCGCTCGGCGTGCTCGAACCCGCGCCGCTGCTCCACGGCCGCCCGCGCGGCGGCCTGGCCGGCGTAGGAGCGGTAGCCGTCGCGCGGGAGGATCTCGACGCCGTCGGCGGCCGCTGCCTCGAGCATCGCCTCGAGGTCCGTGGCGACGGCGGCGCGCACCTGCACGCCGTCGACGGCCACGAGGTCGTCGGGCGCCCAGTCGCTCGGCGTGAGGGGGTGCTGCTTGTTGACGACCACCCAGGGGCTGGCGGGGTCGGTCGTCGACAGCGCCGTGAGGTCGAACCCGGCCTCCGCGGTCGTCGGCTCGGCGTCCGGCTCCGGCTCCGGCTCGGGGGCCGTGTGCGTGAGCGCGCCGGCCCACGCCTCGACCTGCGCGACGGGGGTCGCGCCGCCGCCCTGACCACCTCCGGCGATCGCCCAGGTCACGAAGGCCACCGCGGCCAGGGTCGCGACCGTGAGCACGCTCACCACCGCCGTGCGTCGAGATCCGCGTCGCTGAGCCACGGCTGCATGCTAGGGCGGACCGGGACGATCTGGCCCGAACCGGACGGATGTCCACCCGTCCGGCGGTGCGTCCGTGCACCCTCCCGGGCGACGGTCGGGCACGTCGGGGCGCGGCGCCGTCCGGCCGTGCCCCGACGAGTCCCGACGTGCCGTCAGCCGAACAGGCGCGGGAGCGTCGCCTCCCACACCTCGCGGGCCTCGTCGAGAGGCACGGTGAACAGACCGCGCACCTCGACCGCCGCGACGTGCGCGTGGTCGCCGTCCTCGGCGGGCGTGCCCGCACCCGGGGAGCACGTCTCGGCGGTCTCCCCCAGGCGCAGCGCCGGCACGCCGCGCGCGGTGCACAGGTCGAGCAGGCGGACCTCCTCGGAGCGGGGCACCGCGACGAGCACGCGGGCCGTCGACTCCGACAGCAGGGCCTCGAAGGGCGTCAGGCCGTCCCGCGCGCACAGCGCGTCGAGGTCCACCTGGACGCCGACGCCGTACCGCAGGCTCGACTCGAGCAGCGCCTGGGCGAGGCCGCCCTCGGACAGGTCGTGGGCGGCGTCGACGAGACCGTCGCGGGCCGCCTGGGCGAGCACCTGCGCGAGGCGGCGCTCGGCGTCGAGGTCGACCCGCGGGGGCGTCCCACCCAGGTGCCCGTGCACGACGTCGGCCCACGCGGACCCGTCGAGCTCGGGGCGCGTGGTGCCCAGGAGGTACACGGCCTGCCCCGGGGCGCGCCAGCCCGAGCGCACGGCGTCGGCGACGTCGTCGATCACGCCGAGCACGCCGACGACGGGCGTCGGGTGGATCGCGGAGTCGACCTGGCCGGGCTCGCCCGTGCCGTTGTACAGCGAGACGTTCCCGCCGGTCACGGGCACCTCGAGGGTCTGGCACGCGTCGGCCAGGCCGCGGATCGCCTCGACGAGCTGCCACATGGAGTCGGGGTGCTCCGGGCTGCCGAAGTTCAGGCAGTCGGTGACCGCGAGCGGGCGCGCGCCGGTCGTCGCGACGTTGCGGTAGGCCTCCGCGAGCGCCAGCTGCGCCCCCGTGTACGGGTCGAGCTTGCCGTAGCGGCCGTTCGCGTCGGTCGCGAGGGCCACGCCGAGCCCCGTCTGCTCGTCGACGCGGACGACGCCCGCGTCGTCGGGCTGGGCGAGCGCGGTGTTGCCCTGCACGTACCGGTCGTACTGGTCCGTCACCCACGCCGGCGAGGCGAGGTTCGGCGACGCGAGCAGCCGCAGGACCGTCTCGCGCAGCTCGGCGGGGCTCGACGGGCGCGCGTACCGGGCCTTGCCCTCGGGGGTGCTGACGGAGTCGGCGACGAGCGCGTCCTGCCACGCGGGCCGCGCGTACGGGCGGTCGTAGACGGGTCCCTCGTGCGCGACCGTGCGGGGGTCGACGTCGACGATGCGCAGGCCGTGGTGGTCGATCGTCAGGCGCCCCGTGCCGGTGACCTCGCCGATGACCGCCGTCTCGACGTCCCAGCGCCCGGTGATCGCGAGGAACTCGTCGAGCTTCTCGGGACGGACGACGGCCATCATCCGCTCCTGCGACTCCGACATGAGGATCTCGCCCGCGGTGAGGGTGGGGTCGCGCAGCAGCACGGCCTCGAGGTCCACGTGCATGCCGCCGTCACCGTTGGACGCGAGCTCGCTGGTCGCGCACGAGATGCCCGCGGCGCCCAGGTCCTGGATGCCCTCGACGACCTTCGCCGCGTACAGCTCGAGGCAGCACTCGATGAGCACCTTCTCCATGAACGGGTCGCCGACCTGCACCGACGGGCGCTTCGAGGGCTTGGTGTCGTCGAAGGTCTCCGACGCGAGGATCGACGCCCCGCCGATCCCGTCGCCGCCCGTGCGCGCACCGAACAGCACGACCTTGTTGCCCACGCCCGAGGCGTTGGCCAGGTGGATGTCCTCGTGCCGCAGCACGCCCAGGCACAGCGCGTTGACCAGGGGGTTGCCCTGGTACGAGGCGTCGAACACCAGCTCGCCGCCGATGTTCGGCAGCCCGAGGCTGTTGCCGTACCCGCCGACGCCCGCGACGACGCCGTGCACGACCCGGGCCGTGTCCGGGTGGTCGACCGCGCCGAACCGCAGCTGGTCCATGACGGCGACGGGCCGCGCACCCATCGAGATGATGTCGCGCACGATCCCGCCGACGCCGGTCGCCGCGCCCTGGTAGGGCTCGACGTACGACGGGTGGTTGTGCGACTCGACCTTGAACGTGACGGCCCAGCCGTCGCCGATGTCGACGACCCCGGCGTTCTCGCCGATGCCGACGAGCAGGTGCTCGCGCATCGCGGGCGTGGTCTTGTCGCCGAACTGGCGCAGGTGCACCTTCGAGGACTTGTACGAGCAGTGCTCGGACCACATGACCGAGTACATCGCGAGCTCGGCGGCGGTCGGGCGCCGGCCCAGGATGTCGCGGATCCGCTGGTACTCGTCGGCCTTGAGGCCGAGCTCGGCCCAGGGCTGCTCGGCGTCCGGCGTGGCCGCAGCCTGCTCGACGGTGTCGGTCCGGTGGTGCGGGGCGTCGGGGCGCGCAGGTGCGGTGGTCATCGATTCCCTCGGTGGGGGCTCGGTCCCGGGGACGGGCGGGGCCCGGCCGGTCCCGCGCCGGGGTCGGCAGACGGCAGCAGCCTACCGGCGCCGGGGGCCGCCCGGACCCGCCGGCCCGTCGCGCCGCCCTGCCGCGACACGCCGACGACGCGCCGCCCGAGATGCACCCCCGGCCACGGTTCGTCACCGATCGACCCCCTCGTCCCGATCTGCCCGCTACCCTGCCGTCGCTCCCCTCCATGCCGGGTGACGTGCAACGACGTCACCGCCGGCGTCCGCACGCCCGAGACCAGAGGTCCCATGCACTCGCGTCACGTCGTCGTCGTCGTAGCCGCCTCCACCGTCGTCGTCGCCGCCGTCGGCACCACCGCGCTCGCCGGGGGCTCGGACTCGCCCCCGCCCTACCAGGTGACCGAGGAGGCGCTGGTCCTGCCCGCGGGGCGGACCTTCGCCGAGCACTTCGACGTGAACATCCGGTACACCCGCCCCGACGGCGGCGGCTCCACCACGCGCAACGTGCACGTCGACGGCGGGCTCAACGCCGACCTCGAGGGCACGTCGACGCTGACGTGGTCGCGGGCCGCGCTGCCCGCCGACGCGTGCATCACGTGGGTGCAGGTGCACGGCTTCGACGAGCACTTCGGCGAGGGCGGCCAGGACCCGGTCTGCCGCACCCCGGAGCCCACGCCGACGCCGACGCCCACGCCGGTGC
Organism: Cellulomonas oligotrophica; assembly: GCF_013409875.1. Classification (GTDB taxonomy): domain Bacteria; phylum Actinomycetota; class Actinomycetes; order Actinomycetales; family Cellulomonadaceae; genus Cellulomonas; species Cellulomonas oligotrophica. The sequence goes on from NZ_JACCBK010000001.1 coordinate 1,587,139, forward strand.
GGACACCCTCCCCCGAGCCGACCCCGACGCCCACCCCGGAGCCGACGCCCGAGGTCACGCCCGAGCCGACCCCGACCCCGACGCCGGAGCCCACCCCGACGCCCGAGGCGACGCCGGAGCCGACGCCCGAGCCCACCGCCGACCCCACGCCGGAGCCGACGCCCGAGGTCACGCCCGAGCCGGAGCCCACCCCGACACCCGAGGTCACGCCCGAGCCCACGGCTGAGCCCACCCCGGAGCCGACGCCGGAGCCCACGGTCGAGCCCACGCCGACCCCCGAGCCCACGCCGGTGGCGCCCGAGGAGACGCCCGCGCCCACGGCCGAGCCCACGCCGACGCCGGAGCCCACCGTCGAGCCCGCCCCGGAGCCCGAGCCCACGCCCGTGACGCCGGAGGAGACCGTCGGCCCCGAGCCCGTCGAGGAGCCGACCGTCGAGCCCACGGTCGCGCCCGAGGAGCAGCCCTCGGCGGAGCCCACGCCCGCCGCGGCGGCGTCGACGCCCACGCCGAGCCCGACCGCCACGTCGGACGTGCTCTCGGCGACCGCCGGCACGCAGGCCGCCGCGCTGTCCGACACCGGGGCGCGCGCGCTGCCGATCCTGCTCGCGGCCGTCGCGGCCGTGGCCGTCGGCGGGGTCCTGCTGGTCCTGCGGCGCCGGGCCCGACGCCAGGGCTGACACCGCCGGCACCGCCGCGGGGCCCGGGACGCTCGCCGTCCCGGGCCCCGCGGCGTCCCCGGGCCCCGTGCTGCGGCACGCCGTTGCTACGGTCGGACCCGTGCCCGCCCGCCGCACGTCTCCCCCCGCCCGCCGTGGCACGTGGCTCGCCGCCGCGCTCGGCGTCGTGGTCGTGGCAGCCGGCTGCACGTCACCGGCGACCCGGCCCGTCGCGTCACCGCCGGCGTCGTCCCCCGCACCGTCCGGCGCCACGTCCGCACCGCACCAGGACGCGCCCGCCCCGGACGCCGCGGCCGTCGAGGAGCGCGGCGTCGCCCTGGCCCCCCGCGGCGGCCCGACGCTCGCGCTGCTCGCCGGGGACGCGCCCGGGGTCGCCGTCCGCGACGACGGCGCCCTCGACGTGACCCTCGCCGCGACCACGGCGGGGACGCCGACGGCGTGGCTCGCCGCCCCCGCGGGCACCGCGCTGCACGTGCTCGCGGACGGCACGGTGGCCGTGCGCGACGAGGCGGGGGTCACGCTCGCCGCCGTCGGCGCGGCCCGTGGCACGGCGGGCGCACCGCGGTGGACCGCCGACGCCTCGACGGGCCTGGCGCTGCTGACCGCGCCGGCGGGCACGGGCACGGAGGGCGCCGCGACCGCGGCACCCGTGACCGTCGTCGTCGGCGGCGCCGCCGTCGACAGCGCGACCTGGGGCGAGAACGAGGGCGGTCGCTCGCTCGCGGTCGACCCGGCCGCCTGGGCCCGCAGCGGCGGGATCGCGGCGCAGGAGGCCGTCGCGACCCAGCTCGCGGCCGCGGAGCCGGAGGCCGCGTCCGCGTCGATGCGCGACCAGCTCGGCTGCCACGCCCTGGGTGCGCCCGAGAAGGAGACCTGGAACCTCGAGCCGTGGCGCCCCGAGGTCGACGGGCTGACGATGCTCGCGACGCGCTGCAACCCGACGGCGACGGACGCGGGCTGACCCGCGCCCGTCGCACCCGGACGGTCAGCCCTTGGCGTGCTTCTCCGGCACCGGGGCCGCGCCGGACGCCCGCAGCGCCCGCTGGTGCGCCCGCGCCTCGTCCTGCCGCTCGCGCTCCGCGCCGGAGGAGATCGGTGCGCGCAGGTGCTCCTGGCGGTAGCCGAACGCGTCGACGAGGTCCTGCGCGTGCGGGCGCAGGCGGACCAGCAGCCGGTCGATGTACGACGTCACCGTGCGGGCCCGCCCGGCCGAGAGCCGCCCGTTGATGAGGTACCAGGCGAGGTCGCGCTCGATCAGCGACAGCCCGAACAGGTCGCGCACCCACGTGAGCACCTGCCGGGTCCCCGGGTCCTGCACCTGGGCCAGCCCCCGCGTGAACGCCTCCCACTGCACGCGCTCGGCGTGGGCGCGCGCGGCCTCGACGAGCTCGTGCTGGTGGGCGTTGAAGAGCGCCGCCGCCTTGTCGGGGCTCAGCTTGCGCGCCGGCGCCAGGGCCTGCGCGACCTGGGCGACCTTCGCCTCGACCCGGTCGGTGAGCAGCTCGCGCTGCGTGGCCTCGTCGCGCAGCTGGCCCACCGAGCGGCGGGCGTCGCCCAGGTCGCCGAGGGTCTGCACGGCCCGCACCAGGGGCGTGCGGTGCAGGGCGGCGTCGGCGACGCGCTCGGCGACGAACCGGGCCAGGTCGCCCCGGTCGCGCTGCAGCGCGGACAGCGACGCCGCGTAGTCCCCGAGCAGGCGCTTGCCGACGAGCTGCAGCAGGACGGTGTTGTCGCCCTCGAACGTGGCGTACACGTCCATGTCGGCGTGCAGGCCCGTGAGCCGGTTCTCCGCGAGGAACCCCTGCCCGCCGCACGCCTCCCGGCAGGTCTGCACCGTGCGCAGCGCGTGCCACGTCGACGACGACTTGAGCGCGGCCGCGAGCGTCTCGAGGTCCTCGCGCTGCTCCGGGGTGTCACCGCGGCCGGAGAACACGTCGTCGAACGCCGCGAGGAGCTCCTCGTGCGCGAACGTCGCCGCGTACGTCTCGGCCAGCAGCGGCAGCAGCCGGCGCTGGTGCTGGCCGCGGTCGAGGAGCACGACCTCCTCGGCGTCGCCGCCCGTGAACTGCCGGCGCTGGTTGGCGTACGTCACGGCGATCGCGAGCGCGACCTTCGACGCGTTCACCGCGGCGCCGTCCAGGGAGACCCGGCCCTGCACGAGGGTGCCGAGCATCGTGAAGAACCGCCGCCCGGGGCTCGCGATCGGCGACGAGTACGTGCCGTCGGGCGCGACCGAGCCGTAGCGGTCGAGCAGGTGCGTGCGCGGCACCCGCACGTGGTCGAAGTGCAGCCGGCCGTTGTCGATGCCGTTGAGCCCGCCCTTGACGCCGTCGTCCTCCCCACCGACGCCGGGCAGGAACTCCCCCGTCCGCGGGTCGCGGATCGGCACGTAGAACGCGTGCACGCCGTGGTCGACCCGCGGCCCCCCGGGGGCGGCCGTGACGAGCTGGGCGAACACGACGGCGGCCGTGCCGTGCAGCGCCGCGTTGCCCAGGTAGTCCTTCCACGCCCCGCGGAACGGGGTGTGGATGACGAACTCCTGCGTCTGCGCGTCGTACTCGGCCGTCGTGCCGATCGACGCGACGTCGGACCCGTGGCCCGTCTCCGTCATCGCGAACGCCCCCGGCACCCGCAGGTGCATCGCGTCGGCGAGGAACGTGTCGTGGTGCCAGGCCGTGCCCAGGTGCAGGATCGCCGACGCGAACAGCCCCCACTGCACCCCGGCCTTGATCTGCAGCGACGGGTCGCCGACGACGAGCTCCTCGAACCGGGCGAGCGAGCCGCCGTGGTCGTCGGCGCCGCCGAGCCGGGCCGGGAACGCGCGGAGGACGTCGTGGTCGGCCTCCAGGCGCCGCAGCTGGGCGAGCACGCGCTCGCGGTGCTCGGCGACGGGCATGCCCTCGATCTTCTGGAAGTCGGGGTCGGCGGTGATGGCGCGGGCCTCGCGGCGCAGCTGCGCGTACCGGCCGAGCAGCTGCTCCTCGAGCGCGGCGACGTCGACGCGCGGCTCGGCGTCGGTGGGGGCGGGCGCCGGGCTCGGGGCCGGGCGGGCGGCGGTCGTGGTCATGGCTCCTCCGTCGGGGTGGGGACGACGTCGTCGGTACGGCGAGCACGGTCGCGGGCGAGCAGGCCGACGGGGCCGGCCCACAGCCACGCCGCGACCTGGGCGGTGAGGGTCTCGCGGTCGGGCACGCCGGGCTGGCCGCGGTGGGCGAGCCACCACTCGCCGGTGCCGCGCACGAACCCGACGGCGCCGGCGGCCCAGACCTCGGCGGCCGCGAGCGCGGCGGCGTGCGGATCGTCGGCGGGGCGCCGCACGGCCTCGGGACGCCGGGCGACGCGGGTGCCGTCGCGGTCCTCGGTGAGCCCGCGGGCGAAGGGGGCGGCGACGAGCGCGGTCACCGAGTCGAGGAAGTGGCCGAGCGGGCCGCCGGACTCCACGGACCCGTCGCGCGTGACGAACGCGTACACGTGCGGCGACGACTCGATCATCTCCAGGTACACGGCGACCATCGCGCGCAGACCGTCGCGCGGCGTGGGCGCGACGCGCAGGACGCCCTCGAGGGCGCCCTGGATCTGCAGGACGACGGCCTCGGCGACGGCGATCTGCAGACCGGTCTTGTCGGTGAAGTAGCGGTAGACGATGGACTTGGACGTTCCGGCGGCGGCCGCGATCTCGTCCATGGAGACGTCGGGTCCGCGGTGGTGCACGGTGCGCCGGGCGACGCGCAGGAGCTCCGCGCGGCGCGCCTCGCGGTGGTCGGCCCAGCGGGTGGAGCGGCCGTCGACGGCGGGCTCGTCGGGGTCCGTCGAGGGGTCCGGCGCCGCGTCCGGGGCGACCTCGTGGCGCGCCTCCGCCGCGACGCCGGGGTGGGGTCCGGCGCCGCGAGCTCGGGCGGGTCCCGTCGTCGTCGACGGTCCCGAAGTGACGGGGCTCACGAAACCGAAGGTATCAGGTACTGTGGGTTTCGGGAACGAGATCGGGACGAACGTCCCTCGGACGACGCAGCGTCGCGCGCTACGCGCAGGCCGCACCGGCCGACCTCCTCGGACACGTCCCGGACCCGCCATCAGCGCCGATGCGAGAGGACCGCCCCATGGCAGCGACCCGGCAGAGCCCCACCGGACCCGCCCGACCCGCGTACGTGCTCGGGGGGAACCGGATCCCGTTCGCCCGCGCCGGCGGGGCGTACGCGCACGCGTCCAACCAGGACATGCTCACCGCCGCGCTCGACGGCCTCGTCGCCCGGTTCGGGCTGCAGGGCGAGCGCCTCGGCGCCGTCGCGGCCGGCGCCGTGCTCAAGCACAGCCGGGACTTCAACCTCACGCGTGAGTCGGTGCTGGGCTCGGCGCTGTCGGCCACCACTCCGGCGTACGACGTGCAGCAGGCGTGCGCCACCGGGCTCGAGACGGTCGTCTCGCTGAGCAACAAGATCCGGCTCGGCCAGCTCGAGTCCGCCGTCGCCGGCGGTGTCGACACCACCTCCGACGCGCCGATCGCCGTCTCGGACCGCCTGCGCCGGGCGCTGCTCGACCTCTCGCGCGCCCGCACGGTGCCCCAGCGTCTGGCCGCCGTCGCCCGGATCCGGCCGAAGGACCTCGCACCGTCCGCGCCGCGCACCTCCGAGCCGCGCACGCACCTGTCGATGGGCGAGCACCAGGCGCTGACCACCGCGCAGTGGGGCATCACCCGCGAGGCGCAGGACGAGGTCGCGCTGCGCAGCCACCAGCGCCTCGCCGCCGCGTGGGACGCCGGGTTCTTCGACGACCTCGTCACCCCCTACCGGGGCCTGACGCGCGACGGCAACCTGCGGGCCGACACCTCGCTCGAGAAGCTCGCCGGCCTGCGCCCCACCTTCGGCCTGGGCCTGGACACGCCCGCGACGATGACGGCCGGCAACTCCACCCCGCTCACCGACGGCGCGTCGACGGTGCTGCTCGGGTCCGCGGAGTGGGCCGCCGACCACGACCTGGTGCCGCTCGCGGCGGTCGTCGACGCCGAGGCCGGCGCCGTCGACTTCGTGCACGGCGAGGACGGGCTGCTCATGGCCCCGGTCTTCGCCGTCCCCCGGCTGCTGGGCCGGCACGGGCTCGGCCTGGACGACCTGCAGTACGTGGAGATCCACGAGGCGTTCGCGTCGACCGTGCTCACCACCCTCGCCGCCTGGGCCTCGCCCGACTTCGGCCGCGAGCGGCTCGGCCTCGACGGCGCGTTCGGCACCGTCGACCCCGACCGCCTCAACGTCCACGGGTCCTCGCTGGCGGCCGGCCACCCGTTCGCCGCGACGGGCGGACGCATCGTCGCCACGATCGCCAAGGAGCTGCACGCCCGCCGCGCCGCGCAGGTCGCCGCGGGCGACGACAGCCCGGTCCGCGCGCTCGTCTCGGTGTGCGCCGCCGGCGGGCTGGGCCTGACGGCCCTGCTCGAGGCCGCCTGACCCACCCCCTTCCCGCCGCGCCCCCACCGACGCAGGAGCAGCGATGACCGACACGTACCTCGAGCTCGTCAACAGCGGGCTCACCAAGAAGCTGGCCGCCCAGCTCGGGCTGCCGCGCCCCGCGCGCCTGCGCCGCCACCGCCCGGGCGACCCGCTGCTCGACGGCCCGGCGCTCGTGCTCGGCCACGGGCCCGACGCCGACGCCGTCGCCACGCTGCTCTCGTCCCCCGCGGGCGGCCCCGCGCACCCCCACCTCGACGACGCGGCACCCGCCGTGCTGGACGGCTGGGACCTCGACGTGCACCGGCACCCCGCGCCGGACGTCCGGTACGCCGCCGTCGTGCTCGTGCTCACCGACCTCGCGCACCCGGACGGCCTCGCCGGGCCGGTGCTCGCCGCCGCGTCCACGCTCAAGCGCCTGCGGCCGGGCGCGCGGGTCGTCACCGTGCACCGGCCCGCCACCGACGCGGACGCCCCGGCCGTGGCGGCCGCGCGGCAGGGCGTCGACGGCCTGCTGCGCTCGCTGGCCAAGGAGCTGCGCGGCGGGGCGACCGGCAACGGCGTCGTCGTCGCCGAGGGCGTGCCCGTCACCGCACCGTCCGTGGTGGCCACGCTGCGGTTCTTCCTGTCGGCCCGGTCGGCGTTCGTCGACGGCCAGCTCCTCGAGGTCGACTCCGACGCCGGCGAGCTGCCCGCGGACTGGGAGCGCCCGCTCGCGGGGCGCGTCGCGGTCGTGACCGGCGCTGCCCGGGGCATCGGGGCGGCGATCGCGGACGTCCTGGCCCGCGACGGCGCGACGGTCGTGGCCGTCGACGTGCCGGCCGCCGGCGAGCAGCTCGCCGCCACCGCCAACCGGGTGCGCGGCACCGCGCTGCAGCTCGACGTCACCGCGCCCGACGCGGGTGAGCGGATCCTGGCGCACGCCCGCGCCCGGCACGGCCGCATCGACGTCGTCGTCCACAACGCCGGGATCACGCGCGACAAGCTGCTGGCCAACATGACGCCCGACCGCTGGGAGCCCGTGCTCGCGGTCAACGTGGACGCCCCGCTGCGCATCAACGAGGCCCTGCTGACGTCGGGCGACCTCGTCGACTCGCCGCGCATCGTGGCCCTGGCCTCGACGTCGGGGATCGCCGGCAACCGCGGGCAGACGAGCTACGCGGCGTCCAAGGGCGGCGTGATCGGCATGGTCCGGGCGACGGCACCCCTGCTGGTGCCGTTCGGCGGCACCGCCAACGCGGTCGCACCCGGCTTCATCGAGACCGAGATGACGGCGCGCATCCCCGCGGTGACCCGCCAGGTCGCCCGGCGGCTGAACTCCCTGCAGCAGGGCGGGCTGCCCGTGGACGTCGCCGAGGCCGTCGCGTTCCTGGCCTCGCCCGCGGCGGGCGGGGTCGTGGGGCGGACCCTGCGGGTGTGCGGGCAGAACATGGTCGGCCGGTGACCGGCACGGTGCAGCTGCCCGGCGTGCCCGGGCTCGGCGGGCTGTACGCGCGGGGCCTGGCCGGGGCCGCCCGCGCCGCCCTGCCGGGGCGCCGGGCGCCGCACGCGCTGCCCGAGGTCACGTACGCGGCGGACGGCGTGCGGGTCGACGCCGACCACCTGACGCGCTACCAGCGGCTGGTGCACGAGACCGCCTCCGACGCCCTGCCCGCGGGGTACGTGCACGTGCTCGCGTTCCCCGTCGCGACCGCGCTGATGGTGCGCGACGACTTCCCGCTGCCGCTGCTCGGGCTGGTGCACGTGGCCAACCGCGTGACGCAGACCCGGCCCCTGCACCTGGGCGACGTGCTCGACGTGCAGGCCCGGGCGCAGGGCCTGCGCGCGCACCGGGCCGGCACCGTCGTCGACCTGGTCACCGAGGTCGCCGCCGACGGGGAGGTCGCGTGGCGCGGGGTCTCGTCGTACCTCGCCAAGGGCGTGCGGCTCGTCGACGGGCCGGCCGACGAGGCCGAGAGGCCCGCGTTCGTGCCGCCCGTGCGGACGGGGCGCTGGGAGCTGGCGGCCGGCACCGGACGTCGGTACGCGGCGGTCTCCGGCGACGTCAACCCGATCCACCTGTCGCCCGTGACGGCGCGGCTGCTCGGGTTCCGGCGGGCGATCGCGCACGGCATGCTCACGGCCTCGCGCGCGCTGGCCGACGTCGGCGCCGCCCGGGGCGACGCGTTCACCTGGTCCGTCGAGTTCGCGTCCCCCGTGCTGCTGCCCGCGACCGTCGACGTGCGCATCGCCCGCGAGGGTGGCGGCCACCGTTTCACCGCGTGGAGCCCCCGCTCGGGGCGCCTGCACCTGCAGGGCGAGGTCCGGCCGCACGCCTGACCCCGTCCGTCGGCGACGGCGCCGTCGGGGCCCGCGGTGGTCACGGCGCGTCGGCGGCGCGTGGCAGGGTGGCGCCATGACGTCACCCGGGACCGCGGCCGACCTCGAGCCCGAGGGCGACCTCGACGACCTGGCGTTCGACGACGTGGACCTGGCCGGGCTCACGGCCGCGGGCGCCCGGCTGCTGGACTGCACGTTCACCGGCTGCGACCTCGACGGCCTCGACCTGGACGGCGCACGGCTCGTCGACTGCACGTTCACCGCCGTGCGGGCCGGGACGTGGCGGGCGCCGGGCACGTCGTGGCAGGACGTGACGATCAGCGACTCGCGGATCGGCGCCCTCGTGGCGACGGCGTCGCGGTGGACCCGCGGGCACGTGCACGGCGGCAAGGTCGACTACCTGGACCTGCGCGGGGCGACGATCGACCGGCTGCGGCTGGAGGGCGTCACGATCGGCGACCTCGACCTGGCGCAGGCCCGCGTGCGGCACCTGGAGGTCGTGGACTGCGACGTCCGCCGCGTCGACCTCAACGGCGCGCAGCTGGCGAGCGCCGACCTGCGGGGCGCCCGCTGGCGGGCCGTCGACGGCGTCGCGGGCCTGGCGGGCGCGACGGTGAGCCCCGCGCAGGTCCTCGAGCTGGCCCCGCTCCTGGCCGCGCACCTGGGCCTCGTCGTCGACGCCTGACCCACCACCCCCGCCGAG